>NZ_JBWKME010000155.1:0-51698 GCF_056431085.1 Mesorhizobium waitakense | reverse complement strand
CGACGTCGCTGCCTGTATCAGTAGCGCGTCGTCCGCATACGTAGCCGAGTGCCACCAGCACGATTGAGTTCAGCGCCACCGGGACGAAGGGAAACAGCAAGCCGGCGCTGATGACGGCCGGCCCGCCGAACACCGCGATCAGGTTGGCGGCCCCGCCTGGCGGATGCAGCAGCGTGTGAACGACATGGCGGCGATAGCCAGCGCCACGGCAATGCCGGTGGCAAGGACAGGTTCATGCACGAACTGCGTCACGATCACGCCGACCAGCGCCGATATCGTGTTACCGCCGATGATCGACCATGGCTGCGCCAGCGGGCTGGCCGGCACCGCGAACAGGAGCACCGCCGAGGCTCCCATCGGCGCCACCAGCAGCGGCACGTGCGGGCCGTTGCCGAGCGCCAGGCCGCCGATCGTGCCGGTCAGCGCAATGCCGATCGTCGCGCCGATACAGGCGATGATGCGCTCGCGCGGCGTCGCGCCGGCAAGGATGGGGCAAAAAGGCGGAAGGCCATGGAATGGCTGAAAACCTCAGACTTGATGCGGAACGCGTCATTGCGGCGTGATCGCCCCCAATGACGCCAGACTGTTGAATTGGGAAGCCAACCCGATCCAAGAACCAGCCGCTTCGGGAAATAGTATTTCGCGATGCCGGCGAACGGTTTGGGGCGGTTCGGGTCGGCCGAACCGGTCTATAGATTTAGAGCTTGCGCGGGTTTTCGGAATCGGTTGGCAAGGAACCCGCTTCATGCGGCGGCGACCGCGGCGAGGCCGCACGCCAGATTGGCCTTGTGAAGGGCCTAGTGCCCTGGGGGCAGATGGAACCATCGGGCTTGTTGCCAGGCAGGCTTGTCGTCACCTTCGCATTTGCGATACGAAATTGTGCATTGCAATATCGGCGGCCCGTCGGTATCATCTTGCTGTCGGCCATCTCCTCCTCCCAGATGGATGCCGATACTGAATGCGGTGCACCTCCTCCCGCGCCGTATTCGAAAATAGAGCCCGCTGCCACCTCCTCCCGGCAGCGGGCTTTTCTTTTGTATGAAGGTAGTTTCGGCCATGGCCGATCTATCGGCGCCTAGAGGAGGCGAATGCTCCGAACCTCCAGGCCCTTCTTGCCCTGCCCGTATTGGAAAGACACTTTCTGCCCTTCCATCAGCACGGTGAGCCCTGAGCGGGTCAGTGCGGTAGCGTGAACGAAGACGTCCTTTTCACCGTTCTCGGGAGCAATGAAGCCGAAGCCCTTTTCGGGATTAAACCACTTGACCGTGCCTCCGCTCTCCAGCTGCGCACTGCTCGCGGCAATGGACTCGCCCGCCAAGCGCTCATCTGCCGGAGTTTTCGGAATCTGCTCGCCGATATCGAGGACTTTGACGATCTGGCGACTTCGTGGACCTTCTTGCGCTGTGACCTTGAGATGCGTCCCCTCGGAAACATCGCGGCTGCCGGCAGCTTCCAACACCCGGATGTGGAGATACGCCTCGGTGCCGGTGGACAGCTTGACGAAGCCAAAACCCTTGCTGGCGTTGAACCAGATCACCTCGGCGTCGACAGCGCCTGGAGTTACGGCTGGCGAGTGCTGAAAGTAGCTGGCTCGGAAGTCCGCTCCGAAAAGGAAACCGGGTCATCGTCATAGCGACGCCGTGGCTGGCGGTAATCTTTATATTTGCTCATCATCGTCTCGACTGGCATGGAGAGCTGCGCTCCCGTCAGAGTAATCTCCATCGTACGATGCGTTTGTGTCAAATGGACATGTGGGCGCATATCTTGCTTCTTTAGGCGACGTTACTGGGCACGGGGCGCCGTGCGAACGGGGGCAAGGCGAAAGCTGCCGGAGCGTACAATTGATGGCTGGCGAGCTAATCGACGGTCGCCTGCGGCTAAAAAGTTTCCAGCACCACTTGATGAGATTGGTTATCTTTCTATATATGTAACCACCCTCACCACACAGACGGAGCGGGATATCATGGCACGTACCAATGACACCCTGGAACTTTCGGGATTTGGCGCGCTCACCGGAACACCGAAGCAGGTTGGCGACCAACTTGATCGGCTGACTGCGGAGCAGGTCATAGCGCTAACGTTCGAGCACGGGAGTGAACCTGCCATCCGCGCGCTCGCGGACACGGTCGTCAGCATCGCGCCTCTCGTTCGTACCATCCTGATGAGGCGCCAACGCGAAGCCATTGGTTCAATAATCGAGGCTCTGGTTCCTCAGGTACCGCCCCCGCAGCATATGCTTGTGGAGGCGCGGATGACGGCCGAGGCGAGAAGGGCAGTGCTGGAAAGCGGTGATTGGCTGACGGCTTCCCAGATCGCCAATATGGCTGGGTTCAGCACCAGCAATCCAAGTGCGCAGCCAAACAAGTGGAAGAAAGAAGGCCAGATCTTTGCGGTTCGGCATCGGGGTGTAGACTATTTCCCCGGCTATGCTCTGGATTCCGCCGGATATCGGCCCATCAAGGCGCTCGCCAAGGTTCTGAGCGTATTTTCCGGGAAAAAGGATGATTGGGGGCTCGCCTATTGGTTTGCATCGGTCAACAGCTCCCTTGGGGGTAAGCGTCCGCAAGATATGCTCATAGCGCAACCCGAGCGCGTTCTTGCGGCCGCCGGGGACGAGTTGGTAGGCGCACTCCATGGCTAAACCAACGATGGGACCGGGATCCCGGACAAGTCCAGTTCCCGTTCCATCGAACAATTTGCAGGATATCATCACCCGAACGATATGGCCGGTGGGCCAAGTTATCCATCGTATTCATCTGAACCTCTATGCCGGCGCGGAATTTAATCCAGGCCTGAAAGGCAATGCCCGGTTCAGCCCGATCAAAAACGCAAATGGGGCCAGTATCCCGACTCTGTACGGCGGAACGACCTTTGACTGTGCGGCGATGGAAACGGTTTTCCACGATGTGCCATTCGCGCCTGGCCTGAAGACCTACGACAAGGTGAAACTGGCCGATCAAGTCTATTCGAAGGTGACGCCTCTGGGCGATTTCGTCCTGGCTGACCTGAGCGTCACTGCGCTAAGGAAACTCGGTATCAAGCGCAGCCAGATCATCGACACCGAGAAGGACGGCTATTCAGCAACACGCCCCTGGGCTGAAGCCATTCACACACAATGCCCAGATATCCAGGGACTTTACTGGGTTTCTCGGCAGGACGATCGGGCTCTGGCCGTGATGCTGTTTGGCGATCGAATTCCGGCAAACATGTTGGTGCATTCCGGCGCGTCGCTCGATTTGACCGGGAACTCTGACGTCTATTCCGCATTGCTCGAACTCGCCGATCGTATCGGCGTAAAGATCGTAGGCGTCAGGTTCTGATGGCGGAAACAGGAGATCGGGGCAATTTGGGGGCGGCAACCTCCCCAGCCGCGCCTTCCGGCGACCGTCTGATCGGAGTGTGCCGCTATCAACGCGCCTCGCCCACGGGGATTCTGACCTCGGAATGATGGGGATTGTCCAGGCTTGTCGGATTGGGATCTTGAACGAGACGCCGAGATAGAGCGGATCCGCGCCCGCCTGAAGTCGATGGCCGCGGAGCAGCGATCCCTTGAGGCGAGACTCGTCGAACTTGAGCAACTGAGTACGCCGCCACTCTCGCATGGTGAGGCCGCATCTGCCGCCAAGACCGCACCGGTGACCAATGCGGCGGCGGCGGCGGAGAAAATTGGTCTGTTCCGGCGCCTGTTCGCCGGCAGAGCGGATGTATATCCCGTTCGCTGGGAAAACAGGAAAGCAGGGCGATCGGGCTACGCGCCCGCTTGCGCCAATGAATGGGTGAAGGGTATCTGCGGCAAGCCGAAGGTTAAATGTGGCGTCTGTCCCCATCAGGCCTTCATTCCGGTTTCCGACGAAATGATCGAGCGCCATCTGCGCGGCGGCACCGCGTCGCGACCCAGCGCCGAAGACTTCGTCGCCGGCGTCTACCCGATGCTGCCCGACGAAACCTGCTGGTTCCTGGCGGCCGATTTCGATGAGGAAAGCTGGTGGGTGGATGCGACCGCTCTGATGGAGACGTGCGAAGCCAGGGGCATTTCCGCTGCCTTCGAGCGGTCGCGCTCCGGCGACGGCGGACATCTTTGGCTCTTCTTCTCGGAGCCCATCCCGGGGCGCGCCGCGCGCCAGCTCGGTTCCCTGCTCGTGACCGAAACCATGGAGCGCCGCCCGGAGATCGGCTTTGCCTCCTACGACCGCTTCTTTCCCAGCCAGGACACAATGCCGATTGGCGGATTCGGAAACCTCATCGCCCTACCGTTGCAGCGGCGTGCGCGGGAACGCGGCAACAGCGTCTTCGTCGACCGGGATTTGCGACCTTACGACGACCAGTGGGCCTTTCTGTCGGTATTGCCGCGTCTGTCCGCCGATGCGGTGAGCCGCTTGGTGGACGAGGCAGAGACGGTGGGGCGCGTGCTTGGCGTGCGCATGTCGGTCGAGGATGAATCGGCGGACGAGCCCTGGCGCGTGACGCCTTCCCGGCGAGTTCCAGTCAGGATCGATGAACCGTTGCCGGGCCGGATCAAGATCGTGCTCGCTGATCAGATCTATGTGGAGCGTTCCGGATTACCTTCCACCATGGTGGCCCTGATCATTCGGCTGGCCGCATTCCAGAATCCGGAGTTCTACCGTGCCCAGGCGATGCGCCTGCCGACCTTCAATAAGCCCCGGATCATCTCCTGCGCCGAGCTCCATCCCAATCATGTCGGCCTGCCGCGTGGCTGTCTCGACGACGTGACCAGGCTGATCCGGGATCACGGCGGTGATGTCGAGGTTGTGGACCGCCAGGAAGCGGGATCTGCGCTTTCCGAAGGCACGCGGTTCCTAGGCGCGTTGCGCGGCAGGCAGATCGAAGCCAGGGAGGCGCTGGCGGCGCACGACTTCGGCGTGCTGGCGGCCGCCACCGCGTTCGGCAAAACGGTCGTCGCCGCAGCACTGATTGCCGAGCGTGCCCGCAACACGCTGGTGCTGGTGCACCGTCGCGAACTGCTCACTCAGTGGGTCGAGCGTCTCAAAACCTTCCTCGCAATCGACCCTCGGCAAATCGGCATTGTCGGCGGTGGGCGCCGCAAGCCAACCGGCATGATCGACGTCGCGCTTATCCAGAGCCTGGTGCGGCGCGGCGAGGTTTCAGACCTGGTCGCCGACTACGGCCATCTCGTCGTCGACGAGTGTCATCATCTCTCCGCAACCAGCTTCGAACTGGTGGCGCGGCGCGCCAAGGCGAAATACGTCCTCGGCCTGTCGGCGACAGTCGCCCGCAAGGACGGACACCATCCCATCATCTTCATGCAATGCGGGGCCGTCCGGTATCGGGCGAGCGCACGCGATCAGACGATCGCAAGCGGGTTGAGCCATCGCGTCCTGGAAAGGCCGACCCGATTCCAGCTTCCTCCATCGCTCGCGGGCGCTGAACGCCCCTCGATGCCAGCGATCTACGCCGCGCTCGCTGCGGACGATTGTCGCAACGACCTGATCTTCGACGACGTTCTCGGAGCGCTCGAGGCGAAGCGGTCACCGGTCGTATTGACCGAACGCCGGGATCATCTCGAACTGCTTCAGACCAGATTTGCCAAATTCACGAAGAACCTCGCCGTGCTGCGCGGCGGCATGTCGGCGGCCGAACGCAAGGCGGCCGAGATCGCCCTTCGGGCGCCGGACGATGAGGAACGCCTTATTCTGGCGACGGGGCGCTATCTCGGCGAAGGGTTCGACGACCGGCGCCTCGACACGTTGTTCCTGACCATGCCGATCGCGTGGAAGGGGACGCTCGCCCAGTATGTCGGACGGCTCCATCGCGAACACCGGGACAAGTCCGAAATTCTTGTTTACGACTATGTCGACGCAACGGTGCCGGTGCTCGCGCGCATGGCCGCGAAGCGGCGGGCGGGATACCGGGCGCTTGGATACCGTCTGGAATAGGGATGGGGGCGGTTGCGACCGGTCGATCCCGAAGCGATCGCGATCTGGTCCCTCGTCGCGAACAACGCAGCTGCATCGAAGCGCCTATGCGCGCGGCCGCAGCGCCTCGAGCAAGGGCCGCAGCTTGTGCTTGCGGCGATGCTTTTCGATCAGCGCATCGATCCTTGTGATCCAGTCCTCGAACCGGCCAGCGGCGTCATGGGCGAGCGCCGCCTTCTCCAGCCATTGCGCCGCCAGTTCATAAAAGCCTGACTGCCCGGCGTCCATGATGTTGGCGGCGATGCGCTCGGCGACATCGATGACCCAGTCGGGATGGCTGGCGTGCGCCGCTTCGACGAGCCGCAGCAGCACGTCGTTCGCTGGATTGCGCAGCGTGTTCTCGACGTCGACGGATCGCACCGCCTCATCGATCATGCCTTCGCCGAGGAAAATCTCGGTCCGGTCGTGGGCGTACGTCGGCGCCGCCAGGCAAGCCAGGAGGTGGGGCCGCAGTTCGGCCCATCCTGGTCCCGCAAGCATCTCGGCCGCTCGAAAATCTTCGAGCGACAGGCTGTGTTCGAAGGCGCTGCCCGCCGCCGTGACTGCAACTGTGTCCCGGCCCAGCGCAGCGGCGCTGTCGCGCAGCCAGCGGGCGAGGCCGACCACTCCGAATAGACGATCGCCTTCCGGTTTCAGGCTCAGTCCCCACCCCGCAAGTTCCAGCGCCGCATCGACTTGCCCCGTCTCTTTCAGGAGGCGCGAAAGCTGGAGGGCCTCTTCGGCGGAGCGGAACCTTTTGCGCGCATAGGCAATCGCATCTGTGCTGCACCCGCGCCGGACCAGCATGGCGGCGTGGTCGCCATGGCGTCCCGCGGCCCTGGCGAGGTTGAGGAATTCGTCCGTCCGCCCGCCGATCTCGAGAACTCGAAGCCGCGCTTGCGTCAGCCGCGCCGTGGTCCAGTCGCCGTGGCCCGAAAGCGGCCAGGAGCGACCCTTTCCCGCAAGAATATCGTCGAGGCCGATCTCGTCCCAGCCTTGTTCGAGCGCGTCGATCGCGACCTGTAGATGGTCGTCGAGGCCGTATTCATCGAGCATGCCCTGCCAGACGTCGAGCCGGACCATCAGGTCGTCCCGTTCCTCCGGGAGAAGGCCGCCCAACAGCACCGCTTCCGCGATCATCTGGCCGAGCACGGGAAAGAACTCGTGCAGGGTCTCGTCCCAGTCGGCCTGTTCGAGCCATGCCGGCACGAGCGCCTCCGTCACCGGCTCGAGAATCCTCAACGCATTGCGTCCGTCCCCGGCTTCGAGAAACGGCTTTGCCTTGTCGATCAGTGCCGCGAAAGCGTCCTCGTCGACGGCGGCACCATTGTCGCTCCAGCGATCTCGGCGCGAAGTGCGTCCCGACAGCAGCGCCTCGGCCTGCCGTTTGATCGGCTCCGGGTCGACGGCGGTTCGCCGGGGGCTGGCCGAAAGCGGGTCCGGCGCGCCGGCGGCAAGCTCGGCCTCGATCCACAGCTCGAATGCCGGATCCTCCTCGGCCCGTCTGGTGAGCAGCGCCGCCAGCGCCTCCCGATCGAGGTTCCGGAGAACCCCGTCAAGGGGTGGTCGCTCCACCACCGAGTCTGGCGTGTCGAGATATTTGAGGAGCACGGCCACGACGTGCTTGCAGGCGCCGCCCCAGTCGTAGGGGCAGGAGCAGCGCGTCGCCGCGACTCCACCCTGGTGCAGATCGACCGTCACCTCGTAGGGCGCGAAGTCGCTGCCTTCGACGTGAGCGGTCAGCCGGTCGCCGCGTCGCATCAGCCCGGAAACGGCCCCGCTGCGCACATAGTCGCGGCCGCGCGCGAAGGAATCGGCGGTCGCCAGAGCGCGCACGGCGTCTTTGCCAAAGGCGGGATCCTTCATGGCTGGTCTTGCTCCTCTGCCTCGATCTCGCCGAACAGCCCTGTCGCGCCGGTCAGGTCCGCCAGCAGCTTTTCCTTGTTGAGCAGCCCGGCATCCTCGAGAGCCTCGGTGTCGGGAAGATCGCGAAGCGTGTCAAACCCGAAATGCAGCAGGAACGCTTTCGTGGTGACATAGGTGTAGGGCGCGCCAAGTGTCGGGCTGCGCGGACCGGACGCGATCAGACCAGCCTCGCGCAGATTGCCGATCAGGTCGCGGCTGATCTCCCGGCCGAAGAACGACGACAGCTCGGAGCGCGTGATCGGTTGGAAATATGCCACACACATCAGCACCAACACCTCGGACTGCGTGAGGTCGGTCGCGCGCCCGCTGACACCGACGGCGGCGCGGATGGCGTCGGCATAGGCCGGCCGTGTCAGGTGTTTCCAGCCGCCGGCGACCGCGACCAGGTCATAGGGGCGGCCGCGCAGCTCCTCGCGGATGTCGTCGATGAGGAGGTCGAGGTTGCAACTGGCGCCAACCACTCGCGCGAGCACACTACGTGTGACCGGCTCACTCGCCGCGAAGACGGTTGCTTCGACGCGGTTCATCCATTCCCGCCAGCGCACCTCCGGCGGCAGGTGATCGAGCTCGCGGTCCAACAGATGATCATCTGACCGGCCTTTGCCTCGTCTTGTACGAGAGCCCTCCACCATCCGCTACAGCCCGTAAATGCGGAACGTGGTGCGGCCGGACAGCTCGCGCACCGCGCCAAGATCGACGAGACGGTCGAAAAGGCGGCGCAGGCCGCGATCGCTCATGCCGGCGATCTTCTCCGAGGCGACAATTGCGTCGCCGGACAGCAGTTTTTCGACGACGCGATCCGACGCCCGGGCGCGCAACTTCGGCGCCACCGCGAGCAGCCGATCCGCGCGGCGTCCGAGCTCGGCGGAAAGATCGATGGCGCGCAGCGCTGCGCGCGCGTGCGCGAAAAGCAGTCCTTTGGTCTGGTCGGGTTGGCGCTCCACGCCAGTCGCCAAACTTGTTCCCGGGCGTCGTGCGCGCGCGAGCTTCGCCCCCGGCTCGGCCTCCGTGCCCAACAACGGCACCGCATGGCCCCAGCCAAGCCGTTGCGCCAGCAGCGCATCCGCGAACCATGCTCCCGCGCGCCCAACACCATGCCGTTCCGCGCTGGCGAGCGCCCCACCCAGGATTGCGACCACCCCTTCGGCGCCGGCGAGTTGCCGAAGGTCATCCAAAAGATCAGATACCGTCCCATCGTCGCGTGCGAGACCCAGATCGTCCAGAACCTCGGCGATGCCCGGCTCGCTCAGCAGTTCCTCCGTAGGCCGCGTGGCCAACCGACGCCAGGCCAAAAACATCCGGCCGGCGGGGCCGACGTCATCGCCGGGGCGGGTCAGGAGCACAGCATCGCGCAATGGTACTTCATCCTCGACGCGGCCCGCTTGTCTTGCCGTCACCGCGCCGGCAGCAAGCGCTAGCCGCTGCCGCCAGGCGCCAGCCCATCGTTCTTGCCGGCGCACGACTGCATCGAGCGCGCCGATAGCGGCGCCGGCCATAATCGCGGCATCCTCCAGCGTCTGCGGCTGCCGCGCGGCCCGGCGCAGCCAGGACGGCACCGGCGTCGGCGTCGCGAGTGCGAGCGGCTCGGCATGGGCAGGTTCGACAACGTGCGGTCGGGACGGTTTCGGGCGTAGAATCATTATCGACAGGATGAACCACGGCGGCGCTTTTGACAATAATTTGAACCAAAACCGCCGCGCTCGTCGACAGGCTTTTATGACCGATAAACACGGCGCCACTGCGCGCTCGGTCGCGACGCGAACGGCGGCTCTCCGGTTGCCTGGAACTTTACCCAGGCGCGGCCAGCCCATGGACAGCGCTCCCCGGCATCCGCAGGAAAGCATGCAAAGCCGCCACGGCAGAACGAGGCCGCGCTCGGCGACAGCATCAAGACGACGGTCAACATGCTCGGCCATGATCTGAGGGACTTGCGCGATCGGGCAATCCTGCTCTTGGGGCTTTGCGGGCGGCCTGCGCCGTTCTCGTCGCAGCCTGGATCGGGATGGTTGCTGACCAGACCTGTCTTGCAGCCACCCTCGAACGGCTTCGGCCGCATCAGGAGAGGGCCCCCCTCTTCCGGCAAATCTTCAAGGACAACAAGACCGTCGACGTCGAGCCGCTCTCCGCAAGCATCTCGAGCAAACCGCACTCGCAGCTGGCGTCCGCTCCGATCTCCCGGAAAAGGAACGTGGGCTGCTCTTCTCCGCACACTCGCTGCGCGCCGACCTGGCCTCCTTCGGCCGACATCGAGGAGCGTTACGTCCAGAAACAACGTGGCCACGCCTCAACCGAGATGACGCGCAAATATCAGCGGCGGCGCGCCCAATCTCGCTAAAGGCGTCGGGGCTCTGACATCACCTTCCTTTCCTCTCACCAAAAGCCGTGACGTTGCGAAGCAAGGGGGTGGCTTTGTTTTCGTAACGCGTTATGCTAAACTAGAAGCATGGATACACCGAAACACCCGCGTGGCCGCCCCCGTCAACCAGATGCGCTAACGCCGGCGGAACGACAGCGCGCCTATCGTGCGCGATTGGCTGCTGCCGGCAGGGCAGTTCGTGTGCAGCGTGTCATCGAAGATGCGTTCGATTCAGAGACACAGCTTATCGTCGAACGCGCCTTCTTCGAGGAGCAGCGGCATACTTTACATAACGCGTTACTCAAAATTGAGCTTCTTGATGAAGACCGCGCCCGGCTCGACAGGCGAAATGCCTATTTGGAAGGCGAGCTAAAGCGGATTGAGCAACGGCACACCATCTCACTGAAGGAGATCGTCCTCCTCAAGCAATCGCTGGCCACCAAGAAATAGCGCGGTTTGCAGACTGCCGCTCGGCGGTGCGATCGGTTCCGGGCCAACCTCACCAAGGCGTCTGGGCTCTCCCGCCCAGAGCCGAATTGGCGCAGTCGTGGCGTGCGGATTTTCAGCCTAGCGTTTCAATTGAAATCCGGAAGCAAAACCGACACAAACTGTTCAGTGCCCCATGGCCTGAGCTCTGGCTTTCTCACGGAACCGCCAGACGTGGGATCCCGCTGGCTGAGGCAATGCAACAGCCCCAGCACCGCGCCGTGCAACAGTCCTCGCACGATTACAACGACGCCGAGCAGCAAGTGGGGCACTCGGCGCGGCTGATCGTGTAGCGACCATCGGCAACGTCAAAAATTTCGCGCTCGGATCAACCCGTCATCTTTGCCGTCACCCCGTTCGTTCGCAACGCCGCCATCAACATCGGTCCCACCGAAAACTCCCCTGCCCTCGCCTTTTCGGTCAGCACGCGCAGATATCCGCCGGCCGAGTTGATGTGCTGGGAACGTTGCAGGATGCAGGCGATCACCACGGCAGCCGTCTCCTGGCCCATTGTGTGGCAAGCATCCTCGTAAGCCGACGGCGAGACCCCCAGGTATCCGCGGACCTGGGCCGCAGTGATCATGAAATCGCGCCAGCTGCCAATTCCCTCCACGGCATAGTCGACAATGTCGGGGCACGCTTTCAGCACAAGGCCGAGCGGATAGCCTTTCGGCTTCCCGTCGGGATTTGGCTCTGCCCGCGCCGTGCTTTTTTCCAAAGCAGGTTCAAATTCAAAAATAGAGTCGGGATTTGAATATGATTGCTGCCGCTCGTTTTGAGACTCACTGCCGCTCGGATTCGTGGAATTCATGAAGCTTTCCAGCAGGATGTCCACTTCCTCGTGCAACGCGGCCAGACCGCCCACGATCAGCTCCATCTCGCCCAGGGATGCCCGACGCGGAATCGCCTCCACAACAGCGCGGAAACGCCGCCACAGGCCGCCCCAATCGCCTGGCATATCTTCCTCCACGGCTGCCTCGATCAGCTTTTGAACATCCCTACGGTGCAGCGTAATCCGTTCGCGCATTAGCCTCAGGGCCTTGTTGTCGGCGCGCACGCGCTCGGCGGCCGCTTCGAACTCATCAGCACGGGCCAGTAGCGGGGCGAGAGAGAAGCCGAACGCCTCCTCAATGTCCCCTCCCCTCCCCTTGCGCGCATAGCGCTTGCCGTTCGGACTGTCGCGTCGGATGACCAGGCCGCAGCCCACAAGGGCTGCCAGGTGCCGCCTGAGCGTAGCATCAGGCATCCCATGGGCTCGCAGCGACAGCTGTGCATTGGAGGGGAACACGATCAGGCCGTTCTCCTCGCTCAACTCGCTGTCCGGATAAAACGACAGCAACGCGTTCAGAACGGCCAGAGAGCGATCGCCGACCCCGACAATGCTCCTGCCCTCGCAAAGGTTGCGGTAGATATGCCATTTCTCGACGGCCTTGCCGTCGGGGATTTCCTTCGAGTCATTCTGTGCCGCCAACATGGCAAGCGACATCGGCCGCCGCCCAAAGGGCGTCGTTGCAATACCCGTCTCCATTTTCTTTCACCCTCGATTAGGCAAAAGAAATCTGCTCGCCAAAACGGCGCCACGACTCTTGACAGTGATTCGGGGAAATGCGATTCTCAGCTTGCGACAGACGAGAAGGGCTTCCGCGACGGTGACGTTCGGGGGCCTTTTTCTTTTGCGGTTTCAGTCTCCTGTTGATGTCCTCTCCGACTCTCTGAACGCCTCATAAAGGTTGGCCAGATTATCGGATATCCACGTCCCAAAGCGGCGGCCGTCCATCTCCTTCACGGCGATCGTGATGGCCTTGCCTGCCTTTTTGACGCTGACGCTAACTGATTTGTCCTCCGCGACCCAGGATTGTGCTTGGGACTTCACAGCTACCTTGCGAACCGGCTTCCCCGTCGCATTCAGGGCTGCTAGTAACCTTTCGAAGCGGTCGCTGCTTTCCAACTCACCGAATTCTGGCTCGGACAAGATTGCATTAACCATTTCGGATTTCTTGCCGGCGAGCAGAGAGAGCTCGACCCACCGCTCGCGGCCTACAGACGTAGCTGATCCGATCTTGCCGATCACAGATGCCGGAATTCTTGTGACAACTGATACCATCTTCGAGACCGCAGCGGCGTTCGAGGCCAATGCTGACGAGATAACATCTCTGTCGTACCCCAAATCCTCAAGGCGCTTTGCGAACATTGCCTTCTCGATGAAACTAAGATTTGCCCGAGCGGAATTCTCCTGACCCTGGGCAATTACATGGGTCTTGTCGTCGATCACCTTCACGACCGCCCTCACCTTCCGTCCCAGTTCACGAGCGACTCGGACTCTGCGATGGCCGAAGACGATCATGTAGCGGCCGTCGGAGCCCGGATGCGGACGGACAAGTATGGGAGAATCCTGCCCTCTTTCACGAATCGCTTCTAGCAGCTCTTGGTACTGTTCCTCGTCGTCGCCCATGCGGTCGGAAACGAACGAGCCGTCGACTGCGCTTGGGTCGAGTTCGACGACATGCTCGCCTTCAAGATATGCATCCGCTTGCTTAGCCAACTCGTTGACCGATCGGATCATGGATTTTGACGCGCCGCGGATCGGATATGCCGCGGCGGAGGCAGATAACGCCCGGTCGCCGGTCTCCGCTTCTACGAGGCCTGCAAGAAGATTCTTACGTGCCATGTTTTACCTCCAGGTAGTGCGTAGCCCATTGAATACATTCGGAAAAGACCCACTTTTGTCTGCAGACAAAGTCAACGCCCCCATGCTTCATGAATCAAGGCTACGATTTCGCCATTTACGACGTCCAAGGCTTCCATTGCCCGCTCATATGTTGAACGAGTCATCGCATTCTTTTCGACTTCGTATAGGGTCTGCTTGGTAATCCCCGCATCGGAAATCGCCGTTGATTTCAGCATCTGGTTCTTGAGGATGAATTCGCCGAACAGCGTATGCAGGAACGCCACCATCTGCGCTTGCGGCTGATCCGTCGGCTCGAAACGGGTAACAAGATAGCGATACCACTCCAAATTCACCTCGGCGCCGGCCGCTCTGATCGGCTCCAGGATGTTCCCGAGCATCAGCAGAAACTGGCCCATGCTCATAACATCGAGCATCTGCGGATGGATCGTGATCAACACTGAGGTGGCCGCGGTCAGTGCGGTGATCGTCAGGTAGCCAAGCTGCGGCGGACAATCGATGACTATGACATCGTAGCGATCATCGACCTCCATCAATGCCTTCGAGATGCGCGTAAAAAACGCCCTGCCCACGTTCGAAGACTTGTCCGTCATTGCCAGAGGCGTGTCGTATTCGAATTCCTGCAGCTCTAGGTTCGCAGGGACGATATCCAAGCCCGGGAAATTCGTCGGCTTGATGATTTCCGAGAGAGGCACCTTCTCGTCGTCATAACGAATCGCATCATAAAGCGATTTCGTGTGGTCGAGTTCAGGTTGGAACCCATACAACGAAGAAAGCGACGCCTGCGGATCGAGATCGACAGCAAGGACACGGTGCCCGGTAAGCGCAAGATATTGGGCGAGATGGGCAGCGGTAGTGGTCTTTCCGCTGCCACCCTTGAAATTGACCACAGCTAAAATCTGAAGCCTCTCGCTCGGCCGCCGATGGGGAACATACATGCGGGCGTCAGATCGACCGTACTGGTCGAGATACTGGCGCAGCTCAAGCATCTGTTCAGCGCTGTACGAGCGCCTGCCCGACGTCGAGGTTTCAGGCACCGGTCCCTTTCCTTCCAGATGCAGTTTCTTCAGATGGCTCTGGGAAACCCCCAGATAGGTCGCAACCTCCGCCAGCGAGAACGAACGAAGACTCTTCTTTGCGTGGGGAGGGAAGCGCTGCATCGAAAGCAGGTGCAATTTCTTCGATATCTGGTCGCCCTGATCGAGGATGCTTTTCTCGAACAGCAGCGGGATTTTAATAGGAACGGGCGAACTCACGTTCATTCGATAGATGCCCTCTAAAAACGATTTTTGACGCAAAGGCGCTAAGCAACCGTCATTATGTCCGATTCGCTCGCCCGGGCAAGAAATTTAAAGTTAACAAAAGCTTAATGGTCTCGGGATAGAATCACCCAATGATTCATACAACTGAATATGCTAGACAATTCGGCGATTTTGTCTGCGGACAAATGCTGTTTACCCAGGCGTCACGCAGCAGTTCTTATCGGTTTACCTGGCGACCTTCACCGCCGCCTGAGCGTGGCAAATGGTCGTGACATTGAGCTTCTGACGAATAGCTGCAGATGAAAATCGCCGGAAGCTGACCCGACATTGCAAATCGACCATGTCATCTTCCGTCTCCCTTGAAAGAAGCTAAGCCAGGCGTTTCAGCTGATAGCGCGGAGGAGAGAAGGCAGCGCTCGCTAGCTCGTCGCCATCACGATAAAAGCCAAGCATCAGGACGGAATGGTGGGGACCATTTCGCTCACCAGACGAAATGGAAATAGCCGTCGTCTTCCCGATCCGTCGAAGATGGTTCCCGAACAGATGCCAAGTCGCGTCTCGGTGAGACCGCTTCGAGGAAAGGGCTGACGCTAACTACCTTCTCCAGCGACATAGAGGGGAGTCTTTCAGAGCGCGGATGCTCTTGGTGAGATTGACTCGAAAACGGTCACGCAGTCTCTGAAACTTGCGTGTCATCTCCGTCGAGGCGTGGCCAAGCTGCTTCCTCACATAGTGTTCATCAGCTCGGCGGAGGACGCGAGGCCTGCGCGCAGCGGATGGCCAGAAGACCTTTGGCCGCGCTCGGAAAGATCCCGCGCACACCGGCGGCAAGGCCGCGCGTTTGACCAGCCGCGCCACCTGCTGACCGTTCAGCCGATCGGCTCCCAACACTTTGCCCTGACCGGTGACGCGGCGGGAGGGGCCATGCGCAATACGGGCAAGCTTCAGCCAAGCCTACAGGGCGACGACCGGGCAGGCGGCGACGGACCAGCACGCCCATGTCTGGAAAGAAATTCAATCGAGCGCGGCCGTCCTCGGTTTGATCGCCCGCAACATCAAGGCCGACGATTTCGGAGCGACGCAGCCACCGGCGAAGCCTAAAAGCAGCATGGCGCGGTCGCGCAGACCGCGCAGTGTGACGTGGTCGAGCGTTTCCTGCACGGAGAGAACATCGTCGCGCAGGATGGCTTCCCTTTGACGGGTCGGGGAGGCGTGTTTGTTACGGATGCCGACGAGCACGGTGGCGATGCCCGGTCGTTCCGGTCGAGCGGTTGACCGCGTTGTGTATAGTTCCAGGTCAGCGACGACACAGGCGGCGCTCGATGGACGACACCGACTTGTTGTCCCTTGCCGATCCCGAGGCCTAGGGCCGTGATGTAGACGCCGACGATTTGTGGGTCCGGCGGCTGCGGATCAAACGACTGACGCCGGCAGCGGGCGCAAAAATGCCTCCAGTCGGCCGCATAGGCGCGACGGGTGTTTGCCGAACTTGCTGCCTCGATATAATCGCGCACGGTCGGCTTGATCCACGTGCCTGCTAGGGCGGTGGCAACAGCCTAAATTGGTTGTCCCTGAGCTTGAAAGCTGTCGAGAAGTGCCATATCTTTTGCACAAGAAATATGACTCTCGATATGGTAGGGTGAATACCGTGGCCCATGCACTCAAGATCCCAGAGCAGAACGGACCTCTCATCTTGTCCTACATGGACCGGAATGGGAAGATTGCGATCGAGCAGGTCGCGGACGGTTTTGGCATGTCCAAAGGCCAGTTAGCCCAGACTGCCGGTCTTGCGCGCGAGACCCTTTACCGGTCAGAGCGTAGCGCCACGGTAAAGACCCAGGGGCGTCTGCGGGAAATGCTCGAGATCATCAGCCGCGTAACGGATTGGGCGGGTGGCAAGGAGCAGGCGATGGCTTGGTATCGGGCTCAGCCGCTTCCAGCATTTGGCGGACGCACCGCTGAGGCGCTGGTGAAGGACGGCAAGGCCGCAGCGGTCCGTGATTATCTCGATCACATGGCCGTTGGCGGGTTTGCGTGAGGGTCGTCAGAACCTGCTACCGCGCACACGATCCACGTTGGGCATTCAAGCCGACTTCCGGCGAAGGAGCGGCGATCCGAGGCGCCCGATTCAATCCCAAAGGCGTGCCGGCACTCTATCTGGCACTGACCATCATGACTGCGATCAAGGAAGCCAACCAGGGCTTCGCACAGCGGATCGATCCGTGCGTGCTTTGCTCCTATGAGATTGATTGTGACGACATCGCGGATCTGACAACGCAAGAGGGGAGGGGAGAGTTTTCTGTGACGCTCGAAGAGATGGCCTGCGCCTGGGCAACTGCTCTCAGCGACGGAGAGCGCCCGGCGTCCTGGTCCATCTACGACCGGTTGCGACCTCGAAATATTGCCGGCATTGTGGTCCCAAGTTTCGCGCCGAGCGCCGAGATGGAGGATCGCAATCTGGTCCTTTGGGACTGGGGTCCGGATCTGCCGCACAAGGTAACCGTATTCGACCCGAGCGGCCGGTTGCCGAAGGACCAGCTATCCTGGCGATAACGCATTCTCGGCATCCGAAGGGCAGGGGAGGGCGCTTGCGCCCTACAGTCCGCTCGCCTTGGTGAGATTGACACGGAAACGATCGCGCCGGCGCTGATAGCGGCGAGTCATTTCAGCCGAGGCATGGCCGAGTTGTTTTTGCACATAGCGCTCGTCGACTTCAGCCGAGGAGGCAAGCCCTGCACGCAACGAATGGCCCGAGAATTTTGTCGCGCGATCGCCTTCGGACAGGTCGCCGCGGACACCAGCGGCGAGAGCGGTGCGCTTGACCAGCCGCGCCACTTCCTGGTCGTTGAGCCGCACGGCGCCGACCGTCTTGCCTTGGCCGGTGACGCGCCGGAAGAGGGGACCATGGGCGATCCGCGCCAGCTTCAGCCAGGTCTGCAGGGCGACGACGGGGCAGGTGGCATCGGCCGAGCCGCGGCCGATTTCGACCTCGCGCCAGCCCGTCTTTCCGCGCAAGGTCACCAGCACGCCCTTATCAAGAATTTCGATCCAGCCGGAAGAATCCTCGGTCTGGTCACGGCCGACGTCGAGACCGACGATTTCGGAGCGGCGCAGGCCGCCGGCGAAACCCAGGAGCAGCATGGCGCGGTCGCGCAAGCCGCGTAAGCCGGCCCGGTCCAGCGTTTCCAGCATGGCGATCAGGTCTTCCGGCAGAATGGCTTCCTTTTGCCGGGGAGGGGAGGCGTGGCCGTTGCGAATGCCGGCCAGCACGGTGGCGATATGCCGGTCTTTCCGGTCCAGCGGCTGGCCACGCTGAGAGAAATTCCAGGCCAGCGACGACAGACGTCGCTCGATGGTCGAGACGGCGTTCGGTTTTTTGTCGCCCGTTACCTTCCCGGACGCGCAAGCCGTGATGTAAAGGCCGACGACCTGCGGATCGGGCGGCAACACATCGAGGTGCTGGCGGCGCGCCCAGGCGCAAAAATGCTTCCAGTCGGCGGCGTAGGCGCGCCGGGTGTTGGCGGAGCTTGCTGCCTCGACGTAATCGCGGGCGCGCTCGGCGAGCCCTTCCAGATGAGCCGGAAGGCCAGAAATTGGCTGCGCGGCCGGTGCCGTGTTCTCCCCCGAAAAGTCGTCTGACGGCTGTCCCATGGCGAGCACGACATCGATGATATCGGGAAGATCGTCGGCGACCGCCTCTGCTGGCGAATGATCGATGACGGCGGCCGTGCTGTGGGACGGTGCGGAGGTCGGGTCGACGTGTTTTTCCGAGTTCTGCGCGACGAAAATGGCCATTTCTCCTATAGATCGGAAAACGAGCGATAATGCAACATTATCATTCGTTTTCTTGCTCCGACAGGCTGTGCGTTTTGGCGCAAAAATCGTGGCGCAAAGCGCACGGCCACTTTACCCTCCAAAGCATGATTCGCCTCGATCCCCTCAGCGCCAGTGCAATGCCCGCCCGCCCCGCCGCGCCGCCGACCGTTCCGGCCTGGGCGGTTGCAAGCGCCGGCGCGCCGAGCGACGGCGACGCCGCCTTCCGGGCCGGCGCCGCCCTGGGTGTCCTCGATACGCTGGCCCGCGCGCAGCCTGCCTGGGCCGGCGTTTGGCGGCAGCGGCTGGCGCTCGATTGCGCCGCCGCCAGCATGCGGCTCGCCGGCCGCACCGAGGACGCGGCCGCCTTGCGCGACGCCTGGTATCTGCGCCAGGCCGGGGCCGACCCTGGACCCGCCGGCACCATCTTCAGCGCCTGGCGGCAGTTGGCCGGGCAGCCGCCCGTCGCTACCCCTGACCGGCTTGGCAAGATACTCCACCAGCTGGGCTTCCATTGGGATGGCGGGGCGCTGGCCGCGCTTTGTGAACACATCGACGACCTGGCGCGCTCGCCGCGGCCGGCGCCGTTCGCCGCCGCGGCGATCGCCGCGCACGTCGTCGCCATGCGGCCCGATGCCGAGCTGTTGGCCTGGTGGCTCGCCGACCTGGTGCTGGCGCAAAGCCTTCGCTGGCCGCGGCCGCTGCCGCTGTTGATGGCCCAGGTCTTTGGCCCGGCTTTTCGCGGCGAGGCCGGCCGCAAGCGCATCCGACCGGAGGGACAAGGTTTTGAGCGGGCGGTTTGTTGCGCCCTGGTTCAGGCGGCAGCCGATGCCTGCCGGCTGGCCGCTGAGCTGTCGCGACGCGCCGAAAAGCTTCTCTCCGTCACGCCAAAACTGCGAGCGAAAGGCGCCAGCGACGCGATTTTGCTGCTCCTGAATGAAGATGCCGTCGCCGGATCGCTTGTGACAAAGAACCTGTCGCGCTTTGCGGCGCGGCGACTGTTCGAGCGGCTGCGACAACTCGAAGCGGTGCGCGAGCTATCGGGCCGCACCAGCTTCCGGCTTTTTGGGCTTTAGCGATGAGCGAAGCGTCTGCCCGCCGCAAACCGAACGACCAGCCGGCCCTTCTCGACACCGAGCTCGACCACCTGCCGCCAGAACTGCGCTGGCGCGAATGGATGGGCCGCGTCGAAGCCGTGATCTTTGCAGCAAGCGAACCGGTGACACGTAGTGTCCTCGCGCGGGTGGTGGGGAAGAACTGCAATCTCGAGCTGGTCATCGACGACATCCGCGCCGAACTCGCCGGCCGCCCTTACGAGCTGGTGTCCGTCGCCGGCGGTTGGCAGCACCGCACCAAAAGGTTTTTTGCCGACGTCATTCACACCGCCTTCGGCACAGCAGGGCAGGGGACAAAGGAACTGTCGCAGTCGGAGGCGCTTGTGCTGATGTGCATTGCCTATTTCCAGCCGATCACGCGTGGCGAGCTGTCTTCCTTCTTCGGCAAGGAAGTGTCGCGGGATCTGATCGGCGTGCTACGGGGACAGGAGCTGATCGCCTCGGGGCCGCGTAGCCCGAAGCCGGGCGCCCCCTACACCTATGTGACGACGAAGACTTTTCTGTCGCAGTTCGGGCTCGAGACGCTGCGTCAGCTGCCGGATTTCGAAGCGCTCGAGGACGCTGGGCTGCTGTCGAAGGAGAAGCTACTAGCGGGCGATATCATGCCAGATTTCTCCGGTTACGACCGCGAGCGCGTGGGAGACTAGCCGCATTCTCCTGGCCTGAAGCCTTCGGCCGAATGGAGGTGCGGTCGATTGCCTGAGCTATCTGAACTGCAACGGTCGCTTAACGGACAGCGATATGGCCGTGCTTCCAGCGGGCTTCGCTTTGGCCACAATGCGCAAAACCGCGACACTGTGATGATAGTTTTTGAACTCCCCAGCTAAGGCATCGTTCGCAAAATGCGTCGATAGCTGTGCGTCTTTAGAATACGCGATCTCCTCTGGATCGGTATCGGAATTTCCGATCGGGTAGCATAGGTATGGCCTTCTCAGAGGCTGTTGAGCCCGGCGCGATTGTCCTAGGGCCGGCCGGTGGCGAAATCATACGAGGTTGCGTGAAGCTCCGGAAAAGGCCACGCATCAACTCACGATTTTGGGCGGAAGCGCTCCGAATTGGCAGTTCGACCGATAAATTGACAGCAAGTTTGATCGTAGTGGAAGGGGTGCCACGAGGAATATTTGGCGAGGGCGGCATACAAACCGTTAGAAGAAGTTACGTCGTCGGTGCGTATTGCGCCCGACAGCAGGCGGTTATAATTTCGCCGCCAAGGCATAGTGCTGCTCTGGTCTGCTGAACCAAGCCAAGAGGGAAGGCAAGGCGTAATGGTGGAACATCTCGACGCTCTGGTTCCGGCCTCGGGTGGCGAGCATGTCACTATCCTTGTCGGGCCGAACGGCGCTGGCAAAAGCAACTTGTTGAAGGCAATCGCTGTCGAGCTTCGCGCGGACCGCGACCTGGCCGTCATCTGCAACACTGCATACGACCGATTTTCTGGCATGCGGGGTGTCAAACGCGTTTCGGCGAGCCGCAGCGGCCGTTCGCCCAAGGGCATCGTCAAGAAGGCGATCGCGCGTACGATTGACGAGCCCAATTCCCACTTCTATCAGATCGGCAAAACTCTTGACTATTGCGGATATCTTTCTCGCTTCGGCTTCAAAATAGAGGTTGGAAGCGGACCATTTCCGCTGCCGGAAGAAGTGGATCTGGATCCTAGCGACTACGATCAGTGTCTTGCTTTTCTCAAGCGTCATAACGCGAACGAAATACTGTGGATTGATCCCAACAGTCCTGTCCTTGAATATTCGCTCGCGCGGGAGTTCGCCACGGTGCTTCGGTTCGAGGACTGGCTTCGCAGGATGGGCATTCTCCGCGAGATCCAGGTGTATTTGCAGCGCCATAATGGCCAGGTCATCGAGTTGTTGCACGCAAGCTCGGGCGAGCTTGCGCTCATTTCCTCGCTCGTCTTTTTGATTACCGCGATCGCAAACAACACGGTGGTCCTCATAGACGAGCCCGAAAACAGCCTCCATCCAAGTTGGCAGCGCGAATATGTCGACAAAGTGCTGAACGCCGCGGAATACCGCGATGTCAAAGTCGTCATCGCCACCCACGCGCCGCTGGTTGTGACCGGGGCGCTGACGAGTTTTCCACATCTCGTGTCTGTATTTCAGATCCAAGACGGCAAGCCGAGCCGTCTCCAGTTATTGGGAACCGCAGGCGGCGGAAGCATCGAAGAGATCCTATTGCGTGCCTTCGAGGTGGTAACGCCCGCCAATCACTATGTCAGCCAGCAGCTCGTTGGCGTCGTCACCGAGCTCGAGGAGGGCAAGATCGGACGGCAGCAGGCAATGCAGGCAGTTAATGATCTGGCCGAGCGCAGCTTCGATCAAACGCAGCAGAACTTCTTTGGTGCGGTCCGCGAACTGATCGACAGGGTCGACGCCGAGACGCGAGGGGGCGTCCGCGAGAATGGTTGACGCATATCTTCCAGCACTCGACACGTTCGCACTCGATGCTGGCGAATCTGCGGTCATAGCAGAGGCAATGAATGCACCGTCGCCTTGGGATTTCGCGCCGCCGAGCGATGCGGAAGCCTCAGCGCTCAAGAGTGCCAAGGAGAAAATCCTAGCCTACCACCTCCAGCGCCACGGCGGAACCTGCTGCTATTGTCGTGTCAATCTCCACGGTGCAGGCCCGTTCATGACCGATCGGGAACATATCCTTCCCAAAAGCAAGCCGATCTACAAGCCCTACAGCTTTACCATGTGGAACCTCGCGGCAGCCTGCAAGCGCTGCAACATGCAGTTCAAGAAGGCGGACGCCAGCTTCGTTGTCGACAAAACTGATCCCATTAAGCTCCAGTCAAGCGGGAACTATCTCTTTGTGCATCCCAATTTTGATCAATGGGAGCAGCACCTGACGCGTCTGGCGGTGCAGGCAAATACCAAAAATATGGTGATCATCCTGCGGAAGCCGGGTTGCGGAAAGGCGGACTTCACCCATGGCTTCTTCAACCTAAGCAGTCTTGAGATCGACAGCTTCGACCAAGCCCAGGGCCTGACGACGCAGGCCGAGGAGAGCAAGGCCGCGGTAGAGCTCCGGAAGCTGGCAGTCGCGTATGGGCAAGCGTTCGTCTGAAATGCTCGATTAGGTCTCGACCTGGGATGCTGTCCGCCCGGCTTCCAGACTGATGCTAGCCTCATTCACTGGAAATAGAGCCGCAATTATGCAATAACCATTGTCTTGCCGATCGCCGATTAGTTCTGGTCGCGCAAAAAATATTATTGTCATTTTATGTAGCTGCGACAAGCAGCGGTAACGGAGGGGTCCATGAATGACGAGTCCCGGCCCAAGCGGTCATGCGGAGCTATGATCGAATACCATCGACTTCTGGAGCAAGATCCCGGATATCGATCTCGAATTGTGGAAATAGAGCGGACGACGCAACAGCGCATCGCGCGCATGAGCGTCGATGCCCTGAGATCAGTCACGGTGCCTGTTGTTGTTCACGTTGTATACAAGAAGGCTGCAGATAATATCAGCGATGCCCAGGTAGCCAGCCAGATCGACGTTCTCAACGCCGATTACAGCGCCACCAATACTGATCTGCCGGAAGTGCCCGCGCCGTGGAAGAGCCTGGCCGGAAATGCGAAAATCAAGTTCAAGCTCGCCAAGGTCGACGCCGGCGGCGCTCAGACCACCGGGATCGTCAGGCAAAAGACCGCCGTGGATGGGTTCGGCCAGGACGATGCTGTGAAGTTGACCGCCAAGGGCGGTTCCGACGCCTGGGACACGACGAAGTATCTCAACCTGTGGGTTTGTGACCTCCAGGGCGGCCTGCTTGGCTATGCGCAGTTTCCAGGCGGGCCGGCGGCCACCGACGGCGTCGTGATCCGCAACACTGCATTTGGCACGGTCGGGATCGCGGCGGCTCCATTCAACCTCGGCCGTACGGCAACGCATGAAGTCGGCCACTATCTGAACCTCAGGCACATCTGGGGTGATACGGAGGATTGCTCGGGATCGGATCTGGTAGCAGATACCCCGCGCCAGCAGCTGCCGAACTATGGTGAGCCGAACTTTCCCCATATCTCCTGCAACAACGGCCCGACCGGTGACATGTTTGTGAATTACATGGACTATGTCGACGACAAAGCTATGTTCATGTTCTCGGCGGGGCAGGTTGCCCGCATGAGGGCGACCTTGGCAGGGCCGCGCAAGACTCTAACCACGGGCGCAGCACAACTGACGTAATGGCGGAAAGCAATAGTACGGCGCTGCAGAAGCAGTGGGTACATTCCCATGAGGAGGATAGCCCGGACCGTCTCGTGTTCAGGCCGGGCTCATGGAATTTTCCGCCATCCCGGGGCCGTCGTTCATTCAGCTTGGGACCGGGCGGCCGCCTGCTTGCAGCAGGCCCCGGTCCCGATGACAGAACGAGCCAAACAATTGGGGCCTGGCGCCTCTTGCCCGGTGGTCTAATCGAACTCGATCAGGACGGAAAGGTAACGCGGCTGAAAGTCTTGAGCCTGGCGCCCGACAGGCTCGAGATCAGCCGCTAGTGGATTGATTCCAACGCTTGGTGCCCGCGTTTGACCGCTGCAATGATCTCATCGGGGTCTGCTTTCCAGACGAATGGCCGCGGTTCGTGATTGTGCTCAGTCATGAAGCGGTTGATTGCCGCCTGCAGGTCGACGACGGAGTGGAAGACGCCGTGTTTCAGTCTGCGTCGTGTCAGTTTGGCGAAGAAGCCCTCGACAGCGTTGAGCCATGAACATGATGTTGGAACGAAGTGGAAGGTCCATCGCGGATGTCTTGCCAACCAGGCGCGGACCTTCGGCTGCTTATGGGTCGCGTAGTTGTCGAGAATGACGTGGACTGCCTTATCCTTCGGCAGTTGCGCCTCAATCACGTTGAGGAAACGGATGAACTCCTGATGCCGGTGTCGCTGCATGTTGCGGCCGATCACCGAACCGTCGAGAACGTTGAGGGCAGCAAACAGGGTGGTGGTCCCGTGGCGCTTGTAATCATGGGTCATCGTGCCACCCCGCCCCTTCTTTAAAGGAAGTCCTGGCTGGGTGCGGTCCAGCGCCTGGATCTGGCTCTTTTCATCGACGGAAAGAACAATGGCATGGGCCGGCGGCGAGACGTAGAGCCCAACGACATCGTGCAGTTTCTCGGCAAAGGCCTTGTCATTCGACAGTTTGAAGCTGCGCCAGCGGTGCGGTGCAAGACCATGCTCGTGCCATATCTTGACGACCGAAGAGGCCGCGATCCCCACCGCCTTTGCCATCGCGCGAACGGTCCAGTGTGTGGCCTCTTGCTTGGGCGTTTCCAGCGTCAGCGCGATCACCTGATCGACCAGTTCGGGATCGAGTGGCGCAATGCCTGGCGGGCGGCTCTTGTCGCGCAAAAGGCCATCCACGCCTTCGGCCATAAAACGCTCCTGCCATCGCCACACGCAGGTCTTCGATTTGCCGGTAGCCTCCATAATGGCCACAGTTCCCAAGCCGTCATCGCTCATCAGAATGATCTTCGCCCGCCACGCATGCTTCTGCGGCGAACCGTGCTTTGCCACGATGGCTTCGAGCCGAATCCTGTCGGCGGCAGTGACGTCAAATGTAATACCGGTGCGCATGCCCGATCGTCGCACAAGCGAAAACCGATGGGAATCCAACATCGGACTCTTTTGTCTCGATCAATCCACTAGATAGCGACCTCCCAATCCACACAAAGGTCACCCCTCATTGTAAAGCCGGCGGGCTCGGTATCAGCGTCACTTCTTGCAAGCTTGGTCTTTCCAAGGGCCGCCATGAGCGGTCCGCGCGGTATGCCCGGCCACTGGGTAACCATGCCCGTCGATACGAATGCGGTGACGTTGCCGCCAATCACCGACTCCAGCAGCTCCTTTGGCGTGCCGTTGTGACTGCCATGGTGGGACACCTTGAGAACCGTTGTCCTCTTCATCAGTTCGCGCACTTCGTCTTGATCAAGCGCTGCCTTCCAGGTGCCCCACTGGGCGTCGCCGGCAAAAAGCAGGAACTGATCGCCGGCTTCGATCATGATCATCAGGCTCGTGTTGTTGACGGCATTGTCGATGGCCGCGGCAAGAACACTGAAATCCGGGTCCTCGGCCACCTTCTCGACCGCCGCTTTGTCTTCAGCGTTGAAGGTCGTTGTGGGTGCCTGCTCACGGAATTGCACCTCGCTGGTGCGCCAGATCGGCTCGCAACCTGCGCTTGCATCATCTTCTGTCGCCGGTTCACTGGCTGGCGCAAGGTAGGCAGCACCAGACGGCGGATCCATGTTCGCAATCACCTTCTCGTCCCGGCTTGGACCCAGGATGTGGAATTTTACGCCAGGCAGGTTCGCCAGCGAGTAGCTTTGCAACGAGGCCGCGGCATTGCCATCCGCCGCTTTTAACGGCAGAAAACGCCGCTGCGGGTTACCTGCAAAACCGCCGTGCAACGTCGACATGGCCTGTTCGTTTGTCAGCGAGTTCAGCGCGAGAGCAAGCTGTGCATCCCTTTCTGCGCGAGATGATTTCTTCGTCAGCGGAGTCAAGTCCGCACTGACGCCTGGCGATATGGCCTGACTAAGCGCCATGGCGAACGCCGATTGTCGGTTGCGAATACGGGTCGCATCCGGATCCGTCGGGTCCTCGGTCCACGGCATCCATACTTCGCCCACCTCGACCGTCTTCCAGATCGGGTTGTCGAAGCCGCTCACATGGTCCTTGTGGCGATGGGTACACACCACGAGATCCAAAGTTGCCTTATTGTTTGTGGTGCAGGTTGCGACAACGTCATTGGCGATCCTGGCAATTTGGGCCTTGGTTTTGCTAAGGCTTCCGCAGTCGAACAACACGCGGTTCGGCGTCTGCCCGGACCAGAAGGTGACGAGGAAACAATCGCCAAAGCCGACCCGATACATGCGTATGGAGATACGATCGACCATATCAATATCCCCTGTGTAGTCCGCGCAGATTCATTCGCGCGGCCATGCGAGCTTTCTGCTGTTCCTCGGACATGTACGGGTAGAGTGAATCATGCGCGTCGAGCTGACCCACGAAGGTTCTTTGTTTTTCAAGACGCGCAGCAGCTGCGTCTTTTGCCGCTTGTGGGAGATCGGCGCCTGGAAGTGGTTTCGCTATGGCGTACCGCACCTTACCATCCACGCCGACAATGATGGTCGTGCCGCCGCGCTTTAGGATCGGGATCCCCAGGAGCGCATCCTTTTCCGCGTTGCGGTCGGTTTGTACGAACTGGGCAACAAGTTCGATCAGTAGTCGCCCGCTGGATGCCACTCGAAAGACGGCGTTGAAGCCAGACACCGCGATCTTCAACTCAGGGCTTAGAAGGAGCTTTTTCCTGTTGGCTTGCGCATACGAGCTGAGGGCCCAGGCAAGATTTTTCGAGATGTCGGCGCCCGGCAGCGGTGGAACCGTTTCGTCCTCGTCGTCTGGAGCAGAAAGACCTGGCCGGCCCGATCGGGTGATCTCGTCTTCACGGATGCGCTGCGAAAAGCGATCCGCCTCAATTCGCAGGAGCTGGGGCAGCAGATCCTGCAGGCTGTCAGTTAGCGGCGGCAGATCTGTAGCGGCTGGCCAGCGAAGTGACTCCTCGGCCAGCGATGTAACGCCTTCGGGATAAATCCCGCGACGGCGGAACCCTTCTATCAAGGCCGAACGCTGTCCCCACGGATCGTCAGGGTTGAGGTCGAAATCCGCAGTCACCACTGCCCTGAGATAATCACCGAACGTGATATCGACAGGCGGCAGATAGTCGAAGGCCCTGATGCACATGTCGAGCTGACGTTGCGCGGTTCTCGACGCCTCCAATGCCACGAGCCTTGCCAGGTCAGCCTGGAGATCGCCGGCGGGCAGCTCGCCGCTTCCACCGGTCGCAATCCTCACCAGATCGCGGATGCGGGTCCGATATGTCTGGAAGAAGCCATCGAACACGGCGGCAACCAGGATGGCGCCACGGTCATGGACTTCTGTCGTTCCCGCAAGTGTGGCGGAAGGATCGCCGAGCGCTGAGCGCAACGATTTCCCGCGGCCGGTGGCAAAGCCGAACTGGTGCGCAAGTTCAATCAGCACCGTCGGCTGCTGCAGGTCGCCTCGTCGGCGTTGGATCTCTCTGTCGACGAGGTCCGGAAACGAAAAATGCTGGAACAGCGCCACGATGTCGGAGAAGCCTTCGTGAAAGGCAAGCACGTCGGCATTGGTGGGTTCAAGGAAATAGCGCCTGAGACGATCGACGATCGCGTGCGTCATCTCATGGGCGATGATGTCGTGGCTGAGGCAGGTGTAGATCTTCTGGGCAGGAATGTTGGTGCCCGCGTCGCCTTCAGCATTGAAATAGCCGAACAACACCGCGTGGAGGTCGCGGTCATAGAAGGCATTGCGGCCTCGGAATGCGTGCGGCAACAACCGCAGTCGCGTCAGCCGTGTGCCCTTGGCCAAATCTATCCGGCGGCCCAGAGCGCGATCGAAATTCGACAAGGTTCGTGAAGCTACCGCGTATACCATCTGCTGGTGAAAGCGAGGGTCAGCCTCCGAAGGATCCAAGCCGCCTTGCATCAATATGGCAGGGTCCTCAAGGTTGACAGCATCATAAAAAGTCTTGGCGTGCCCGTCGTAGTCGACGACCTCAAGCCGTTCACCGATCGGGCCCGCCTTCAGCGCTTCGTTCTCGACCGCGATGGTTATCTTCAGCGCTTCCTCGTACCCTTTCGTGGGATCGGTCGCGTATATTTTGAGCGGTCGCGTGGAAGGCCAGGCAATTGGCTGCATGATCGAAACCCCGTTTGGAGCCTACGAAGAAGGCAAGTTAAGTCTCACCAAAGGAAGTCAAACAAATAATTCAAGCGACAGATCGTTTGCGGCAGCCGGCTCATTTGGTGCATTTCACAGAAGTGCTTGGCCGGCTTGGCATCAGGTGGCCGGCACCGACGGTCAGGGTAGCCGGCCAGGCCGGTGCCGACGCAGGACCCCGGGCGTTCGCCAGGCGCAACATCTCCTCCGCGATGGCGTCCTTTTCCCAGTGGCGACCCTTGCCCTGGCGCACGGCGCGCAGACCCGGCCCGAACACTATCCATTCCAGGCGATGCTGGTTGACGGTTGCTGGACCGTACCCAACCCCGAGCTCGAGCGCTTCTGCCACAGGTGCAAAGGAATTCAGCATCCGTAGCAATTGGCACCCGCCACCGAATGGCAGTGATCTGTCGCGGCCATAGGCCAGCAATCTATCAGCCGTGTCGTAGTCAGGGTCGTAGGTGATGCCCGCCAGCCGCACGCCCTCTGCACCCGTGCGCGAGGCGATCGATCGCGCTAGGTCGCCTAGTTGGCTTACGATGTGGGAACATCTCTGTGGATTCATGCAGCGGGTGTAGAAGAAGGCAATGAGACCGGCGCCTTCGCCGAGAACATCCCGCAGCGTCCGTTTAAGACCGTCCTGGTTCTCGACCTGCAAAGGCCCGAGCCGCGCCAGGTCCGGCAGCTCCGAGACCGTGCTCGAGGGTTCCGTCTGACAGCAGCAGCAACCGGCACTTGCTGTGGAAGCTGACGCGGAGGAAACGCGGTTGCTCAGCTCATCGAGCGCGCGCGAAATCTCGCGAACGGCACTTACGCCGCCCGGGCGAGGCGGGTAATTGACCAGATCGACCAGCCGGTCCTCGACGCTCAGTCGACGCTGCGCGGCGCTGAGCAAGGCAACACTGCTCGACGGTGACGCACCGGCCTTGCGCAGTACCGTTGCAGCGGCCGCAAGCGAAACCGCGGCGCGAGCTGTTTCCAGGTCGGCAAGCGCGTAATCTACTATCCTGTTGGCGAGTCCGGCGCTCGCTGCTCGCACCATCACATGCGCTCGCAGGCTCTCTGCTTCCGCCGAACTGCGCCCGGCATAGATGGAATGCCCCTCGCTCAGCATGGCGATGAGGTCTTCCGCGTTGAGTGGGCCGTCCAGCGCGGGCAGCATCACTTGTCTTCGTCTCCAAGATTACGAAGCCCCCGGTTCATGGTTGACCCGATATCCTTGCTGCTATCGGTGTCGAGCACACTGCGGGCAGCGGCTTTGAATGCACCGGGCCGCAACGCGCGCAAGGCGACAGCTCCTGCGCGGCGCACCTGCGGATCCTCGTTTGGATCCCTTACGAGGCTTTCCAACCTGTCGGCCGCATGCGGGTCTGATCCAAGCACCCGTGCTGCCTGCTCCCTCAGTTGCGCTGGGCCGTTGTCATCCAGGATCCGATGGGCAAGCCGGGCGGCCGAGCCATGGTCGTGGCGTGCAAGCATCTCAAGCGCGGCGGCAGGCGCGACAACCGCTGGCTCGGAGCCTTCAAGTCCAGCAATCAGAACACGGCCGGCAATTTCGTCTCCAGCATTTGAAAGATAGTCGATTGCGGTCCGGCGCAGCGCATCGGGCTCATCTCGAGCCGGCGCGATCTCCTGCAGCGTGGCGACAAAGGCTGGTGAAACGGGTGCAAACTTGACGACGTCGAAGGCGCCGGCCTGCAATTCGTAGAGGGCGCCGATGCGCTGTGGTTCACCCGCAGTGTGGTCGCGCAGAACGCCAAGCGCCGCGTCCCACGCCTCCGGTCCGCTTAGCGTTTGCATCGCGCCCGAGGATCTTCGGTTGCTGGCGTTTTGAGCATGCCTTTGAAGTTGTGCTTCGACCTGGCGGCGGTATTCTCTGACTTTCATGCGACTGTCTCCACCGTCTCTAGTTCAAACGGGACGTCGTCATAGCTGAAGCCAAGGCTTCGGCCGGTGTAAATGCCGTGGAAGTCAATCATGTCGGCCACACGCGGGCTAGGGGTTCCCGGCATTGTCGCAAAAGGCGAAGGCGGGAACCCAGGCCTTGGCGGGACGAAGCTCGGCCTCGGCGGGGTTCTGTCCTGGTTCCACGGCCACATCGTGTCGCCGAGCCGATGGCCGATATTTCCGCCTCCGTCCGGCCGGCTCGAGCCGAAGACAGAATAGGAGCTCGGATCCTCGGCGTTGCTGCGCCGGTTCAACCACTGCCAGCGAGCCCAAAGCCGGTCGACGTTGGTGTGCAGAAGGAAAAACAGCGGATCCCTGGCGGCTGTCGGCACCGAGTTGATTGGGCCATCGAAGCGTATATGAGCCGCACCATGGGGCGATGCCTCCATCTGCCGGAAAGCGGCATAAAGGGCAGCGGCTCCGCCAAGCGCGAATGTGTCCTGCTCAGACAAAACCGCGGGGATCGATCCGCCTGGCAGCGTGACTGGCGTTGTTGGCGGCTGCCTTAAGTCCCAGCGCGGTCGCCGCGAAATGCCAATCATCCCGTCGGTGGTCCAGAACTCAAGCGGGTGGCCAGCTGGAAAGATAACGGTGTCCGGGGCATCAGCCTCGGACGACGGCGATCCGAGGAACTCGGCCGCGAAAATCGAGGGCGCAGCCTTGTCGAAGCGCCAATAGGGCAACGCAACGGTCGCGTCGATCGCTTGTAGCGACCGCTCTAGATCAAGCACATAGGCTCGGTGCCACGGCAAAAAGCCAGCTGCCCCGTGTGCCTCCAGTGACGACTCGCGCACATGCATGTCGCGAAACGCGCGGAAGGGGCCAGCTCCAGCGTCATTCAGGGCGGCAAGCGCCTCCAGGAAGCGGTCGCGCTCGGTAGGCGTCAGCGCGGTGGCATCCTTGCGAACCCGGACCATCGCCTTTCGACTTCCAATAACCTCCCCGGCGTCGGTGACGGCTTCAACGCCAGCATCACCGTAGCTGGCGCTGGGCGAGAGGAATGCGCCGGCGATCCAAACTGTCTGCGGGCTTCCATCAGATGCAATCTGGAGACTGATTTCGGCGTCGTCAGACTGCGTGAATGATCGAGATAAGACTACGCGACCGCCGCCATTGGATCCGGCGTTGCGAAGCTTGACACGATGCGTTGGCACGCTCCCATCAGCTTCTTCGAGCCGAACAGTGGCCTTGACCGGCGCCCATGTGAGGAAACACCGACCGCTACTATCTGCACTCTCGATATCGATTATGGCCCGCATAGACTAAAACCCAATCACAAGGGCAATGAAGTACGGACTGTGTTTTGCAAGTATGGAGCGAGGCTAGCATATTTTGTTGCGGGCTGGAACAACTCGCACGCCAAAATGACGAGCGTCCCGCCGCCAATCAAGGTGCTTGCACATTTTTGAGAAGACTTACCAGCGGCCGCGGCTTGATCGTCACAGCTCGTCGGCTACCGCTCGCGTTGCCGCATCTATTGAAGGCCGGGAGCGTTGCCAGGCTCGTCTGGTTTGGCGCCGCATCGCATCAATATCCCAGGACGGATTGCAACTCCCTGGCCGCCTCACTGATCCTGCCGGGAGGCGAGTTCATCAACCCCGGCACCACAATATTGCGCAGCATCTTGGTTTCCTGCTTGTTTATCAGCCAAGCGTTGCGGTCCAAAGCGAACGTGATGAGCATCCGTTCCAGATATCGGATGTCATGGTGTTTTGTCCGCGTCGGCCTCGAAAACGTGGAAAGCCCAGTACGTGCGTAGAGGTAGAGGTACGGCCGGCCACGCTTTCTGCTGGCAAGAACGCTGTTGAACTTGCGAACCTTATCTTCAGTCAGGCACTCCTGTCTGAAGGTCTGGCGCTCGGCCTTGCCGACATACCAGGGAACGGCTGCCCGGCCCGACTGGAGTGCGAATACGCAGCATCCGCATGCATCCGCAAGTCCTGGAATCTCGTCTTCGACTTCCGACCAGAAGACGGCACGCTCCCGATCTTCCAGAAACAGGAAATTGTCCTCCGAACGCGTGAGTTCAAAGGGTCCGTAAGGACAGTATCGCACATCGCCGCTCCCCCAAAAAATAGTCGCCCAAAATGCTATCTACCTTTTCGGTACTCGACCGTCCAGTCTGCCGCCTCCCCGATTGCATGAACTGGAACCTCGCCACCGCGCGGCCCCGACTCCGCATTTGTCCGCTGCATTGCCTGGGTTCTTCCGCCCCAGTTCTTTTTGGATCGAGAGAATTGCACTTCAAACCAACTTTGTTACAATTCTTGCAACCTGGGGGAATCAGCACAGTGCCGAAGAATATTGTTGTCTGTTGTGACGGCACAGGCAACGAGATTGGCGTGAACATGTCAAACGTGCTCAAGCTCTACAGGGTGCTTGAGAAAAACGGCGGGCAAGTCGCCTACTACGATCCTGGCGTCGGAACTTTGGGCCAAACAGCCACCTGGGGGCGGATAAGCCAGGACGCCAAGGGCGTTTTGGGTCTTGCTACCGGCTACGGCTTGGATAGTGACGTGCTGGAGGCTTATCGCTTCCTGGCATCCCACTACGTTGATGGCGACAGGATTTTTCTCTTCGGCTTCAGCCGCGGCGCCTACAGCGTGCGGGTATTGGCGGGGTTCATTTTCCTGCTGGGCCTGCTGCAGCCCGATCAACTAAATTATGTCGGATATGCCTTTGCGGCATACAAGCGCGCGGCCATGGATCACGAGAATCTTTCGGTGGCCTGGCATTTTCGCCGGATCGTCGGCGGCAGGACAGTGCCCATTCGATTCGTCGGTGTTTGGGACACGGTGGCATCCGTGATCGTTCCGCGTCCAGATCGCTTCTACGTTCCAAGCCTGCAGTCGCTTCCCTACACGTTGCAGAACCCAGGCGTTGAGACGTTTCGGCAAGCCATCGCCTTAGATGAATGCCGGCGTATGTTTCGTCTGCAGATATGGAAGAAGGACCAGCTATACCGACCCGACCGCTTTTCGACATCGGATCCTCCCATGCAGGACGCTCGTGAGGTCTGGTTTGCCGGCTCCCATTCAGATGTCGGAGGCGGCTTCAGCGAGAAAGAGAGCGGTCTGTCGAAATTTCCGCTGCGATGGCTAATCAAGGAGGCCGTCCAAAGCGGGCTGCAAGTTGGTGCGAATATGGTCCATCATCTCGTCGAGGGAGAACCAACCCAGGGCGGCGGACACACCTACGTAGCCCCTAACGCCGGCGCACGCCTCCATCCCTCGGCAACCGGTGCCTGGCGCATCCTGGAGTGGCTGCCCAAAAATGAAAAACGACGGGAGTGGCCGGGGCACCATTCGCTCCTTGGCTTGTACCTGCCGCGTTGCGAGCCCCGTCTCGTTCCGGACGGTGCTCTGCTTCACAAATCCGTTCTTGATCGAATGGCGTTAGTGAAGACCTATGAGCCGCAAAATCTGCCAAGCAAATACGAGATTGTCCAATGATGCCAACACCCGCGGCGGCCTCTCCTTTGGCCATCTCGAAGGAACATTGCGCACCCTATCTATCCGTTTCCCTTTACAAGGCCAGCGGTGGGGCCGGTGTCGCGCCGGTGGCGCTGCTTGGCGCCATTCAGGACGTCGCGAAGGAGTTCGCGGGAAAAGCAAGTCTGAGCTTTCCTGATGCCCAAGGAACCGTGGTTGAGGATGGGACGACACTCGCATGGACTCGCTATATCGACGAGCGCCCGCCAAGCTGGCTCGTCGACGGAGATCTCAGGGACCGGGTCAATCATCTGATCGTGGTGGCAAGGCGTGAGACACTTTATGCGCTGGCGTTCTCGGATAACGGGCTCAGAAGCGCGATTGCAAAGAAAATAGCCAGCGCCCCGGCCGGCCCCTTGTCTTCGATCAGCCGCTTGACGCCAACCGAGATCAACAAGGCCTTTGTCGAAGGCCGGGTCCGTACGCTTTGGCTGACGGGTACTCATCGCCGAACCGCGATAAAGCCGGACTCAAAGATCCTTTCCGGTTTGGAGCTTGAGTCCTCGCTCGATCCGCTTGGGGATCAAAGCTATTTCTTCAGTTCCGTTCGGAGCACCGTTAAGCTGTCCGACCAACTCAGCAGTGTCGTTGTCGGTGCAAGTCCGAGTGCTGGCAGGATATGGATTGGTCCCAGCAGGACCTGGGATGAGTTCACTACCGGTCTCAATCTGATCTTGCGACGGGCAGCCGACTATATGGGCGATGCTTCTCGTTCCGACACTCCGATTCCAATTGTCGCTTCACCCCTAACCAGCCTGACAGGCGTCGAGCGCGCTTACGATACCGCCATCATCGTGCCCGAACTGGTTCACGACGGCGCGCCAGACGCGGCTAAGGATGAATCGCGATGGCTGCAGCAATTCCAGGATGCAGCGCGCTTTGAGGTTACGGCGGCCCCCGGAAGTCCGAATTTCGAGGCCGACGTCTATTGGGGCAATACCAAGATAGGGCGCCTGTCTTACGAATTCGATCAGAGTTCGCGGGGCGACGTTCGAGTGAAAATAAGCAACGTCAAGGAGCACGGTGTTAAAATTGCGGAAGGCAGCATTTCGAAGGAGCAGAAAGCTGAAATTCTGAAAATCTGCCGGGATGCCGATAACATCACGGTCTATTTCGACACCGGCCACACATTCTCGCGCGGTCACATATACGAGACCCGGTTTCGAGATGCCAGATTTAGCAGTTGGGAATGGGTTCCTATGTGGTCCGACGATACAAAATACTGGCAGGAGAAGCCGCTGGATGGAAAGCGTTTTGCCGTTGAGAACACAGGCAATGATAAAGACAAGTCCTTGTTTGGGCTGATTGCTCGGCACTGGCCAAATCTGAAGGATCGCGGCCCGCAAACCGGCTGGCTGGTTTGTGACGACGGCGCTGGTGAATCGGCAGACTTCATCCACATCGATGACACGGCGAAACGTCCGGTGCTGACCCTTATCCATGCCAAAGGCAGCGGTTCCGACAAGGACACTCGGGACATATCGGTTTCCGACTACGAAGTGGTCGTCGGACAGGCCGTCAAAAACCTGCGTCACGTCGATCGCGGTCTCCTGCTCGGGAAACTCAAAGCAAATGCCGGCGGAGTTCTGAAAAACGCCGTTTGGCACAACGGCAAGCGGCTCAAGGACAGGGACAGCCTCCTTGCCATGCTCGGCCGCCTGGGATCCGACTTGACGACAAAAGTGGTTGTGCTGCAGCCTCGCGTTCGTGAAACGGTGTTAGAAGGCATCCGCAAGAAAATGGATAAGGGCAAAAGGACCGATGCTGGTGTTCGCAGGGTTCAGCAACTGGATGCGCTCCTGCTAGGGGCGCGGGCGAATTGTCTTTCCCTGGGCGCGGAGTTTGTCGTCATCGCCGACGGTGATGGGGCAAAATGATTTGGCTCACGATGAGATGAACGGGTTTCAGTGAAATTTTGCCCTTCCGCGCTTGCCACTGTTGCTTGAGTGCGTCCCAGTCTATGAAGTTGTCCGTTGGTCTGTGGATGCCCCACCGGTAGCTGATAGCTCTGAGGCTGTATTGGATGGACGGTGTGATGACGAAGACAGCAGTCGGAGTTCTCGGCCACAGCCCATCGAGCACAAGCTCTGCAGGTCATGTCTTTGAGGCTCAGGTCGCCGCAATATACTTGGCTGCAATGTTGTGCGAAGACGCTCCGCCCGGACTGCCTGGCGCGACCTGCGAGCAAATTCAACTCCAGGCAGCCAACGCCGGGTTCCCGCTGGACGATATCGTCGTTCGCGCCCGTGACAGAGCAGGCAACTCCGTTGTCCTCGAGATACAAGTTAAGCGAACACTGTCCTTTTCAGCGAGCGACCGCCAGTTCCAAAAGCTTGCTCGACAACTTGCTCAGGCGATCGGGAACCGTGGCGGCCAACACCATCAGCTGGCCGTCGCAGTGGATCGGACAATCCCTGGTATATGGGCGTGTATCGATGTTCTGGAATGGGCACGCGCGTTCCAATCAGCAGATGCTTTCATGCGTCAGATAGAGACCCCTGGCGTATCGAATGACAAAATGCGTGGTTTCGTACGGGTTTTTAAGACCAGTCTAAAGGCCAATGGAGCTCCTTATGACGACCAAGCCCTTTGGCAGCTTCTTCGCCGGTTTCAGATACCCTTTTTGATTTTACGGCTTTGATCTCACAGCATAAATATCTGATTCTTTCGCGACTGGAGCGTGCACTCCAACCCGCTCAGCGACACAGGGCAGAAGACCTTTGGAATAAACTTTGCGCCCACGCAAGCCATATCGCCAGCAGTGGAGGCCAAGTTAGCCGAGAGACTTTGCTCGCTTACTTAGCTGATTTCGAATTGGCCGACGGTAGCTCCGCGCAAGTGGCAAATCTTCTGATCAGGCCAGGCGAATTTCAGGTCACACGAGTGGGCCCAAACGTCGTGCATTCGCTCATGGGTAAGCTGTGGGGCTATCGTGGAGACGATGGGAATACGACAGCCAGCTATCTGTTCACGATAACCAAGCTTTGTGAAGAACGCAGCTCCTGCAAGAAGCTGCTCGACTACTTGACCGATGTGGTTCCCGTGCCAGAGCGGTCCGATTGGTATGAGCCGTTTCTTCCGCGGTCCGTGGGCTACAACTACGTCGACCTTTATGGTGAGTGGTTCTTCACGAACGCAAGCAAACACACTGTGCATCTGCGCTTTGAACCCGTGGCCGAGATGCAGATCGCTGACCCGGCGTGGTATGCGCTTGTGGACGAATGCATCGACGCCTCCAACCCTTTTTGCGATCTCGCAAAGCGCGCGCTTGTTTTCTCCTTGAAACAGACCTGGAGCAGGGATGGAATCTCCCCAACTGGCACCATACCGATCGCACTTGATCTGACTTTTCGCGTCAGTTCGCACTGGGACTATTTGCGAACCAGGATGGGTGATGGCTACGGTTTTAAAGGATCCATCTATACGCATGCCTGGCAGATCACCGGGATGATGGGGCTGGTCGCCGGTGCGCTGCTACCGCGGTATCTGCTGGGCGGGCCTTCAATTCAAGTTGATTACTTCGTTAACGGAGAGCGCGCCTCGCGCGTAGCACAACTGGCGGTTAGGCCTTCAAGGCCGGAGGCGGATACTACCGCTTTGACGTCAAGCGGTTTGTGGCTACCTGGATGCGATTTGAACAAGAACGCGATCGGGCGATCGCTGCCAGTTTCAGAGCAACGGCTCGCAAGGGGGGAACCAACCCTTAGATCCATCGAAGGGTTTCGGGGTCGCTCAATCCCCTTGGATTAGCCTCCTGTTCGAAGCCTGCGCATTTGTCTCATACAGCTGCCGAGTAGGGATCGGGCGATCAGCCGAAGACTCATCATTCAAGGCCAAGTATGATTTGCGGCTCAACGAGCGGGCGTGGCTCGATCCAGCGCAAAGGCCGCAGATCGTGACCATTATCCAGCTGGTCGCGCGCCTTGCGCGAGGATTTGTTCGGCTGGCAGGCAGCAGTGAATTGGAGCGGGCGGTTGCAAATGCGCTCGGTATACGTGGCGTTGAAGAAAGCTGCGGGCTAAGATCGCTGCGCGCGGCGCGAGCCAGGTTGCAAGAGCCGTTGCCAATCTCTTTTGGAAACGCTCGCGCCGTTACGATGTGGGGCCTGAAGCGGCTGGATATCGGCGCAGACCGACTTGGCTCCGACGCCGCTCGTCGTTTGCGACTGCAAGAGCGATGTGTGTCCCTTAACAGTCAGTCATCAGGTTTACCTCGGCCAATTGCTCGAATAAATAGCGGCGACCGCCGCGCCGCGCGGCATCATGCTCTATCTCTTCGGCAACCGGATTGAGTTGCGGCTGAGCAAAGAACGCACGGCGAGCCATGCGAATAGGGCAGTTTCTTCGGCGTCGGGCAGGTGGAGAAAATGACGGAAAACAAATTGTGGGAATATCGTGTTTTGACGGTCGGCGGTGGCGCAGCCTATGACGATCGCACCCAGGAGATGCTGAACGAACTGGGCGCGAGCGGTTGGGAGCTGGCGGCCGCAGCCGGTTTCACCTTGTTTCTGAAAAGGAAGGTAAGGTTCGATGGCGGCTGATCCCTCTCAACTTTGGACCCATCGCCTTTACTGAAGTCGACGATTTCAGAGAAGCGACGCAGGCCCGGCACCGACGATCGCAATCGATTGTACCTTGGACCCGCTGAGGTCACCCACGGTCGGTCCTCTCTCGAGATGGCCTCACCGCCCCGTAGGGCAGGCTTATCCGTATTTCCACGCGATTGCCGTCGGCTCTTGAAATCTCGCGAATGGCGATCGTCTCATGCATTCCGGGCACGACACCCGACGCAAGTTCATAGGCTAGGATGACGATTACGATCTGGGCGCCGAGCGAGATTGCATATCTGCGTCCCTGCATCCCAGCGGCCGGGGCGGCGCCCGCAAGATCCGGGACGGCGCCGGCAAACTTGTTTTCGACCAAAATGGCATCCTCGACGAAGATGTCGAGTTTGCCGCCACCAACGACCGAGCCTTCTTGCGTGCACAGGCCCCGCAGCTGAAATGCCGCGAGCACCTTTTCCTGCAGCGCCGCCTCGCCGCTGAGATCGTCGGAAATCTGGCCATTAGTATACCATTGCGCGATAAACGCGTAGATGGCCTCCAGAACGCGCCCCAGCGCTTCCACGTGCTCGGCTATCAACCCGGCCCGCAGCAGGCGGTTCAGCTCCAGCGCCAGCTTCGAGGCGATGTCGGGGTCAGCCCGAATCCACGTGTCTGGAACCTTCAGGTCGTCGGATCGCAGCGCCAGGAGGGAATGCCGCTTGGAGGACAGATGCTCCGCAGCATCCTGGTCGATGAGAGCTGCCTGGATGAAGGCGCTGATCCATTGTGGCGGAATAGCGCTCGCGGCCTTGATGTAGCCATCCGCCTCTTCGCTCATGGTCACGCCAAAAAAGCCGAGGAAGACAATCTTGGAGGCGATGGCGACCAGTGGGACGACGTCGCGCGGGCAAAACACGTATCCGGTACGCTTTTGCAGCTCGTAGGCGTCGGACCATTTCACGGGATTGAAGGAAAATTCGGGTACCTTGATGGCGCCATTGGGATAACGGGCAAGAATCCTGATCGCCTCTGCCTTGAGGGCCGGAAGGTCGACGATGATCTGTTCGGGTCCCACCCGACCAAGAGCCTCTTGGCATGGCCGAGCGATGTCGACGTCCACGCCCGCCGCGATAAGCGCGGCAGCGCAATCGAGCGCGACACGATGGATTTCTGTGCCAAGGTTGAAACGGGCGCCCACGTCGTCCAACTCCTTGACGATCCGGCGCCAAAGCTTTTCCCGGTTTTGCTCGGCCGTGCTGCCATCGAGCCCGGGCGGCGAAGCGATGAAGCGGCCTCGAAAGGCAAAAGCGCGATGCAACAATTCGCGGTTTAGGATACCTTTCGCCAGGGCTGTCGCTGCAGACGGCGCGTCGGAAAGCGGCAGGTCGGGATGGGTCACCTCCCGCGCGAGGATGCGAAGCATCGTGTCATCGTCTACGCTCAGAAAAATCTCGCTCAGCCGAAACCTGATGGCTCGATCGCGTTCGGCCACCAGCATCAGCCGTTGCGCCATCGCTTCGGCTGATCGTACCTTGTGGTGATGGTAGAGGCGGTCATACAAAAACGTTCGCCCTATCAACATCTGTTCGAACGAGCCGAAACCCGAGGCAGCGATGCCCAGCTGATGAAAGGTCTGGTAGGTGCTGCGCGCGGCGCGCATCCGAAGCTCTTTTTCGGATGCATCAACGTTGGACTCCCGGACATGGAGAATTTCCAGACGCGACAGCAGGCGGTCGGTATCGAACCCGATCTCCAGACCCGAATGATGGGCGTCCCTGGAAAGGTAGTCCAGCTTGTCCGCGTCAATCTGACTGCTGACAATCGACGACAGGTGACTTGCGCCTGGACCTTCGACCCCGCCGATGATGGCGGCCACGATGACTTCTTGGAGCTCCTCTACGGGTCGGCCGCGCGCGGTGAAAAGCTTGTCGCTGGCGAGCACCTTTCGCATAGGCTCCGAAAGAACCAGGCACGCTGCGATGACCTCGGACTCCGAAGGTGGACTGTTCAGCTGATAGAGATCCTTCAGCTTTCGTCTGACGTCCCTAATCTCCTGGCGCCAATCGCTGCCGTCGTCAGACTTCAGCGCCGCCAAAGGCGCTGTCACCTCAAGCACTGGCTCCAGGGCATGACTGAATGGGCCGTGACCGATGTCGTGCAAGAGGCCCGCGAGCCGAAGCGCGTAGCGATCGGTCTCAGCTATCGGCGGCAGAGGTGTCGTCCCGCCATTATCGCGGTTCCATCGCTGAATTTGCCGCTCCAGGGCCCGCAGAACTTCCTCGATAGCGCCCACCACGCCGACAATGTGTTCCAGTCGACCGTGACTTGCGCCGGGAAACACCAGCTGCGCCAAACCCAGCTGGCGAACACCTCGCATGCGTTGCATCAGCGGTGTATCCAGCAATCCGACTTCCCAAGGCAGAAGCTCGATTGTACCCCAAACAGGATCGTTGACTTGCTTGGGGCGAAACTCCGGCGGGCGCTTTGCCTCCAAGCGGGCCATCAATCCGGAGAGCCAAGTGGTTGCGAGGGTATCAAGCTCGCGAGTAAGCGCTGGTGCTACGGTCGAAAGACTGTCGCGCAGTCTCTCCACGGGAGATTACGCGGCCGCGGCCTGTTTGACCTCGGCGCGCGTGCGCTCCACCGAAGCCAGAAGCGCCTTACCTATTTCGCGGGCCTCGCTCGTGGGCAGGCCATAGCTGAGCACGATCTGACGAGCACTGTCGTCATCCAACGTCACCAACGAGGACAGATAGGTCGGATTGGGCTCCGTGGTCAGCAAAGCCTCTTGGGCCGCCAACAGGATATCTGGCAATTCATAGCAGCGTAGTCCCACCCCGGTGACGCCGAACGACAAACTCTTGGACAACGGCTGCGGTAGAAGCTCGAGGCACTCCTTCAGCGCCTTGTCCAGAATGCCATGCGATGTCGGCAGTCGCTCGCCCTGCGCTCCAAGAAGCCACACAGCTGTCAACAGCTCCGCATTCTCAAACCGAGTTGACATGGGCGCCTCCACGACCGTCGAATCGACAGTGCCGATTTTTCTTTTATGAGTGGTTAACGCCCGCTATAAGTGGGGTCAACCCCATTTTGTTCCGTCAAACCTAAGTTTCGACCTTAACTGGGTTGGAGTCTAGATGCGTTTCGACACTGGCCAGATTCTTGAACTCGCCGGCATCAGCAAAGAGACGCTGAGGCACTGGAAGAAGGCGCTTCCGCCTCTTTTCGGTAGGGACGGGCGCACCGACCGCTATACGTACCCGGAGCTGGTCGCGCTTTGTGTAATCGCCCAAGCTGTTACGAAGCTTGCAATCCCCGTCTCCCGGTTTACGGAAAACGCAGTTTGGATGTTCGACCAGATTGAACAACAGCTAAGGCCAGGCGGCGCGCTCGAGATTTTCTGCATCTTTCCCGACCGAGTGGACTTTCTCGGTGACAGCGATCTTCCCCAAGTCGAGGCCGCATCGATCATCCGCCTGGATTTCATTGTCAGGCGTCTGAGTCAACGGGCATTTGCGGATGAGTCCCAAAGGCATGAGACGCAACTCGATCTGCCATTTGGAAACGCCAAGGTAGTGGGGTATGCGCGCCGAACGTCGAACTTGAAGCAATGACAAAACCGTGCGCCGAAGGAGCGAAAGGCGGATGGAATAAGAACAAGACGGTTATGGTCGGGCAGGCCAAGTCGGCGGGTATCTGTCACGGTCGAAGACTAGTCCGATAATTGCATTTCTGAGCCTCACCGATGCGGAGGAGGTTCCAGTCGCCCAAACCATTTCAGCCTGGTTAATGAATTGTGCCTCAAAGTCGTATAAAAGGCAGTCCGGCACTGCATGCATTGGGCCTCCCTTAATCGGGGAAACCGAGCTGACGGCCTAGCGCCCTCAATTGGACGCTGATCGCAGCACGGTGGCATCCCAGAAGCAGACATTTACGCGCACTGCGGGAAACGTTTCCGCGATTCGGACAGCTTTGCCGACCGGATCATGCCTGCTCGAAAAGCGGGGCCGAGGAATTGGCGCCCAAACGACCATCTACAGTGTTACCACGGAGGCTTCGGCGCCGCCGAACCACCCGCGGGAAACGACGGTGTTCACCAGTCCCTGCGGGTTCGAGGTGTAGCACACGATGGCGAGGCTCTCTTCGGCGCGACTGCAGGTGACGTAGAAGAGCCGACGGGTCCGATCGATACTCGTTTCCTGCCCACTTACTTCACGCTTTAGGTCCGCAGCGCTTTTTGGCTCGACCCCGAAAAGCTTGTCATACTTGAATAGGAACCCTCGCGCTTCATCGTCACTGATAACGACCATGACCCGGGGAAACTCCAACCCCTTAACCCCCTGGTGCGTGCCAAATGGCGATCGCCCGCTCACGTACTGGTCGTAAGCCTCTATCTGGTTGAACGGCGTAGCCAGCATCGTCCGCCACGCAGCTGTCTCGGAGGTATCGAAAGCATCGGACGGTGCACCTTCGCTCGGCTCTTGATCTACGACGCCGGCGTCGTCCGGCTGCGCAAACGGAAGCAATGCGTCCGGTACGATGAACAGGCCGGTCCGAGCGACGTCTTGCAGTACATCGCGGAACGTTGGGGTTTGGACGTTGTCAACGATGGCCTTCAGGCTACGGGTCGCCTCGCTTGCGCGCGCCAGCTGCTCCATCTGCTTTTCCGCGGCTGCTTTGAGCGTCGCGGGATCAAGCAGTGGCGAATACTTCCGCACCACCGCAGCGACGGCGAAGTCGTCCTCGCTCCGAAGCGCCTTGACGAGCGGCAGGATCTCATTGCTAAAGAAGCGAAGGGGGGCCGACGTTCCCTGGAGCAGAGAGGTCTGGAGCCTGTCCTCGGAATAGATCGGTTCGAACATCTGGGCGAAGCCGAAGCGGGCGGCCGCCATGTGATGCTCAAGCGTGAGCGTCTTGAAGTCACGACTCGCGGAGGCCCAGGCTGGGTCGCCAGTCATCTCCGACATCTTTTGGGCAATTAGCCGCTCCGCCGCCATCTTGTCCGGAACGGATAGTGGAAGAGCAAAAAGCCGAACAAAACCTTCGGGCTTGTCACGCCGCCCTTCCTGGACGAGGCCATCCGCATCGGCGCGAATTCGATTGATGAGCCTAATCACACGGTGTGGGCAGCGATGGTTCATGGCCTTCTGAGGAAAAACCCAGCCAGATAGGTTCTTGCCCAGATCGACCTTACCATCCGCGTAGATGCGCTGCATGGTGTCACCAAGTAGGCCCAGGGCGAACGTCCGGTTATGTGCTGCCTGCACCGTCAACAAGGCGTCCATAAGGTAGCGGTTGGTATCCTGGCTTTCATCGACCAAGAGGAACGGATATCTTGAGGTGAGCAGCAACTGCAGAACCGGCTTGTTGGTCAGGAACTCTGAGGTGATCGAGATGACCTCAACGTGATTGAGCGCGTCACGCGTCCGATTGTCACCGACAGGGCTGTAAACAAACTTCTTTACTCCCGGCAGGGAAGCCAGCCTCCGTCGTTTGCTCGCCAGTGAGCGGACCCGGTCCTGGTACGTCTTCGTGGCTTGATTTTTTGTGCCAGCGATCTCTTCTTCTAACTCGGCGATCCGAGTTTCCAGGTTGCGTTTGACCCATGTCCGGATGTCGTCGTTGTAACCGCTGACCATGGACCACGCGAAGGCGTGGATGGTTGAGACTTCCACCCGCGCGTCATACTTGAGACGGCTGGCTATCTCGTCGCAGGCAGCGTTCGTATACGTGATCACTCCAACCTTTTGCCTTGCCAGGGCCAAGCGCCGGCCGGTCGGGGTCGACAGGACATGATTGATTGCATTGACGAGCGACCTCGTCTTGCCCGAACCAGCCCCTGCGTAGAGGAAGAAGCTTTGCGGCATGTCAAGGTTCAAGCATCCTTGGATAAGCTCGTCCGCCTTCGCGTCCCGCTGACTGTCGTCGAGTTGATCGGCAATCATTTGTCGCTCCCGAGGTCCGTGGACAGCACCTCAATCTGCTTTTTCTCGAGCTGCCCGTTCAACCAAGCCAGTCCGTCGGCGATGTACGAAGGCACAGCAAGCTTTTCGAAGCCCTCTGCTCCCAGGACGTTGAGCGCGAACTCGGCCTTTATACCCTTGCGAAGCGCTTGGAAGAACTTTGCCCCGGTTTCGCCTACATTTGTCGAACCGGAAATGGCCTCCCTGAACCTGGCGACAAGGCCGATGCCGTCGAGCTCGGAGAAGAATTTCATGTTGGTGAACGCAAGGGCGTCCTCGAACGTGTAGGGGATCGCAGTTTGGGCTGACGTGCCTTCGGGCCAGACGACCTCGATTGGCATCTGGTAGGCCACGCGCACTTCATGCAGGGCAGTTTGCTTCAGGACTTTGTCGAGATCAGGCTTGAGGAGCTCGTCGATCGTGGTCTTCTGTGGCCACCACGACTTGAGCGTATCGTTGTTGGTGACCTGGCTTTCTCCGACCTTTGGCTGCACGGCTTCGCCCGACTGGGCGTCGAGGTCGGTGATGATGAGGGTGGTGATGCCGAGAAGATTGATCAGCGGCTTCAACCGGTGAGCGTGGCTGCCGCCCACCTCGAGCATGCTCACATAACCTTGGTTCACCCGGGCATAGTCTCGCGCGATGAAGTTAGGTAGGAACATTCGCTCAGCGGAGCCTTCGACGAGAACCAACGCGTCAGCAAAGAATACATCCGCGTGCTGCGCCCTTAGGTAGCGCGTGACAAAGCGCTTTGTTTCGCTCTCCTCGCCGAAGGCGTTGGTCAGGTTAATGACCACCGATGTTGGGATCTGGACTTTGTTCATGCCTGCTGGAAGGCGCCGGAAATATCTGAGGCAGCTATATGGTGTCTCGTGGGCGACATGGCTGGAGTGCGTACTGACAACGAGTTGCGTACGCAGCGCTGAGTTTCCTCCAAGGTCTTCATGGGCCCGAAGCACCTCGTAGGCTTTTTTGATGAAGACCTGCTGCACTTGGGCGTGGAGGTGTGCCTCGGGCTCTTCGACGAGAACGAGATGCAGAGGCTCCAACTGGCCAGCATCAGGCGCCTTGGAGGCTTTTCCCACCCGCATCCAGGCTGCCCGGAAGCTCATTAGCCGGAAGATCATCGAGATAAGGTTCTGGTATCCAAGGCCGTTATTTCCCTCTGGCAGCCGGAGTACCGGCACGATCCCGCCATCGCCTTTCACGACGTCCACCTGGAAAGAAATGGCCGCCTGGTGGTTCAGGCCGTCGACAGGTTTCAGCCTGGTGGAGACATGCGGCTTGGGATCGGTGATCCCCGGGTAACCCATTGTCTCGACCTCAGTGAAGGCTCCCTTGAAGCTCTCGGTCAACTTCAGGTCGAAAGCGTCCTGGGCTTCTTCGACCGCCTGCAGTGCCCCGATATCGGTCGGATCGGGGTACTCCGACGGATCGAGGTGCCGCTTGTAGTAGTCGCGTACCTGATCGGAAAGTCTGAGCCCACCCGGCGTCGACACTCCCTCGTCATCTTCGCCGCGATGGACCTCGCCGAATCCACGCTGAGCGCTGATCTCGTTAATCCGGATAAGTCCGGCCAGGGGATCGCCGTCAATTGGGGGGACACCGTCGATGAGCTTCTGCGGCTGAGCTATCGCGTCCGTGGGTTCCACAAGTTTGTCGGGATCAAGCGTGTAGGCCCGAATTTCGAAATGCGCGTGGAGACGTCGCTCCAGGAAATCCATCAGCGACGACGGCCACAGAGTTAGCTTCGGTGCGGGCGCGGGAGCTGCGCCTGACTCGCCGGTTGCGGCTGGCATCGCGGCCTTCATTTTTTGGGTGTTCGCGAACGTATCCATGAATTCTTTATGGAGCGCTGAAACATCTTTGGGCTCGAGCCGCAACCGCACGCCGAGCTTGCCGCCGGTCCAATCTAGCTTGGGGACAAGCTTGCTCACGAAATGCAGCTCGTTGCGGGCAACGTTGAGCCAGATGTCGAGGACGGGCAGGAAAGGTACCCAGGAGTCCGGCTGGAGGTCCGGAAGCGCGGTTCCCTCGGCGTCAATCCAGGCTTGTCCAAGGGCATTGATGCCGGCCCAGTGGCACAATGTCAGGTCGTGCTTCTCAAAAGTCTTGCCGCGTTTGGTCAGGAAGCGCCGGAGCGCTAGCATTGCTGAGGTCTTGCCACTGTTGTTTGCGCCGACGAAAAGCGTAGTCTCATCGGCTAAGTCGATCCGTGCCGAAAGCAATTTGCGAAAATTGGCGACTTCCAGATGAACAATATGCATTTCAGACCCCCCAAACGCAGCTTAGTGCAGAATTGACACTGCTCATACGAAAACAGCAGCCTCGTCTTCGTCTAGCTCGTGTTTTTGGCTGTTGACGATTCGCTCGCAATAGCTTTTCGCTTAAGCAAACCCGCTTGCCGTACCGAGTAGAGAAAAAATCGCTTCTTGCAACATATTTTCAGTGAATTAGACGTCGAAATGACTCACCAGAGTCGGCACGGGGGATGTCGGCGTTAGGGCAATTGGCAGACCTATCCCACCAAGTCGGGCTTCCGACGTCGCCTCTGTAGCCGCTGAAAGCTGCTAGTCCGCGGTCGGCCCCCCCTTCCGCCGTATACAGTGGCCGCCGATCGCCGAACTGAGCCTAAGCTGCTGCGTCGACACACGTACGCGCTCATACGTTCGCCTTTTGTGCTCCGAAAGTCGCATAATTGGCAGTCTGGTGTGATGTCCGGAATTATTTGGCATTTCAGGGGGTTTACCAATCCGGAATTATTGGTCGGTGGCTAGGTCACTCATGCGATTGAAATCAGAAGGGCTTTTTGCCTGAGGGTAGGGATTTTCGGTCGTAGGATCGGGTTTACCAATAGCCTAAAATGACAGTTAATTCTGGATTGGCATTAAGTTATTGTATTTGCGTGGAATATTGCGGTCCTTATTGGTCAACCCACTTGCGTCTGGCAATGGATTGGTAAACCCCAGGCTCCAGCATTGGTAAACCAAGGCCGCAGCCTATCGGCCAAGACCCAGCTCTCCCTCCACTGTCGCCAATCCCCCCTCTCCACCCTCGCGAAACGAACTTCGGCCAATGGCTGACATCCGTACGGCTTCCTGAGGCTGCGTGGAGATCCAAGGTTTGGCTGTCACGTCAGGGATAACTCGAGCTGCTACCCGGTGGTTTCCGTTCCGCCGCTAGGGACTAGCGCACGATGTCGAGGAAAGAATTCGTTCCACTCAACCTGCTCGCCAAGTCGGCAGGAATCTCGCGGCAGGCAGTTTGGAAGGCCTGCCAGCGTGGCAACTGGCGAGGGCATGCCCTGGAGGTGCGCGGTGTTCAGGGTAAGGGTGGCAACGCGGGCAAGCATTATCTCGTCAGTTTGGCTTCACTCCCACCCGAGTTGCAACTCCGGTTGAAGCCCATTGAAACGACGGTTCAAAAAGATCCGAAGCCGATTGCATGCCGAGGCCGGCACGGCCGAGCCGATAAAGGCAAGAAACGCGTAGTCATCAGTCGGCAGTGGGACACTTTGGTACCCTTCGACCCCGGCACAAAGGCCAAAATTGCAGAGGACCTAAAACAGGAAATCCGAGGGCTCTTGGCAGCCGGCGCAGCTTGGGGACATGTCAAGCTATTGGCCCGTAACTTCCTGGTCGAGACCACCATGTCATGGGGGTTCCGCCCTCGCGATTTTGCGAGTTTCGAGCAAGCTTGTTCGATCCCGTGGACGCTGGTTTCGGAAGAGCTACATTATCGGAAGGTCCACCAGTTCCGCACGAACCGCAAAGCCTACGAGGACAGCCGCCCGCGTGGTCGGCGCTCCATCGAAGGCATGCGCCCGATGGAATTGGTCGTCGGAGACGTGCACCCGATCGACATCCACCTGAGGCGGGCTGACGGCTCGATTTGTACTGCGAAGTTGATCGCGTTTCTCGATTGGGCGACCGGCCGCGTCTGGTGTGATCTGATCGCATTTGACAAGCGCGGCGGCGTCAACAATCGTGATGTGATCGAAGTATTCGCGGCCATGGTGGGGCATCCCGCCTTTGGCCTGCCTGAAGCCCTCTACATCGATAACGGCAAGGAATACGGGTTCGCGACGTACCTGGACGCCGACACGACACTGACGGTGCCCGGATTCCATGGGCCGGCTCGCACGCTGCGAGTTGTCAACGCCTTACCCTACAACGCTCCGGCAAAGCCAATCGAACGCTGGTTCGGCGACTTCGAGTCTCGCTATCTGAGCGCGGTACCGGGATGGATTTCCGGCAACCGTATGAACAAGCGCCAGGAGGCGATCGGCCGGACGGTTGCGCCCTATGGCACCTTCGAAGATTTCGTTCCAGCGTTCTTCGGTCTCCTAAAGGCCTATCACAGCGTGCCCACGGGAAAGCAGAGCGGCCTCAAGGGGCTTTCGCCCAACGCCATTTTTCAACAGCACGTTGCTACAGGGTGGTCAGCGATCACCATGAGCCGGGATGAGGTCCGCGCGTCTGTAGCGCGCCGCGTCGAGCGCACTGTGATTCAAGGCGCGTTTCAGATCCGTGGGCGTCGGTGGTCCTGCGAAGAGCTGTGGCAGTAGCCGCTCAGATGGACCTAGTGAAGAGGATCGTCGGATGACGATGTTTGTCGAGACCCGCGCTGCGCTCACTGTGCGCGCCGCCTTCGATACCGCGGTCAAGATGCGATATCCGGTGCTTGCGGTCGGCAAAGCCGGACTCGGAAAGACTGTAGCGCTCAACTGGATAGCCGCCCAAAGCGGAGCTGCCTATTGTGAGGTTGCGCAACATACCAAGGCTATCAGGCCGATGTTCCTGATGCTGCACGACGCCTACGGCGTCCAAAAGGACAGCAAGCACACATACGACCTTGCGAAGGATTGTATGAACTTTCTGGGCTCCCGATACGGCCCGACGCGTCCGCTGCTGGTAGACGAATATCAAAACTTCACACCCATTGTTTTGCGTGAGCTGCTGCACCTTCAGGAGCACTGCGGTTTCGCTTTGCTGCTTGCCGGCAACACTCATCGGTTAGCGGGGACGAGGCGTGATACCCACGCTATGGATCAGATCGAAAGCCGCATCGGCATGCGTTTCGATATTGGGCAGCCGACGCGGGAGGACTGCGCGAGGATAGGCGCCGAACACAACGTTGAGGGAGCCGACGCCTACGAGGCAATCGCCACCTACGGTCAAAACACCTCCCTTCGCGCGCTTTGCCACCTCCTCCATAACTGCGCTGCCATCACCAACGGCGTTGGCAGCATTCGTCTTTCCCGGATCGAGACCACGCTTCGTGTCATGTTATGCGGCACTGAGGCGCTCAAGCTTCTACACGAGCGCCGAAACGACTTCGCACACGACGTCAGCGGCCCCACTTAATTCCGGACGACGACAGATAATTCCGGACATCACAACAGGATTGGTAACCCTTATCGAGTGAGTCCCGCTCGCACCTCTCTGCGGATTCCATCGTATCATATGGGCCGCCAGCGGGCGGGCTCGAGTGAGACATGCCTACCACGCTGCAACCGTCTCGGGTTGACTCCGAAGTCCCGCTTAATTCCGGACAACGGCAGACTTCTGCACGAGCGCCGGCACGACCTCCGAAGCCCGGCTTAATTCCGGACAGCGACAGATAATTCTGAACGGCACAGCGGTCATAAAAACGTCGGTGACGTGCGTGGCGACTGCATGCTGGCGGCGGTCGAGTTCGTCGCCGACAGGGACGATCGCGTCTTCTTCGATCCCGCGCAGAAGATCGGGCCTCAAATCGCAACAGCGCTTGCCGAGCGCGGCGTCATCGGCCGCGCCATGCCACAAGGCGACATTCTAGGCTTCGCACCGCCACTGTGCCTGACCCGCCAGGAGGCTGTGACATCGTCGTCGCAAAGACTGCAGATGCAGTGAAGAGCGTGTTTCTTTCGCCTCGACCTAGCCAGCAGAAACCACTTGATTAGATCCTGAAAATAGAGTTTTGTGATCTCAATATGAGCCATATTGAGATCTGATTTTTGATGCCCCAGAGCCCTGTTCAACAGAATTCTTCCCTCGACGCCGCCCTGCTCGAAGTGCGGGAGCGCTATACCGCGAAGCGCCCGAAGAGTGCGGCGCTGCATCGCGAGGCGGTAAACGTTCTCCCCGGCGGCAACACCCGGTCCGTGCTCGCCTATGCGCCTTTCCCGACTGCCATGGCGCGCGGCGAGGGGTGCCGGCTTTGGGACATCGACGGTAACGCCTATCTCGACCTGTGCGGCGAATACACTGCCGGCCTGTTCGGCCATACCGACAGCCGCATCCATGCCGCCCTCCACCACGCCATGGGGCGAGGACTGAGCCTGGCCGCGGTGGGCGAGGCCGAACAGCGCCTTGCCAAGATCCTCTGCAGCCGGTTCCCGTCGATCGACATGATCCGCTTCGCCAACAGCGGCACCGAGGCCAACCTGATCGCGCTCAGCGCCGCGCAGGTGGTGACAGGGCGCAAGCGCATCATCGCCTTCCGCGGCGGCTATCACGGCAGCCTCCTGTACTACCCCGTGACCGGCTCCAGCCTGATCGCCGCCCCGTTCCCGGTGACGCTATGCGACTACAACGACACCGACGGCACCGTGGCCGCCATCCGTGCCATGAGAGATGACCTCGCCGCCGTGATCGTCGAGCCGATGCTGGGCAGCGGGGGCTGTATCGCCGCCGAACCTGCCTTTCTGGCGGCCGTCACCGAGGCCACACGCGCTGCCGGTGCGATCCTGATCTTCGACGAGGTGATGACCTCGCGCATGTCGGGAGGCGGTCTGCAGGAACGTCTCGGTATTCTGCCCGACATGACCACGCTTGGAAAATACATCGGCGGCGGCATGAGCTTCGGCGCCTTCGGCGGGCGCCAAGACATCATGGAGATCTTCGTCTACAAGGTGCCCCATGCTGGCACCTTCAACAACAACGTGATGTCCATGGCGGCAGGGATTGCCGCCATGGGAGAAGTGTTTACCGCCGCAGCAGCAGCCGACCTGTTCGCGCTCGGGGAAGGCCTGCGCGAACGGCTCAACGCGATCTCCGACAAGGCCGGCGCGCCGCTGCAGTTCTGTGGCCTTGGCTCGCTCGCCACTGCCCATTTCCGTCGGGGCCGGATCGACCGCCCCTATGCCATCACTCCCACCGAGGAGGCGTTGAAAGAGCTGTTCTTCTTCGACATGCTCGACGCCGGCATCTACATCGCCCGCCGCGGCATGACGGCGCTCAGCTTGCCGACGACGGAACGCGACCTTACGCATTTCACCGCTGCCGTCGGGGATTTCCTCGACGCACGGGCGGCATTGCTACGATAGGCCGGCACCAAAGGCAGAACGCTGCAAGATGGGCAGGAGCGACATAACTTCGTCAGCCACGGCCGCGGGCGCGCTGGAGGAAGAAGCCTATCGACTCATCCGCAGCG
>NZ_JBWKME010000154.1:0-25991 GCF_056431085.1 Mesorhizobium waitakense | reverse complement strand
GCTCATCCGACCGAGCTTCGCTCGGCCACCTTCTCCCACAAGGGGAGAAGGAAAGACGCGCTATCGCGAAAGCGTCGCGCGCAAATGATCCATGATCATGGCGACGCCCTTTTGCCCGAGCTCGGCCGAAGCGTCCTTGGCGGTCGCGGTGTACCAGCTCTTGTTGTCTTCGAAGTGACTGGCATCGACAGCTTCCGGGCATAGCGCCAGCATCAGCGAGGTCTCGCCGATGCCGGCATGGTCGAACGGATACTTGCCGTTCATTGCCGCCGACATCAGCGGATGCACCTGCACCCAGTTGAAGAAATTGCCGCCCTCGGCGTGCTGGGCATAATAGCCGGCCATCGCCTCCGAGCCCCACCAGCCCTCGCCCCGCTCCTTTTCGAGGAAGCGGAAGATCGCCTGCCGGCCGGCGGTCTTGAAGGCGAGATCGGTCGGCATGCCGGCGGCGAAATTCTCGGTCTGGTGGTGGATGATGGCGTGGATGTTGCGAAAGCCGATGCGCAGCAGGCTGTAGAACAGCTCTTCGCCGAACGACGCCAGCGCGTTGCCACCGACCTGCACCGAGCCGCTGCCTTCCGGCGCCGCCACGGCGTAGCTTGCCGCACCGTAGTAGAAGGGCGGCAGGATGACGATGTCGCGCTCCTTCTCGAACAGCTCCAGCGTCTTGATGACGGCCAGCGTGTCCATGCCGACGGCCATGTGCTCGCCATGGTATTCGAGCACGCCGAGGGGCAAGGCGACCGGCCAGTTCTCGGCGATCGCCTTGCGGATCTGGTGCGGCAGCATCAGTTCGTAGCGCATGATCTATTCCATGTTGGTGTGGCGGTCACGCATCGCTTCCGGCGACGCGCCGATCAATTCCCTGAGCTTCAGCACCATCACCTCGAACAGCAGGAACAGCGCCCCTTCGAACACCGAGCCCATCGGCAGCACCGACGTTTTCTCGGTCCCCTGGTCGTTGGCCATGGTCTGAGCGGGAATGAGCAGCGTGAAATCGGCGCGCTTTGCCGCACTGCTTTCGGCCTGGGCTGTCAGCAGCAGGTTCGTTGCGCCGGCACCGTGCGCGACCTGCATCAAGGTGAGCACGGTAGAGGTTTCTCCCGGCCCTGAACTGGCCAGGAAGACATCGCCGGGTCCCAGCGGCGGCGTGTTCATGTCGCCGACCACCGAGACCGGCAGGCCGAGATGATAGAGCCGCATGGCAAAGCCCTTGACCTGCAAGGCCTCGCGGCCGCAGCCATAGACGACGATTTGTCCGGCTCCTGCGAGCATCTTGCAGGCGGCGTCGATGCGGCTGCCGTCGACGCGTGCCAGCACGCTGCCGAGTTCGCCAAGCGCGGTCCTGAACGGATTTTCGCTGTTGTCGGTCACGGCGAACCTGGCATCGAAATCATCCCGGGGATTGTCGCTCTTGCTTCGACGAACAGCTTGATTTCGCTCATGCTAGCAACCGCGAAAATGCGTGTCCAACGATCCGCAACGCTTTTGCCGAGCCACAGGCATGATAGTGTCATGTCAGACAAATCAAGTGAGGCAGACAGCAGAATATGAAGACACGGCACTTCGACCGCATCGGCAATGGCGGCATCGCTTTTACCGAGCTCGGCTTCGGCACCGCGCCGCTCGGCAATCTCTACCGTGCCGTGTCGGACGAGGACGCTAACGCCACGCTGGAGGCCGCCTGGGCGACCGGCTGCCGCTACTACGACACCGCGCCGCTCTATGGGCTGGGCCTGTCGGAAACGCGGCTCAATCCGTTCCTGCGCTCCAAGAAGCGCGATGACTATGTGCTGTCGAGCAAGGTCGGCCGCATCATGCGCGCCTGCCCGCCGGAACAGCGCACCGGCATCGGCAAGTTCTTCGACACGCCGTCGCGCCGCGAGGTTTACGACTACAGCTATGACGGCGTCATGCGTTCGTTCGAAGCCTCGCTCGAGCGCCTCGGCGTAGACCGTATCGACATCCTCTTCGTGCATGATGTCGACATCTTCACCCATGGCAGCAAGGAAGCGGCCGACCGACGCATCGAGGAGTTCATGCGCTCGGGCTATTACGGGCTGCTGTCGCTGCGCGACCAGGGCGTGATCAAGGCGTTCGGTGGCGGCATCAATGAGTGGCAGGTTGCCCAGACGCTGGCCGAGCGCGGCGATTTCGACCTGTTCCTGCTTGCCGGGCGCTATACGCTGCTGGAACAGGAGGCGCTGGCGTCCTTCCTGCCGCTCTGCCAGGCGCGCGGCATCGGCATCGTCCTCGGCGGACCCTACAACTCCGGCATTCTGGCGACCGGGCCAAAGCCCGGCGCGTACTACAACTACTCCGAGGCGCCACAGGATATCATGGAGCGCGTCGCGCGCATCGACGCCGTCTGCAAGCGCCATGGCGTGCGGCTGATCGAGGCTGCCCTGCAATTCCCGCTGCAGCACCCTTCGGTGGTTTCGGTGATCCCCGGTGGCCAGCGGCCGAGCGAAGTCGAGAGCAACCGTTCGTTGCTCGATGCGAAACTGCCGGCGGCGCTCTGGGCCGATCTCAAGCAGGAAGGCCTGATGCGCGCCGAGGCGCCGACCGCATAGTTTGGTTCGGGCGCGCGCGACGCACATCCTCGGGCACAAAAAAGAAAAGCCGGGGCAAGCCCGGCTTTTCTGGTCGCGTGTACCGGCGTCGGGCACAAAAAAAGAAAAGCCGGGCAGGCCCGGCTTTTCTGGTCTCTGAAAAGAAAAAGTCGCTTAGTTGACCGCGTCCTTGAGGCCTTTGCCGGCCGAGAACTTCGGCACGGTACGCGCCGGGATCTGGACTTCGGCGCCTGTCTGCGGGTTGCGGCCCGTCGAAGCCGCACGCTTTGACACGGTGAAATTGCCAAAGCCGACAAGCCGGACATCGCCGCCCTTCTTCAGTTCGCCGGTGATCACGGAAAACACCGCGTCGACCGCCGACTGTGCGTCACCCTTCGAAATGCTCGCGGCGTCGGCGACAGCGGACACCAGTTCGTTCTTGTTCATAAAAATTCCCTTCCATGAGAACACCGGAACTTACGACTCATCCGGCAGGAAACGGACTTTAGAAAGAAGCGTTCCCGCAACCAAGTCGAAATGCCCAAGAAAAAGCGGAAAAAGCCCGGAATTCCGGGGTTTTTCACATGAAAAAGCCGGGCGCGAAGCCCGGCTCTCTGTTTGTGCACTGCAACCTTAGCGAAAACTTACGCATGACCCCGAAAACCGTAGCCGGTTTTCGGAAGGGACCATGCGCAAGTCCCGAGTGTCAGAGCGTCCTTGGCGCGTCCAGGTGGACGCGCGCCGCCGCTCTAATGTGCAAGCGTCTTGCCGGCATCATCCGCGGTGTCGGTCGTCGCCGGCGGATTGACAGGTTCGACCCACTCGATCGGCTCCGGCATACGCACCAGCGCGTGGCGCAACACCTCACCGACCCGCGAGACCGGAATGATCTCCATACCGTTCTTCACGTTGTCCGGAATCTCCGCCAGGTCCTTGGCGTTGTCTTCCGGGATCAGCACCTTCTTGATGCCGCCGCGCAATGCGGCAAGCAGCTTCTCCTTGAGGCCACCGATCGGCAGCACCCTGCCGCGCAGCGTGATCTCGCCGGTCATCGCCACATCGGCCTTGATCGGAATGCCGGTCAGCACCGAGATGATCGCGGTCGCCATCGCCACGCCGGCCGACGGTCCATCCTTGGGCGTCGCACCTTCCGGCACGTGCACGTGGATGTCACGCTTGTCGAACAGCGGCGGCTCGATGCCGAAATCGATGGCGCGCGAGCGGACATATGAGGCCGCCGCCGAAATCGATTCCTTCATCACGTCGCGCAGGTTGCCGGTCACCGTCATGCGGCCCTTGCCGGGCATCATGACACCTTCGACCGTCAGCAGCTCGCCGCCGACTTCCGTCCAGGCAAGCCCGGTAACGACACCGACCTGATCGTCGGCCTCGACCTGGCCGAAGCGGAAGCGCGGAACACCGAGGTAGTCGGCGAGGTTCGCCGCCGTGATGTTGACCGTCTTCTTCTTCGTCTTCAGGATCTCGGTCACCGCCTTGCGCCCAAGCTTCATCAGCTCGCGCTCCAGACTTCTGACGCCCGCTTCACGGGTGTAGGTCTGGATGATGGCGCGGATCGCGTCCTCGCCGACGGAGAACTCCTTCGGCTGCAGGGCATGGTCGCGCACCACCTTCGGCATCAGGTGCCGCTTGGCGATCTCGATCTTCTCGTCCTCGGTGTAGCCGGCGATACGGATGATCTCCATGCGGTCCATCAAGGGCGCAGGGATGTTCAGCGTGTTCGCCGTCGTCACGAACATCACGCTCGACAGGTCGTATTCGACCTCGAGGTAATGGTCCATGAACGTCGAGTTCTGTTCCGGATCGAGCACCTCGAGCAGCGCCGACGACGGATCGCCACGGAAGTCCTGGCCCATCTTGTCGATCTCGTCGAGCAGGAAGAGCGGGTTGGACTTCTTCGCCTTCTTCATCGACTGGATGACCTTGCCGGGCATCGAGCCGATATAGGTGCGCCGATGGCCACGGATCTCGGCCTCGTCACGCACGCCGCCGAGCGCCATACGGATGAATTCGCGACCGGTCGCCTTGGCGATCGACTTGCCGAGCGAGGTCTTGCCGACGCCGGGAGGGCCGACGAGGCACAGGATCGGCCCCTTCAGCTTCTTCTGGCGGCTTTGCACGGCAAGGTACTCGACGATGCGGTCCTTGACCTTGTCGAGACCGAAATGATCGGTGTCGAGCACGTTCTGCGCGAAAGCCAGGTCCTGCTTGACCTTGGAGTTCTTGCCCCACGGGATCGACAGGATCCAGTCGAGATAGTTGCGCACGACGGTCGATTCCGCCGACATCGGCGACATCGTCCGGAGCTTCTTCAACTCGGCTTCCGCCTTTTCGCGGGCCTCCTTGGAGAGCTTGGTCTTCTTGATGCGCGCCTCGATCTCGGCAGCCTCGTCGCGGCCGTCCTCGCCTTCGCCGAGCTCCTTCTGGATCGCCTTCATCTGCTCGTTGAGGTAGTATTCGCGCTGTGTCTTCTCCATCTGGCGCTTGACGCGCGAACGGATGCGCTTCTCCACCTGCAGGACGGAGATTTCGGCTTCCATGAAGCCCATCGCCTTTTCCAGCCGCTCCTTGACCGAGAGCGTGGCCAGCATTTCCTGCTTCTCAGGAATCTTGATGGCGAGATGCGACGCGACCGTGTCGGCGAGCTTGGAATAGTCGTCGATCTGGCTGGCGGCACCCACCACTTCTGGCGAGATCTTCTTGTTCAGCTTGACGTAGTTCTCGAAGTCGGTGACCACCGAGCGAGCCAGCGCCTCAACCTCGACCTCTTCCTCTTCCGGCTCGACCAGCGCCGTGGCGCGGGCCTCGTGGAAGTCGGGGCGGTCGGTGAACGAGACGATTTTCGCGCGCGAGGCGCCTTCGACCAGAACCTTGACGGTGCCGTCGGGCAGCTTCAGCAATTGCAGCACATTGGCGAGCGTGCCGATGTCGAAGATGGCATCGGGCTCGGGATCGTCGTCGGCGGCATTCATCTGGGTGGCGAGCAGGATCTGCTTCTCCTGACCCATCACCTCTTCCAGCGCCTTGATCGACTTTTCACGCCCGACGAAGAGCGGAACGATCATGTGCGGGAACACCACGATGTCGCGCAGTGGGAGGACTGCGAAGACGCCGTCGCTGGGAGCCTTGGATATTTTGGCCATTGTCCAACCTTTCATGTCGCGGCCGCCAATCAGCCAACCGCGAATCTCATATTAACGACCGGGGATCGTTCCGCCTACCACCGTTTATGACGGGAGTTTTACAGCACAGAAATCGGGCACCTCGGCCTTCTCCAGTTAGTTGGATGCACGATCCACAAAGATCAAGGGGCCCGTACAAATCCGCTCCTCCAACTTACCCGCAAGTGACAGATTTGCGACGGCGAGACCGGGCACAGCCGCAAAACCCTGCGTGACAGCAAAACGGCGCCTTGCGGCGCCGTTTCAAAATTCCGCTGTGGGCTCATGTCAGGCGCTGACATTGCCCTTCTTTTCCTTCTGCTCGGAGTAGATATAGAGCGGCCGGGCACTACCGGTAACCACCTCTTCCGAAATAACCACTTCGCGCACGCCTTCGAGCGCGGGCAGTTCGAACATCGTGTCGAGCAGGATCGCTTCCATGATCGAGCGCAGGCCGCGCGCGCCGGTCTTGCGCTCGATGGCGCGCTTGGCGATCGCCGACAGGGCGTTCTCGTGGAAGGTCAGGTCGACATTCTCCATCTCGAACAGCCGCTGATACTGCTTGACCAGCGCGTTCTTCGGCTCGGTCAGGATCTGGATCAGCGCCGGCTCGTCGAGGTCCTCCAGTGTTGCCAGGACCGGCAGACGGCCGACAAATTCGGGGATAAGACCGAATTTCAAGAGATCCTCGGGCTCTACCAGGCGGAAGACATCGCCGGTGCGGCGATCCTCGGGCGAAGCGACGATGGCGCCGAAGCCGATCGAGGTTTTCCGGCCGCGATCCGAGATGATCTTGTCCAGCCCGGCGAAAGCGCCGCCGCAGATGAACAGGATGTTGGCGGTGTCGACCTGCAGGAATTCCTGCTGTGGGTGCTTCCTGCCGCCCTGCGGCGGCACGGAGGCGACGGTGCCTTCCATGATCTTCAGCAGCGCCTGCTGCACGCCCTCGCCCGACACGTCGCGGGTGATCGAGGGATTGTCGGACTTGCGCGAAATCTTGTCGATCTCGTCAATGTAGACGATGCCGCGCTGAGCCCGCTCGACATTGTAGTCGGCCGACTGCAACAGCTTGAGGATGATGTTTTCGACATCCTCGCCGACATAGCCGGCTTCGGTCAGTGTCGTCGCGTCAGCCATGGTGAAGGGCACGTCGATGATGCGGGCCAGCGTCTGGGCCAGCAGCGTCTTGCCGCAGCCGGTCGGGCCGATCAGCAGGATGTTCGATTTGGCCAGTTCGACATCGTTGTTCTTGCCGGCATGCGCGAGGCGCTTGTAGTGGTTGTGGACGGCCACCGACAGCACGCGCTTGGCGTAGGGCTGGCCGATGACATAGTCGTCGAGAACCTTGAGGATCTCCTGCGGTGTCGGCACGCCCTCGCGCGACTTCACCATCGAGGTCTTGTTCTCCTCGCGGATGATGTCCATGCAGAGCTCGACGCACTCGTCGCAGATGAAGACCGTCGGACCGGCGATCAGCTTGCGCACTTCGTGCTGGCTTTTGCCGCAAAACGAGCAGTAGAGCGTATTCTTGGAATCGCCGCTGTTGTTGCCGACCTTGCTCATTTTCATGTCCTTTCATGGCCGCCCGCCGATGGTCTGGCTGAAAGGGCGCATACTCTCATCTATCGCGGGAATCCGCCGCCGCCAGTGTCCGGCTCCTGCAACGCATTCCGTACGAAACACAAATCAGAAAACGTGGCAATGATTCGCGACAGCCCCGCATAAAGCTAAGCCGCCGAAACTCAACATAGCCTTAACGTAGGCAATCCTGGCCCCCGAGGGAACAGGCAATTGTGGCTGAAATGCCGCAAGACACGCCAAAAGCGCGTGATGCCGCCATCCAACTGCCAACTAGCCCTTATGCCACAACGCCTTCTACCGGCTCGCGCGACGAAATGACCTTGTCGATGAGGCCGAAATCCCTGGCTTCGTCGGCGGTCATGAAATGGTCGCGGTCGAGCGTCTTTTCGATCTCTTCGTAGCTCTTGCCGGTGTGCTTGACGTAGACCTCGTTGAGGCGACGCTTCAGCTTGATGATGTCCTGGGCATGGCGCTCGATGTCGGACGCCTGGCCCTGGAAGCCGCCGGAAGGCTGGTGAACCATGATGCGGGCGTTCGGCGTGGCGAAGCGCATGTCCTTGTGGCCGGCGGTCAAAAGCAGCGACCCCATCGAGGCCGCCTGGCCGATGCAGAGCGTCGACACTGCCGGCTTGATGAACTGCATGGTGTCGTAGATCGCCATGCCCGAGGTGACGACGCCGCCCGGCGAGTTGATATAGAGGTTGATTTCCTTCTTCGGATTCTCGGCTTCCAGGAACAAAAGCTGCGCGCAGACCAGCGTCGCCATGCCGTCCTCGACCGGACCGGTGATGAAAATGATGCGCTCCTTGAGGAGGCGCGAGAAAATGTCGTAGGCCCGCTCGCCGCGATTGGTCTGTTCGACCACCATCGGAACGAGGTTCATGTAGGTTTCGACGGGGTTCTTCATTAGTTATCTCTTATCTCGCGGTGGGATTCCGGCGCCGGGAAGGCTGGCAGATCGGGCAGAATCGGTTCTGGATCGTCATTCCGTAAATAGGATGCCGGCTCATCCTTGTGCAAGGCCGACCCGTCCTAGCCATCTGGGTAAGTCGAATCAAGGTTATTCACGGGAATCATCGACCCGTGTCGTCATCGTTTGGCGATGTCATCACCATTCGTTTGGCGATGTCATCACCATTCGTAGCAATTTCTTAACCGCATTGCTTAACGAAATACGGCAAATCCCCCTTTTACCCGACGCTGCTTCCCCTACAATCCAACGTTGAACCGTCTTCGTACCGTTCAACAGGGGGAGTGTCATGTTCAGGAAAACCGCATGCTTCGCCATTGCCGGGCTGACCGTGCTCGGCACGATTTCGCAAACGGCGGCCGGCGGCCGCGCCGTCGAATGCTATGAACCGGTCCGCACGCCTGATGTCTACGACACCGTCTACGAAGACGTGCTGGTCAGCCCGCCCGGCCAGCAGGTCGACTATGTTCCGGCCATCTATGGCACCCGCGAACGCGTGGTGATGACGGTTCCGGCGCAAGTGACCTACGAGGTCGTGCCCGCCCTCACCCGCACCGTCTACCATACGGTCCAGATCGATGATGGCGGCTATTCCTGGGAATGGCGCGTCATCCATGGCCGCAAGGTGCTGTGCAAGGTCTGGCACAAGGCGCGCTACGGGCGTGTCGCCGAGACCGTGGTGATCCAGCCCGAACGCACACGGCGTGTCGTCACCCCGGCGCAGTATGACAGCATCGCCGAGGAGGTTCTGGTGCAGCCGGAGCAAAGGCGCATCATCAATGTTCCCGCCTCTTACCGGACGGTGGCGCGGCGCGTGCTGGTCCGCGAGGGTTCATCCGGTTGGCGGCGCGTGCATATTCCCAGGCACTGCAATGGATAGTCTTGGCTGGATCGTCATCGCCTTTGGTGCGGCTGCGGCTTATCTCTTCCTGCGACACGACCTGTACGACGCGGCGGTGCTAAAATGGAAAAGCCCATCTGGACCCGATGGATACTACGCTTATGCGGCGTTCTTCGGTTTTCTAACGATCGCAGCAGTGGCGCTTTTCTTTTACGCCTCCGGCTAGCGCGCTGTCTTACGAGGGTCCGTTCAGGCCACCTCCGCTCGCAGCCATGCCTTCAGGCCGGCGATATCGCCGTCACCAATGGCAGCCGCAACGCGCCGGCCTACCGCCGCGCCGAACTTGTAGCCATGGCCGGAGCAGGCCGAGACGATCAGGCATCTGCCCTTCTCATGCACCAGGAACTTCTCGTCGGCGGTGAAGGTGTAGGCGCAGGTGACCACCTCAGTGACCTTGTACTCATCGATGCGGGCGATCGGCGGCGAAAACAGGTTGCGGATCGCCTCGCCCTCGCCCGGCACCGGCTCCCGGTTCCAGTCGGCGTCGCTGGTCGGCACCCTGTGCAGTCCGGAACCGAATTTCATGCCGGCGCCGCCGGAAGGCGGGATCACGTGGCCGTCGACCGTGCCGCCGATATCGAGGACGACCGGTGCTGCCTGCCAGGCGGCCTTTAGGTCGGCCGGCGGTTCGACATAGGCAAGTGCCGTTCGATAGGTCTTCAACTCGCCGTCCAGTTCCGGGAAGAGTTTCAACACCCAGGCGCCGGCAGCGACGACGATGCGGTCGGCCTGCATGGTTTCGCCGCTTTCGAGCACGATGTGGCCGGTTTCCTCGTCGATTTCGACGACCTTGCTGTTCTCGTAGACATTGGCGCCATTGGTCCGCAGCCATTTGGCCAGGCCGGAAGCGATCTTGCGGCAGTGCAGCGCGCCGCCTTCGGTCGAAAAATAGGCATAGCGGAACGAGCCAGCCTCAAGAAACGGCCAGCGTTGCGCGGCTACATCCGGCGCCAGCAATTCGAAAGGGAAATTCCCCTCCTCCAGGCCCTCGCGGTATTCCTCGGCCTCGTCGCCCGGCGCGCGCGAAATGCAGACAAAACCTCTGGGATCGAGGTGGCTTTCGCCGAGATCGGCCCACATCTCGTCCCAGGCCTGATAGGCTTCGGTGATCAGCCGGCCATAGCCGGTACCGGCCCGATAGGCACGGCGGATGATGCGATGGTGGTCGCCTGATGCCGCCCGCGGGTTGGGGATCGGTCCCTGCTCGACGATCGAAACGCTGTGGCCGGCCTTGACCAGCGACCACGCGGTGGAAAGACCGGCAATGCCCGCGCCGACAACGATCACATTCATCATGTCAGTCTTTCCGCAGCCATATGGCTGGCTCAACGCATTGGGCTATCGGGCGCAACATACGGTCTGGAACCGGGCTGGCAAGCCGCGCTATTGGTCTGGCATGACTAAATCGACGCCACCTTATCTGGCCTTTGATCCAGCCACCCGCCACCTGCGGCTCGACCCGCACGAGCCGGCCTTTTTTCAAAATCCTTACGAGGCCTACGCCTTTCTGCACGGCGCCTCGAATGCAATGTTCTGGGAAGAGTTCGGCTTCTGGTGCTTTGGCTGCTTCGACGACGTCAACCGGCTGCTGCGCGATCGTCGCTTCGGCCGCCAGAACCCGGCCGGCATTCCAGACAGGCGCGGTGTCGGCCAGGACCGCGGTCATCTCAGGGCATTCGACGGCATCGAGGCCAATTCGATGCTGGAGTTGGAGCCACCGGTGCACACGCGGCTGAGAACGCTGGTCAACCGCGCCTTCGTCTCGCGGCAGGTCGAACGGCTGCGGCCACGCGTCGAAGCGCTCGCCAACGAGTTGATCGACCGTTTCGAACCGGGCAAGGCTGTCGACCTCCTGCCGGCCTTCGCGGCGCCGCTGCCGATCACCATCATTGCAGAAATGCTCGGCGTGCCGGTCGAGATGGGGCCGCAACTGCTCGACTGGTCGCACCAGATGGTCGCCATGTACATGCATAGCCGCACGCGCGAAACCGAGGAGACGGCCAACCGCGCCGCAGGCGATTTTGCCGATTTCCTGCGCAGCCATGTCACCGAGCGGCGCAAGAACCCCGGTGACGACCTGCTGTCGCTGCTGATCTCGGCACAGGAGGACGGCCAGAAACTGTCGGAGGACGAGATGGTATCCTCGGCAATCCTGCTGCTCAATGCCGGCCATGAAGCGACCGTGCATCAGACCGGCAATGCCGTGCGCTCGATCCTGTCGCAAGGCGGCGATCCCCGTCGCTGCTTCGGCTCACCCGAAGCCACCGCGGCGACAGTCGAGGAATGCCTGCGCTTCGACGCGCCACTGCACATGTTCACGCGCTACGCCTATCAGGAGCTCGAAGTCGCGCCCGGCATCGTCGTACAGCCGGGCCAGACGATCGGGCTGCTGCTCGGCATGGCCAATCACGACCCGCGCGCCTTCGCCGAACCGCTCGCCTTCAACCCGGACCGCGCCGACCAGAAGAACGTATCCTTCGGCGCCGGCATCCATTTCTGCATCGGTGCGCCGCTGGCCCGGCTCGAATTGCAGGTGTCGCTGAAAACCTTGTTCGACCGGCAGCCAAAGCTGCATCTTGCCGAACCGCCCCGCTTCCGCGACACTTACCACTTCCATGGGCTGGAAACGCTCGCCGTCGGCTTCTGACGATCGCGGGCCTGGGGCTGCGACATGAGGGTGTTTTCGAGAACGGCGACGGCGTTCGCAGTGGCAATGCTTTGCGCGGGCCTGGGGGCGGCGCACGCCCAGCAACAGCCGGAGAACATCCCGTGGGAAAATAGCGTGGCGATCGCCCAGAAAATGGCGGCCGGCCTGCTGGAGCGGCAGACCGGAGCCAAGGATCCCCACCGCCATCCTTTGCGGTCGAGGTCGATCTCAACCTCGACGGCTTTCCCGAGATCTTCGCCTATCGCTATGCGCCGGGCTGCGACGGCATCCATTGCGGCAACTTCCTTTTCGTCCTCGAAGGCGACAGCTACCAGGAAGTCCTCGGCGACATTCCCGGTGCAAGGCTGGTGCCGCAGGACAAGATCGGGCTCAGCGCCTTCAAACGAAACGGTTTTCTCGACATCCAGACCGACCAGATGATGATCGGTTGGGACGGAAAGCGCTATGTCGACGCCTCTACGTTTCCTGCCTCGTCGCTCGATGGCGCCGCCTTCATGGCGGCCTGCCAGAAAAGCAGATCCAACGAGCAGCCGGCGGAGGGTGAAGCGGAACGCGTGAGCGCTGAATGCCAATGCCGGTTCAGCCGGTTTCAGGTGACCGGCTTCACGCAGCCCGATCTCGATATGTACACCGCATCGCTGGGCGAGAATTTCGAATATCCGACGGGCGCGAAAGAGATTGCCTGGCAGGCGCTTCTGAAAAATGCCGAGGACGTCAGCACCGGCTGCGATGTCGCCAGCGGCAAGAGCCAATGGCCGCCGGCCTACTTCAATCATGGCGACCAGCCGCAGCAGAAGTTGAATTTCGACAGCTTTCTCGATGCCTGTCCGGCACAGGACTTCATCCTCACCAACCACAAAATTGGCTCACCGGATCGAGCGCTCAGCCTTTGCGGCTGCCTTGCGCGCGAAATGCCCACCCAGGGCATCAGCCAAGAGGGGCTCGATCTGGTGGCGCAGTATTATCGAAACGAGATTTCTGACGCCGATATCGAGGCAGAGGACGCCAATGCCCTGACCTTCCACGACAAGGCATCGGAGGCCTGCCTTGGCCAGTTCCCGGCGAAATAGGATGGCGACGGTTTGCCCAAACATCTGGCCGAGTTGAAATTCGCCTTCCTCGAAGAGCCGCCATTCTGCTTCACCGGTGCATCGGGCGAGGTCTCAGGCTGTGACGTCGAGCTTGCGCGCAGGCTCGGCGAGAAGCTCGGATTGGCGGGCTTCAAGCCAATCGGAACCGAATTCGCTGAATTGCTGCCAGGGCTGGTCGAGGGCCGCTGGACCATGACGACCGGCCTGTTCGTCTCCGAAGAGCGCCAGCAGCTTGTCGACTTCACACGGCCGATCTGGGCGTTGCAGGACGGATTGCTGGTCGCGAAAGACAATCCGCGCGGCTTTGGCGGCTACCAGTCCATTGCCAGGGACCGGACGGCTTTGCTTGGCGTCATTACCGACCAGGTGCAGCATCTCACGGCGTTGTACAACGGGATTGCGCCGGAGCAGATCAGGATGTTTGCAACCCAGGCCGATGCGGCGGACGCAGTGGCCAACGGCGTGGTGCATGCCTATGCCAGCGTTGCGATGGCGCATCGAGGCTATCTGACCCAGCGGTCCGAAATGCCGCTTGGCCTTGTCGAGGTCCCGGCCAGCGAAAAACAGCCATCGGCCGGTGCCTTCGCAATCGCCAAGGGCAACCGCGCCCTGCTCAGGGACATCGATGCTTGCCTCGATGAATTGCTGGGCGGTGACTGGCACCGGCAGATGATGGCGCGATACGGATTTTCGGACAGCGATATCGATCGCGTCGCCTGACCCCGGCCTGGACGCCTGTTTTTATGCATGTCGTTCCCCCAAAACCGGGGCCACTTTTGGGCGACATGCATTAGAGCTTGATCACATACTCCTTGCGGGTCGTTTCAAGCACTTCCCAGCTGCCCTTGAAGCCGGGCCTGAGCACAAAGCTGTCGCCGGCCTTGACGGTGCGCGCCGCACCGCCTTCTTCGGCGATCACCGAAACGCCGGACAGGATGTGGCAGAATTCCCATTCGTCATAGACGATGCGCCATTTGCCCGGGGTCGATTCCCAGATGCCGGCATAGAGGCCACCGTCACGCTCCTCGACGTTCCAGGTGCGGAATTTCGGATCGCCCGAGATCAGCCGATCCGGCGCCGGCGCGCCAGATTCGGGTTCGACGTTTTTGATGTCGACGGAAAGAAACGCGGTCATGATCGATCAGACCTTGGCAAGCGCCTGTTCGAGGTCGGCAACGATGTCGTTGACGTCCTCGATGCCGATGGAAAGCCGCACAGTGTCCGGACCGGCTCCGGCCTTGATCTTCTGCTCGTCGGAAAGCTGGCGGTGCGTGGTCGAGGCCGGGTGGATGACCAGCGACTTGGTGTCGCCGACATTTGCGAGGTGCGAAAACAGTTCCAGCGCCTCGACGAATTTGACGCCGGCGTCATAGCCGCCCTTGAGGCCGAAGGTGAACACGGCGCCGGCGCCTTGCGGCGAGTACTTCTTCTGCAGCGCGTGGTTCTTGTCTGAGGGCAGGCCGGGATAATTCACCGAGGCGACCTTGGGATGATTGGACAGCCAGGCGGCGACGGTCACGGCATTGTCGCAGTGGCGTTGCATGCGCAGCGGCAAGGTTTCCAGGCCGGTCAGGATCAGGAAGGCGTTGAACGGCGAAATCGCCGGGCCGAGATCGCGCAGGCCAAGCACGCGTGCGGCAATGGCGAAAGCGAAATTGCCGAACGTTTCGTGCAGGATAAGGCCGCCATATTCGGGGCGCGGTTCCGACAGCATCGGGTACTTGCCCGACTTGGACCAGTCGAAGGTGCCGCCGTCGACGATGGCGCCACCGATCGAATTGCCGTGACCGCCGATGAATTTGGTCAGCGAATGGACGACGATGTCGGCGCCGTGCTCGATCGGGCGGATCAGGTAGGGCGAGGCCAGCGTGTTGTCGACGATGAGCGGCAGGCCGTGCTTGCGCGCGATGTCGCCGATCTTCTCGATATCGACAAAGGTGCCGCCCGGATTGGCGAGGCTCTCGATGAAGATCGCCTTGGTCCTGTCGTCGATCTGGCTCTCGAAGGTCGAGATGTCATTGGTGTCGGCCCAACGCACCTCCCAGCCATAATTCTTGAAGGCGTGGCCGAACTGGTTGATCGAGCCGCCATAAAGCTTGTTGGCGGCGACGAAATTGTCGCCCGGCTGCATCAGATTGTGGAACACGATCACTTGCGCGGCATGGCCGGAGGCGACCGCAAGTGCTGCCGTGCCGCCCTCGAGGGCCGCCATGCGTTCCTCCAGCACTGCCTGCGTCGGGTTCATGATGCGGGTGTAGATATTGCCGAAGGCCTTGAGCCCGAACAGCGAGGCGGCATGATCGGCATCGTCGAAGACGAAGGAGGTCGTCTGGTAGATCGGCGTGGCCCGGGCGCCGGTGGCCGGGTCAGGCTTGGCGCCGGCATGGACGGCGAGCGTGTTGAAACCGGGCGTGCGGGTCATCGAAACCTCCCTTTTTTGAAACTCTTGAAATGGACGGGCATTCTTGGCGAAGCCCGGGCGCGAATGCAAAGAAGAAAATGCCCTTCGGCGAACGATCTGCGGCCGGGACGCGAGAAAATACACGGCCTTGCGGAATAATTTTTGCTTCTAAGGCGTGCCGCGTTTGAAGGACTTTATCCGACGCGCCTTAGAGGCTCCTTTTTTGGTGCATGTCGTTGTCCCAAAACCGCTGCGCACTTTTGGGCGACATGCATCATTTCTGGCGAACGCCGAAACTCTGGAACCCGGGGCGCATCAGCGGCTTCTTCGATGACAGCACGCCGGAATTGACACCAGTCCAACCGATCTCGCCGGACAGCTTGCCATATTCGATCTTGGGGCAGCGGTTCATCACCACCTTGATGCCGGCGGCCTCGGCGCGTGCGGCTGTCTCGTCATGGCGTACGCCAAGCTGCATCCAGAGGACTTTCGGCAAGGGTTCGAGCCGCAACACCTCATCGACAATGCCCGGCACTGCCGACGCCGCGCGAAAGATGTCGACCATGTCGATCGGTTCGGGAACATCGGCCAGCCTGGCATAGGTCATACGGCCGAGGATTTGCTTGCCGGCCTTGCCAGGGTTGATCGGAAACACCGAAAACCCCTTGGCCAGCAGATATTTCAGCACGAAATAGCTTGGCCGCACGTCATTGGCGGACGCGCCGACCATGGCGATAGTCTTCACCGAATTGAGGATGCCGGCGATGTAGGTGTTGTCGTAACTATCGTGGTTCATGCGGCTTCCTGCGGTAGTGATAGCGGTAAAGTTCACGGCTGAACCCAAGCGAAGCATAGAGCGCGCGGCCTGGCGCATTGTCGGCCACCACTTGCAGGCATGCCGCGTCAGCACCCGCCCGTCGCGCCCAGTCGATCAGACCGCCGACCGTCTTGCGGCCCAAGCCTTGCTGCCTGAAGCGGCCGTCGGTTTCAACCGATTCCACCACAAGCAGCCCGTTGCTGATGACGCCATAGGCCAGGGCGGCAATTTCGCTGTCGCGTTCACAAGACACGAACGCCCGGTCGCCGGCGATCAGCCCCGTCATCTCGCGAAAGACCCGGCGATCGATGTCGTCGTAGGCGCCCATGCGAAACCGCGCTGCGAGCCAGTCTTCGCCGGGCACCGGCGATACAGTGACGCGCCCGTCGCGGATCTCCGCCAGGTCGTCGATACCGGCATAAAGATGGATGGTTCCGTCTTCGGGCTGATAACCGCGATGGTCGAGTGCGGCTTCGAGCTCGTCAGCGATATCAGGCACCCGAAACAGCGGCGTCTGGTCGTGGCCGACATAGAAGGACTCGGCGGCGTCGATGACCTTGTCGGGTGCACCGCGCTTGCCACGCAAGGGATTGACCGAGTTTGCGCGCCGGGTCCGGCCACCGGAGCGCCTGAGAAGCCAGCCGTCGACGACGGTTTCGGCCGCTGCCGGCCAGGCTTCGTGGCACGCCTGTTCGCTGCGCCAGTTGAGATCGTCGTCATTGGCGATCACGCATCATCCTCCCTCAGCGCCCCTCCATAAGGGCCTGCGAAATCGTGGCAGCGAAACAGCGGCAGGTTCCACGGATATTTTCCCCCACCCGCGCCGGGTCAAGCAGGATGCGCTTGAGATAGGGTGCCTTGAGCCGCGTCAGCTGCTTGCGACAAGCCATTAATCGGGCAGCGAAATCGTGCCGTCCTCCGCGATCGGGAAGGCTGGATTGTGCGCCACTTCCCAGACATGCCCATCGGCATCGGCGAAATAACCGTACCAGCCGCCCCAGAAGGCGCGACTTGCTGGCTTGACGATGCGACCGCCGGCTTTTTCCGCCATGGCGAGAACCACGTCGACTTCGGCATTGGAGCGCGTGTTGTAAGCGAGGTAGACGGCGGACGGCGCCCCAGTGAAGGCAACGCCCGAATCCTCCTCTGCGCTGGCGCGCGGGAACAGGCCGAGAATGGCGCCGCCCATCTGGAAAAAGGCGACACCGTCGGTGATGCCGGCATGGCGGGTCAGGCCCATCGCCTCGTAGAAGCGCACGGCGCGGTCGAGATCGTCCGTCGCGATGGTGATGATGGAGATGCGCGGTTCCACGATTACTCGTCCGTCCATTGCGGCCTGCGCTTGCCGATGAAGGCGCCAATGCCCTCCTCCGCGTCGCGCGCCAGCATGTTCTCGACCATGATCGCGCCGGTATAGGCATAGGCGTCGGCCAGTCCCATCTCGGCCTGCGCGTAAAAGGCCTCCTTGCCGGTTTTGACCACCAAAGATGATTTGGAAGCAATGGTTTGCGCGTATTTGGTGACAATCTGATTCAGATATTCGCGTGGCACGACGCGGTTGACCAGGCCGAATTCCTTGGCGGTTGCCGCATCGATCGTCTCGCCGGTCAGCAGCATCTCCATCGCGTGCTTGCGCGAGACGTTCCGCGACAGCGCCACCATCGGCGTCGAGCAGAACAGGCCGATGTTGACGCCCGGGGTGCAGAAGGTCGCCTCATGCGACGCAATCGCCAGGTCGCAGCTGGCGACCAGTTGCAGCCCGGCGGCGGTGGCAAGGCCGTCAACCTCGGCGATGACCGGCAAGGGATGACGCACGATCGCCTGCATCAGCGTGGCACACGCCGCAAACGTCTCTGCGAAGAAGGCCTTGCCATGATCGGCGTCGGCACGGCGCGCCGTCATTTCCTTGAGATCATGGCCGGCGCAGAACACCTTGCCGGCTGCCGAAAGAACGATGACGCGAACCGCCTTGTCGGCCTTGGCGCGCTCGAGTTCCGCCGTCAGCGCCGCCATCACCGCCAGCGACAGAGCGTTGGCGGGCGGATTGGCAAGAGTGAGGCGCAGCACGCCCTTGTCCAGTTGTGCGACAACCGGACCTTCAACGACGGCAAGCTTGATGGCAAGGATTTCAGCCATGGTCGTTTCTCCGCGATTCTGGATCATGGTTGCATGCTTCAAATCTAGTACGCCATCACGCTTCGTCCAACACCATCAAACAAATTGCTGGCACAAGCGACAAGGCTGCCCTGCATTTGTCCCTATGGCTTAGGATTGTCATCAATGACGGCTGAAACGGTGTTGCCAGAATGCCTGGCCGCGTTCAAACAGGCGCAACATGAGGGAGACCGCCATGCCCGCCCAGAGCAATCTCAAGCCGGTGCTGACCGCGGCGGAAGTCAACGCGCTGATGGGAAGCGTCTATCCCCAGCTCAACGACCAGTTCAAACACTACGAGGCGATCGACGTGTTTGCGGGCGGTTGCATCGTGCGGCTCAATGCCGACGAGCGGCACCTGCGCCCTGGCGGCACGGTGTCGGGTCCGTCGCTGTTCACGCTGGCCGATATCGGCGGCTATGTCTGCGTGCTCTCTCATGCCGGGCCGGACGCGCTTTCCGTTACAGTCAACCTCGACATCAACTTCGTCCGCAAGGCCGAGGCCGGACCGATCGATGGCCATTGCCGTATCCTGAAGCTGGGAAAGAGCCTGATGGTGTTCGACATCGACATCGTCGCCGGCCCGGACGGACATACGGTGGCCCATGCCACCGGCACCTATTCGATCCCGCCGAAGCGAAATGGTGGTGTGGTAAAATAATACCTTTTACCCAAATCGTTGTTTCTGCTATACTTTTCCTGCTATCGGCCCTTTTGATGGCCTTGACGCGACAACTGCCCTCGCCTATAAGCCCTCACGAAGCAGCGGCCCGCAAAGGCCGCCGTTTTGTTATTGGCGGCGGGCAAGCGTCTCATCGCCAATCCAAGCAACAAGAAACGCCTTCCCTCGTGAAGGTCCGAACCGAAAGCAGAAAACATGACAACCTTTTCGCAGAAGCCTGCGGATGTGGTGAAGAAGTGGATCCTGATCGACGCCGAGGGTCTCGTCGTCGGCCGTCTCGCCACTGTCATCGCCAATCATCTTCGCGGCAAGCACAAGCCGACCTTCACCCCGCATGTCGACGACGGCGACAACGTCATCGTCATCAATGCCGACAAGGTGGTGTTCACCGGCAAGAAGTTCACTGACAAGGTCTATTACTGGCACACCGGCCACCCCGGCGGCATCAAGGAGCGCACCGCGCGCCAGCTGCTTGAGGGTCGTTTCCCCGAGCGTGTCGTCGAGAAGGCCGTTGAGCGCATGGTCCCGCGTGGCCCGCTCGGCCGTCGGCAGATGAAGAACCTGCGCGTCTATGCAGGTGCAGAGCATCCGCATGTCGCCCAGCAGCCCGAAGTTCTCGACGTGGCCAAGCTGAATTCCAAGAACAAGAAGGTCGCATAAGATGGCTGAGCTTTCCTCGCTCGCAGAACTGGGCGCCGCCACCGGCAACACCAATACGCAGGCCGCGGCACCCGTCCATGTCCAGAAGCTCGACAAGTCGGGCCGCGCCTACGCCACCGGCAAGCGCAAGAACGCCATCGCGCGTGTCTGGGTGAAGCCGGGTTCCGGCAAGATCATAGTCAACGACAAGGAATTCGCGACCTATTTCGCGCGTCCGGTCCTGCAGATGATCCTCAACCAGCCGATCATCGCCTCCAACCGCTCGGGCCAGTACGACATCGTTGCCACCGTCATCGGCGGCGGCCTCTCGGGCCAGGCCGGCGCGGTGCGCCACGGCATCTCCAAGGCGCTGACCTACTACGAGCCGGCGCTGCGCGCCGTGCTCAAGAAGGGCGGCTTCCTGACCCGCGACAGCCGCGTCGTCGAGCGCAAGAAGTACGGCAAGGCGAAAGCCCGCCGCAGCTTCCAGTTCTCGAAGCGCTAAGCGCTCCGCAGTTTTGCCAATCGAAAAGGCCGCCTTCGGGCGGCCTTTTTGTTTTGCGGCTCCGCCATCACCCCACCCGCGCCTTCGGCGCGACCTCCCCATCAAGGGGAGGTAGAAGAGCGCGGCACCCTACCTCCCCTCGATGGGGAGGTCGGCGCGTAGCGCCAGGTGGGGTGACGGCGCCAACGCAATTCATGCTGGCGCAGGTCTCAGGGTCTGCCGGCCTTGATATAGTCGATGAACGCCCGCAGCGGGGCCGGCACGAGGCGGCGGCCCGGATAATAGAGAAACGGCCCGGAAAAGCTCTGCCACCACGGTTCGAGAATGGGTTCAAGCGCGCCGCCTTCGAAGTGCGGGCGAAGCCAGCCCTCGAAGAGGCCGACGATGCCGGTGCCGGCGATGGCCGCATCGACGGCCAGATCGGTCGCCCCGCCGATCCGCACGATCAGCGGCCCCGTCGGATCGATCCGTACCACTTCGCCATCGCGCTCGAATTCCCATGGCAGCATCGCGCCGCTGGCAAAGCGGCCGCGTACACAGGCGTGGCCGAGCAGGTCGCTCGGATGTTGCGGCCGCCCATGGCGATCGAGATAGACAGGGCTGGCGGCGGTGGCGAAACGCTGCACGCGCGGTCCAATCGGCACCGCGATCATGTCCTGTTCCAGCCGCTCGTCGTAGCGGATGCCGGCGTCGCACCCGGCCGCCAGCACGTCGACAAAGTTCTCATCGGCGATCACCTCCAGCCGGATGCCGGGAAAGGCGGCGAGGAAGCCCGGAACAATGCCGGGCAATATCAGCCGGGCGGCGCTGACCGGCACATTGAGACGCAACGAGCCCGCCGGCCTGTCGCGAAAGCCATTCACCACGTCGAGGGCGGCCTCCACCTCCGACAGAGCCGGACCGAGCCTCTCCAGCAGGCTGAGACCGGCCTCGGTCGGGACAACGCTGCGCGTGGTGCGGTTGAACAGCCTGACGCCGAGCTGCGCTTCCAGGCGACGCACCGCCTCGCTCAAGCCAGAGGCGCTGCCGCCACTGGCGCGCGCACCATCGCGAAAGCCCCCGGCGCGCGCCACCACCACGAAGGCGTTCAGGTCACTGAGATCCATCATTGTTCGCAATTCCGTACAGCCTGTGTGGATTGTACCTGATTATCACAAGATTGAGCAGCACCTATCTTCGCCTCCTCAAAGGAGTTCAATCATGTCCACTATCCAACAGGCCGGCACCTTCACCCTTGGCAGCCACACCGTGAAGCGGCTCGGCTACGGGGCCATGCAGCTCGCCGGGCCCGGTGTGTTCGGGCCGCCCAAGGACCATGACGCGGCAGTGGCCGTGCTGCGCGAAGCCGTTCTGCAAGGCGTCGATCACATCGACACCAGCGACTTCTATGGCCCGCACCTGACCAACCTGCTGATCCGCGAGGCGCTGGCCCCCTACCCCAAGGATCTCGTCATCGTCACCAAGATCGGCGCCCGGCGGGGCACGGATGGATCATGGCTGTCGGCCTTTTCCGCCGAAGCACTGACCCAGGCCGTGCACGACAATCTGCACAATCTCGGCCTCGATGTGCTCGACGTGGTCAACCTGCGGATCATGTTCGATACCCATGGTCCCGCCGAAGGGTCGATCGAAGCGCCGCTCACCGTTCTGGCCGAGCTTCAACAGCAGGGCCTGGTCAGGCACATCGGACTGAGCAACGTGACGTCGGCGCAAATCAAGGAAGGACGTGGGATCACCGAGATCGTCTGCGTGCAGAACCAGTACAATCTGGCGCATCGCGGCGACGACGCCCTGATCGACGACCTCGCCCGTGACGGCATCGCCTATGTGCCGTTCTTCCCGCTCGGCGGCTTCAACCCGCTGCAATCGTCCACCTTGTCGGCGGTCGCCGCGCGCCTCGGCGCCACCCCGATGCAGGTCGCGCTCGCCTGGCTGCTGCACCGCGCGCCCAACATCCTGCTGATCCCCGGCACGTCTTCGGTCGGGCATCTGCGGGAAAACCTCGCGGCGGCCGAACTTGCGCTTTCGGAGGATACGCTCAGGGCGTTGGACGGCATAGCGAGCGTCGCCTCGGTTTGACCATGCGACGCCCACCTGGCGACAGCAGTATTCGACCAATGGCCCAAAAAAGGTCGCCTGCGGGCGGCCTTTTCATTGGGCATTCTTATCCAGAGGAATGGTCGGCACCCCGGATGAACAGGAACGCACAGAGCGCCGAGCCGGCCACCGCAAGGGCCGAGGCCAGAAAGACCAGCCGCATTCCCTCGATCGTGCCCAGCGCCAACGCCGAGCCAAACAGCGCCACGCCGATGGCGCCACCGGACTGGCGCACGGTGTTGAGCACGCCGGACGCGGTTCCCGACATCTCCGTCGGCACGGCAGACAACAGCACCGTGGTCATGGCGGGAACGGCAAGGCCAATGCCGACGGGCAGGAACAGCAGGCGCCAGAGCAGCGACAGATAGGATGTATCGGCCCGGATCAGCGACATCAGGCCAAAACCGACCGCGCCGGTCAGCAGGCCGATCGCCATCGGCAATCGTGCGCCATGGTTTGCGGCGATGCGCCCGGCAGCGATGTTCGACACGGTGACCGCCGCCATGAACGGCAGGAAGGCGAGCCCGGTCATCTCAGGCGAAAAATGCCTTTCCTGCTGGAAATACAGACTGAGCATGAAGATCGTGCCGTAGAGCGTCAGGTTCACCACCAGCCCGACAAGGCTCGTCACCGCCGGCACGCGGCTGGCAAACAGGCCGAGGGGAAACATCGGCGCCCTCGTCCTGCTCTCGACCAGCAGGAAAACACTTCCGGCAACCGCCGCCAGCGATCAGTCCGCCGATGACTGGTGCCGAAGTCCAACCCGATGAGCCGGCTTCGATGAAGGAACCCGTCAGCGCGAACAGCGTCAGCACGACGAGGCCCTGCCCGGCCCAATCGATCGGCGGCCTCTCGGCCTTGAGCGGCGTTTCCTGAAGAAACCGGTAAGCCATCCAGATGGCGAGGACGCCGATGGGCAGGTTGACCAGGAAAATGCTTTCCCAGCCAAGCGACGTGACCATGAAGCCGCCGAGCACCGGCCCGGCCGACAGCGCGATGCCGCCTGCCGCTGTCCACAGGCCAACGGCGCGCGCCCGGCGTGCCTTGTCGGAGGCATAGGCGCGGTTGAGGAGCGCCAGCGAACACGGCATCAACAAGGCAGCGCCCGCGCCCTGCACGGCGCGTGCCGCGATCAGCACCCAGGCACTTTGCGCCAGGCCGCAGACCAGCGACGCAATGCTGAACAGCGCCATACCGCCGACGAAAACACGGCGGGCGCCGATCCTGTCGCCGAGCGCACCGCCCGCCAAAAGCAGCGAGGCGAAAGCAAGCGTATAGGCGTCCACGACCCATTGCAGGCCGCTGATGCCTACCACCAGCGCCGAGCCGATCCGGTTGAGCGCAACATTGACGATGGACACATCCAGCTGCACCACCACGAAGCCGAGACTGGTCGCGGCGACGGTTGAGGCATAGGCGAGATGGGCGGGACGGTTGAAAAGCGTGGTGTCGGACATGTCCCATGGATAGCGGCTTTTCACTGACACCGTTCCGTCAGCAGACGCACCCCTGCGACAACAACGCCGGGATCTCAGTGGCGGCAGATCAGTTGATGCTGGCGGTCGCGGCCGGCCCGATGCGCTCGCCCTGCCCGGCGTAAGGCACGCGGTAGCCATTCGCCGCCAGCCAGTCGATTGCCGCCTTCGGCTCGTCGGTCTGGATGATGGTGGCGCCGCGATCGGCCCAGAAGCCATATGTCTCGCGCGGCAGGCTGGCCTGGACCGCCAGCTCGTCGCCGCGGCCACCGGCGAGGAAGCCGCCCGGCTTGTTGACGATGGCGTAGGTGTCGGCCGAGATGTGCCAGTTGCCACGCACCGCGGCCGCGCGCATGCGCGTGCTGAACAGCGGCCCGCCGGTCTCGGTCAGCGTCTCGGCGCCTGCCCGCCAGTTGATCAGCTCGGTGGCGCGCGGCGAGAAGGCGTGGTCGACCGTCTCGGCGAAACCAGCATCATGCACGGCGTCGTCAGCAATGATCGGCATGAACTGGAAGCCGCCACCGATGGCATCCATGGCGGCCTTGACCGTGGCAATCCGGGTGGCGTTCCACAGGTTCTCCTTTGACGATGACCTGTTCGGCCATGCCGAGATCGCGAGCCACCGCAATCATGCCGGAGAGGTCGCCGACCTCGAGCTTGTTGTCGAGGTTGATGAGGATCCGGTCCCTGGTCGCCAGCAGCATCTCGCGCAGCGTCGAAACTGTTTCATTGGTGATGGCGCCGGTACCCTCAACCACCAGTCGGCAGGTCTTCAGTTCGGCCAGCGTGTACTTCACCACTTCGCCCTTGCAGGTCGTGGTGCGGTCGAGCCAGCTGTCATGCATGACGACGAACTCACCGTCCTTCGAGCGCCTGATGTCGACCTCGACGATTTCGGCGCCCATGGCGATCGAACCTTTGACGGCCGCGATCGAATTTTCCGCATAGAGCGTCTTGCCGGCCTGCATGCTGCCGGCGCGATGCGCGGCGATCATGACGTGGTCGCGCCACTGGTTGGCATGTTCGAAGCGGTCGAGGATCTGCCTGGCGCGGGTTTCTCCTGCCAATGATTGGCCAGAGGCGGCCGCAAGTGCCGCGCAAAGCAGAAGGCTCAGCCAGATGGTCCGCATCGAGAATCGCTCCTTGCCGGATCGAAACCCGGATAGGCGATGCCCGTGACAGCCCGGTGAACGAAGCCGGCTAGCAGATGTCTTGTTTGAGCATGATCTTTTCCGAGAACCGGCTTCCACTTTTCGGGATCATGCTCGCGTCAGATGCGTTTCGACAGCCGGCGGAACCACGCCATGGCCGGCATTTCGACGAAACGCCAGGTGATCCAGGAGGCGGCGATGGTGGCGACAAGCATGACGACGATCGCCACGGCCCCTGTCCAGCCGGCGCCGAAGCCGGTCGCCGGCTGGCCGCGCAACACGATGTCGTCGATCAGGCCGACGCCAAGCTTGCGCTCGACGAGCCCGGCGATGTTGATCATGCGTGCCTGGACGAAGATGTGGACCATGTAGATCGAATAGGACAGCGCGCCGAGCGTCAGCATGAACGGCGTCCTTAGCAGGGCACTGATCCAGCCGCCTTCATGCGCGAAGAGGAACAGCGCCAGCGCGAACACCAGGGGTGCCGCGATGCCAAAATCATTGTCGCCCGACAGCGAGACAAAAAGCACGATGACGGCGACCATGACGATCTCGGCAAGAGTCCAGGCCATGCGCGGGCCGTCCTTGGCCAAGGCCTGTCGCGCCCCTGCAATGGAATCATGCTGAAACCAGGCAAGCAATGCGCCCAGCGAGAAGCCGTACAGGCAGCGGATGAAGCCGAAATCGAAGGACACATCCATATGGTGGGTCGAGAAGCCAAGCAGGAACAGCGGCGCGGTGACGGCAGCGCCGACGAACCATATCCAGGCGAGCTCGCCGGCGACGAAGACCACGCCCGCAAACAGCAGATAGGCGAAGAACTCCGCCGAAATGCTCCAGCTTGGCGCATTCCAGGTCAGGTGATCCTCGAAGCCGACGCCTTGCAGCAAGAGAAGGTTGGCAAGCAGGCTCCTGAGGTCGAAGCCCCCGGTGAAGGGAGCAGGCCCGGTGCCATGCAGTTGCGGCAGCACCAGCCGCAGCAGCTCGAAGCCGGCAAAGGCGGCCAGCATGAGCAGGTGCAGCGGGTAGATGCGGCCGAAACGGACTAAGGCTTGTTGAGATTCAGGATTCCGCCTGAGATTGGATTGTGATTCAAGCTTTGGATGGAACGATTCGTGCTGACGGACG
>NZ_JBWKME010000153.1:0-1985 GCF_056431085.1 Mesorhizobium waitakense | reverse complement strand
CAAGGCCGTGGCGCGGATCCGTGACGGTTAAATGAGATACCACCCCGTCGAGAATGGCGGCACCCTGTAATGTTGGGTGATCCCGCCATGACGCTCGCCGCCGTTGACCGTCTCGTCCATCACGCGACAATCTTCGAGATGAATGTCGAGAGCTATCGGCGGCGCGAAGCGATCGAGCGAAAGCGCGGACCGGGCCGGCCGGCGTCATATGCGACACCCGCGAACGTCGCGCCTGATTGACGCGCCCCGACAATCAAATCGACAAACCCTCTTGCGCGCGACAATCAATGCCGCGATCATCACCACCGCCGCGACACCAGATTCTCATCCAGATTGTCGCGCTCTTCTCTCCCAGATTGTCGCGCCATACCGATCGTATACGGAGCGGCCCTGAAAAGGGCGACGTGTGCTGGAACCGACCTAATACGGCCACTCTCAGCGACATGCTTCGTCATCCTGGTTATGCCGGTGCCTATGTCTTCGGGCGCCGTCACCATGACGGACGCCTCCGGCTTCCCGGAAAGCCGCATAGCGGCCGACGCTTCGTTCGCGATCCACAAAAATGGATGGTGCTGCACCAAAACGCACATCCAGCGTACATTGACTGGCAATCCTATGAGCGGAATCAGGAACTGATGGCGGCAAACCGTTCTCGATATACCGGCGTCCCGCGTGGTGGCGCAGCACTGCTTGGCGGCTTGATGATCTGCGGCGTGTGTGGCCGTAAAATGGTGACCGGCTACAATGATGACGGACGGGAAGCGCGCTATAGCTGCAGCTATGAGGCCACCACCTATGGCGGTCCACGGTGCCAGTCGATCAGCGCCCGTCCGGTGGACACATGTCTGACCGCGTTGATTCTTGAAGCCCTTTCGCCGGCAGCAATCGACGTCAGCCTTCAAGTTGCCGAGGATATCGAACTCGAACGACAGCAGCTCCATGACGGCTGGAAGCAGCGACTGGAACGCGCAGATTATGAAACATCACTCGCACGTCGGCGCTACGAAGCTGTCGATCCTGACAACCGTCTGGTCGCGCGGACGCTTGAACGGGATTGGGAAGCAGCAATGGCGACGAAACAGGCGCTCGCGGATGATCACCGGCGGGCCCTTGCGCGCCAACCTGAGCGGCTAACGGCGGAGGAAAAGGACACGGTCCGCCGGCTGGCAGAAGATGTGCCTGCCCTGTGGAGGGCGCAGTCCACTACATCACGCGACCGGCAAACCATCGCCCGTATGATGCTCGATCGCGTCGTCATCCGGGTGTTTGGAGAAACCGAGCGTGCCGAGGTAAAATGCCACTGGGCCGGAGAGATCGTGACGACGCATCCGATTGTCCGAACCGTAAGACGCTTTGAACAACTGGAGCATCACGACGAAATACTGGATCGGATCGCGGCGTTGCGTGCCGAGGGGGCGACCGCTCGACAGATCGCCGACGATCTCAATGCGAAAGGCTGGACGCCTGCGAAGAAGCCAACGTTCGACGCGTTGATCGTCCAGAAGCTTCTCGTACGAAAGGGACTTGGAAAGAAGCGACCCATCTGGTCCGGCAATGTTCCCCGTCGCAATGCCGACGAGGTGACCCTGCAGGAACTCTCCGAACAGCTCGGCGTCCATCGCCAGACCGCCTACGGCTGGCTCCGGCGCGGAAAGCTCAAGGGGCGTATCGCCAAAGTGGGGACACAACGTATCTGGCTCGTCAGCCTGTCTCACGCCTCAACAGGAATCCGGACTGGAGAGTCATCATGACAACACGATCGAGATGGCCTTCGCCAAGCTGAAGGCTTTACTGCGAAAGGCAGCAGCCCGGTCCATCCCGGAATTATGGGACGCCGTGGCCGTCGCCATCGATCGTTTCCACCCCAAAGAATGCGAAAACCTGTTCGCCCACGCCGGCTACGATGCCTAACCGTGATTATCCAGAAACTGCTCTAGGCGGACTTTACGGGCATGAGCCCGCACCCGCCCACCGATATTATGACG
>NZ_JBWKME010000152.1:0-11325 GCF_056431085.1 Mesorhizobium waitakense | reverse complement strand
ACGCCTTAAGATGGCCAAAGCCTATCCCAAGCCGACTTCCAAAGAGTCATAACCTCTGTGCAGAGGTACTAGCTGAATCCGTCGGATTTCCTACGGCAAGTCACGCCGCGCGAGGTGTCGACCCTGGCAATGGCGCGAATCTCACCGATCCTGATGAAACTCTGGAGGCGCGACAGGCCCGCTGGAATACCGCAGACGAAGAGGTAGGTTATTCCGTAGCATTGCGTGCAGAGTCCGCCGCGGCTGAGCGGGCGCAAAAGCTGTTCGAAATTTTGATGGAAACCCCCGTCGTGTCACTCGCCGACGTTGCAGCCAAACTTGATGCTATAATTGAGGAGGGCCAGCCCTCCCCTGACGATGATGAGCTTCCCTGGCCTCAGATCCGGTCAATCTTGTTGGACGTGCGTCTGATGAAGCCAATCGCCGGCCAAGCTATGGTCGCCCCTAACCCATAGCTGCTACAGCCGAAGCGCTTCAGGCGGCGCGGTTTACCTAAACGTCAAACAGGCTGCTCGGCCCTCTGCCGATCTCATCGATGATGTTGGGCGGGAATACATGGATACGCATTTGGGCCGCTAGCGGCCAGTCAGCTTTTTGAGTAAAAGCGCGATATGCGAACGTCCTGTCTTTGTCCGACAGCCGAAAAAAGATTGGTGTCGTAAAGCTCTTTCCTGCACCCGATTAAGTGGCACTTGGACACCATGTAGAGGTTTTATGTTTTCCCTGGGATGACAACATCGAGGATGATCTTTGGGCTGCCGGCCCAAATGCGAGCGCAGTGCAGTGCAGGTGCGTCCAGCAACAACAATACCGTTTTGACTTCGCGACCTTGGGACGGAAGAATGGTACCAACTCCGTCGCAGACAAAGAGCCGAACACCGAGACCTCTGAAAAACTCGGACTCAAGAGCAGCGAATCTTCAGACGGTGAGCAATGATTCATGTTGATTATCGGACAGACAGCGCTTCACCTTGCCATGACTGACGACTACCAGGCAGACCAGACTAAATTGCCGCAGACCGGTACTGATCGGAAATTTTGAATGCGAGAGAAAAAACTTGACCGATAGCCCTGTTGAACGCCCACCCGCCCTGTGGGATCAGGGATGCGCTACAGACGAAATCAGAAACCAATTCGTCATACCATCGATCATCGAGGTCGCCATAGCTGGTCAACATAGTTCCATCATCGATATCGGCTGCGGGAGTGGGTACATAGCTCGTGAGGTCGCGAGTCGTGGCAATCTGAAAGATGTTGAATGGCGTCTACTTGACCATGCCAACGATATGCTCGATTTCGCCCGTTTAAGATCGAGAGACCGAGCCAAAGCTCGGTTTATACAGCATGATCTAACGTTCGACACTAACGAGTTGCCGCAATCTGGGATGGGGTATGTAGCTTACACGTTTCTTGACTTCTCGCTCAACGATGGAATTGCTCTCAATGTCTCCAACTTGATTAAAGAGGGTGGGCAACTTCTGATCTTTATGCCGGATGTCCTCGAAGACGTGATCGAAGCCGCGGGCCAAAATCCCGAGCTGCTAGACGAGTATCGCTCTGGTCACTGTTCGTTGAAGAAAATTGACAAGTTTACATTTAAAAATGTTCTGTTCGAAGCGAATCGCGTCGAGGACATCATTCGACGATTCTTGCGGATCGGGCTAACTCTTACGGATCTTACGACTTTCAAATCTGAAAAAGGCAAATTTCATTATATGCTAAATTTTAGAGTTTGTGCCAGGTTGAGTTGAAGGCATTTCATCGTGAAGCCGATCGCGTCGATCTATATCCATTTTCTCGACCGATACCATGGTCAGCGGGCGTCCGAAGGCAATCACCACAGCCTCGCGACGATCCGTAAAGAGGCGAACCTCGCTTTCCGTCTAGCGCTGATGTTCTCGCAACGCGTGATACTGCCGTGTTCCTCCATCTACGAGTCTGAGCTTTGCAGGCTGACGCTCGACGAATATCCCGAGTTTCGAACTTACGGCGTGATTGGGCTATCTTCTCCGGACGGCAGCATTGAGGAACATCTGGTACGCAAACAGCAAACCTATAATAAGGGTTCGCCTACAGATCTGACGAAGTCCTATCGGCGTCTGCTCGCCAAGGAGGTTCCCGCGTTCCACAAAAAGAAAGGATCAACGACACGTCAGATCATTCGCGCTTGGCGTGACGCCCCAGAAACCAACAATTTGGAGGATTTTCTTCGAGAGGGTGCGTCGCCTGCGGCTCTGGCGCAACTTGAGGGCCTGTGGCCGCAAATTCCGGAGCTTCTCGACGGTCGAGCATTCGTACCCGATCACGTCAACGAAATCTTCGCGCAGCGTCAGGTACCTGTCCGCCCGTCGGCTGCGGCGGAGATCATCGAGCCGGCCTATATTAGCGACTATGCCATGCAGTTCGGCTCAGTCGTATCGGACCTATCTGCTCTGGCAAGCCCATTCGAATACGGTGTCTCCAGCCAAGCAACACTCTCTTACAGAGACCTAGCGCAGCGCCTGAGTCGGTTCCAACTCAATACTGGACTCGAGTTCGCGCCATCTCCTGCGTTGTGGGATGTTTATTGCTCAAAGGAATGGGATGCGCTCGCCGAGCGACTCTTCACGAATACCGCCAATAGTGAGGATCTTGACCTCGCACGCGCGGTCCTTGCAAGATTGACACTCGCGAGCACGCCGCCAAATGGCGCATTCGGCAACGAGGTTAGGCTTTTGGTCGGTTATTCTGGGAAGCCTCCGCCCGTCGCAGCAAATGATCCAATGTCCACTGATCCGGCCACTTCGTCATCACCTGTGGAGCAAGGAGCGAGCACTATGTTCGAACGTAAGTCTGAGACGCTTTTCGCCGCCATCGTCTGCGCAGTCGAGCGAGAGTATAAAGCTTTGATCCAGACCATTCCACCGATTGCGCCCGTGACTGGCAACCAATACTTCACTACCCTAGCCAACGGCCAGCGCGTCCTTGTGCACCGGCTGCAATCGATGGGCAATTACAGCGCCGCAGTCCAAGCGACCCGGCTCATCCAAACCGAGGATCCGGAGAACATTCTACTCGTGGGTATCGCGGGAGGCTTTCCAAACGATGATCGCCGGCTCGGGGACATTCTGATCGCTGACCAAGTCGTCGCCTACGAGCTTGCCAAGCTGAAGGCCAACGCCGTCGAACTACGTCCCCAAGCCTACCGAGCCTCATTCGAACTTGTCGAGGCCGCAGAGGCAGTTTTCAGAAACCGAGCGTGGAAGTCCCGAATAACGGAAATACCTCCTAAGCCACGCCCGGACGGTCCCCAGCATCACATCGGTACGTTGCTCTCGGGAGAGAAAGTCGTCGCGAAGACAGGGTTCCTAGAGGAATTCCGCGCAGCCTGGACGACGATCACTGGCGTGGAGATGGAGGCTGCTGGAGCGATGACTGCCGTTCATCTAAGTGCCAGCCAGCCGCGTTTCATCATGATCAAAGCGATCTGCGATCATGCGGACGAAGACAAAGAGGATGGCTGGCAGCCATATGCTGCCAATGTAGCAGCGGCTTTCGTCGCAGAAATGTTAGTTTCCCCGGAAATGAACAGAAAAGCGACAAAACTTAAGCAACAGGCCCCTTCAGCCACTGCTCTTGCGCACGACGATCGATACAAACTTCTTCTGGCGATGCACGACAGCTGGAAGAAGATCGCAACTTACTTCGACATCCCCCCTGAAGACCGCGAGAATTTTGATGCTGGCGACCAGCCACAAGCTATCTGGCGTTGGCTTAAGTCACGACGAAGGTTGAAGGAACTTCCGATTGCGCTGATGGCTATAGACCGAAAAGATATATTGGCTAGGTGGCCCTCCCTCGCCGAGCAGTTGGATGCTGACAATGGCTGATCATCCGGTGGAAGTCGACAAAAATGCTGTTGCCGATTTCGAGGCTCTGCAGGGGTCGACTTACTGCCCCTTCGCGAAGCGCGCCAAAATTAGGTTCTCGGTACCTTGGAACGACAGTCTCAATTTTGACAGCAACGTAGCGGCGCACGCGGCCGCCCTCATTTCATTTGTTAGTGAGGGAGAAAGCGGTGCCTTTCATGGTTTCGTTAGCCAGATCGTGCTGGGCGAGGACGCTCGCGACTTCGACAGTGTCCGCCAAGCATTCGGCTCGTACCTTCAGGCTCTCTCGCGGCGAGATTCGGACTGTAGGAGGTCTATGGAAGGCGACAAGCTTTCGAGGGACTGGCAATTTAGCTTCAGCGGGATGCGCATGTTTTTGAACGTGTTCGGTCCCTGCTATCCGGACCCGCATTCGAAGTTCATCAACTCGCCCGGCTCGTTCTGGGTATTTTTTCAACCGGAATATTCTTTCGACCTATGTAACATCAATCCCTCCAAGGTGTCGACGAAGGCGACGATCCGGACAGCGTTCCGGGATGCCGGCATGCCCTATGACGGCGCCCAGGTTGACAAGCGCATCGAGGCGCTTCTTTACATGTTCCCGATGAGCCCTAACGATGACCCGGTGCGCTGGTGGGAATAGGTTAACGCGCAATAGGATCTCTGGCGATCAGCACGAATTCCGTTACAGTCTGCGCGCGAGAGATCGGTTTGCCCTGAGAGTGGTGACGGATATTCTCGGACAGGAGATCGACTCGGGCGAACCGCGCGGTCAGCTTTTGGACGAGCTCTTCGATCGAGACGAATCCGGTGTCGCTGTAGCTTAGGACGATTGCGGCGCCGATCTCTGCGCAAGCATCAAACAGTCGGCCGAACTCTTTTCGAGCGGCTGAAGCATTGTACTCAAAGCGTGAGCTAAACCGCTGACTGACCGGTGGGTAACGCCCCGTATGAGACAGTAGCGGATAGTCGTAAGCAATCATGGTATTGAGCAGATGATAATAGCGAGAATATTGTAGCTTTGAGTAGGGCGGATCAAGATAGATCGCCAGTTCGCTCTTTCCGACGCTCTCTTGCGCAAATACTTGGAGTGCTGAGGGCCAGTCGGTCGATGTGGTAGAGGCGGCCCGGTCACTGCGAGGTCGCTCGGCGAACTGGTCGAGCATTCGTTCGAATTCAAACCGCAAGCTACGCGCCCGACGCTCTACTACGTGTTTGAAGGCTCTTACGCTGTTTAGGCTGCGGGGCTGTGCGAAGTGTGGTCCGCTGTTGCAAATGCAGACTGCGGCTAATAGGGCCGCGAGGCAGATCGTGCGTGCATCCGACTCTTTCTGCGTTTCCGTGTCTATGGCCTTACGAATGCTATCGGCGTCGATCGATTGGGCCACACCCAGGTAGACATTCGCATAGCCACGTAGGCAAAGCTGGTAGGGCTCGCCACTGACGGGCCGATATTCTTGCGGCGACAGGACGGACTTGGCGCAGAAGGCTACGTAGCGTGTGCGGTTGACTTCGTTGAACTCGTCGTTGAAAAAGCTCTCTTCTTCAATTACTGAATCGTGCACGAGCTCGCGAAGACGGACGACATTCTCATCGGTGGCAGCGCGAAGACAGGACCTCAATACACGGGCTTTGTCATCGAAATCGACGGATTGCGCCCGTGTCAACACTGCCGCGTAGGGATTGGCGTCATTGGCCGACATGTGGAAGCGCCGGGCGAGGACGCGCGTCACCGAGCCGGTTCCAGACATCGCGTCGAGGATGGCGGCGCCGTCGGATAGGGTCACTGCGGCAGCAGCCCAAATGAACTCGGTTAGCCTCGCCTTGCTGCCGTAGAGCTTAGGGGTAGTCACCGCTTCGGCAGGAGTCAGGCTTCCGCCCAACCTAATTCGGCTCCAGATCTTCTTTACCTCTTCAATGAAGAGTCGGTCGCTCGCGACAACCGCAAGCGCGCAGTCGGCGTCGATGATCGACATGCCGCCGGCGGGCGCAGGCGATTGTTCGAAACGGTCGGCCAGAGCCAACAGTAAGCACTGAAAAACTGAGGGTCGAACATAGTCGGTATTGATGGTGACCGCTAAACCATTTTGCAGCACGAAAAGCGCGTTTGGCCGGCGGCCTTCCGAGGTCTCCAGAGACCGTACGTTGCTGTTCAGCGTCAGGGTGACGTCGAACAGATCCGTAGGGCTCAGCCATTGCCCGGTCGCGATCCTTGACCGGTCGGTTGTCACTCGCTCGGGGATAAAATCAAGAAGATCGGGCATGAGATGGACTCAATGTGACGCGAGAAAAAAATCGCAATAGTTTTATTCTGTACTGGGTATTGAAGCGACGCCACGTCTCGATTGAGTCAGCACGCGCAGGACCTCCACGACGCCGGCGGCGCTCGGATGAGTGCATTGGAACGTAGCGTGGGACTTTACTTCGGGTGGCGCGTTTTCGACTGCGACGCCAACGCCCGCTGCCTCGATCATTTCCAGATCGTTAAAATTGTCGCCGATCGCCATGATGTGTTCGACGGAAATCTTACTGAGCTTAGCGAGTTCATGGATGGCGTGAGACTTTGTCCCTTTTAGCGGAGACACCTCAATGTAGCGACCGCTCGACGTCGTCACTCTCACGACACCCTTGAAAACTTGTGCCAGCTCGGACGTCAGCCGCACACCTTCGATCGGGTCGTTGGCAAGCGCCAGTATCGCGACAAACTTGTCTTGGACCTCCGTCAGGTCGGCCACCGAGACAACTGGCATTCCGTTGAACTCCCGAGCGGGGGCGTCAGCACTCTCAGTATAGACGACCTCGCGAGGTGTAAGGTCGAAGTCGGTCTCGCAGGCATATGCGAGAGTTACGAAACCTAGATCTCGGAAGCGGCGGACGACCGTCATCACCGCCGCCTGCTCGAGGGTGTGCCGGACCATCACCGTACGTTTACCGCCCGAAAGCACTACCGCACCGTTGTAGATGATCATCGGCGGGGTCTTCATGCGGATCGACTCCAACTCCCGGGAGGTCGAAAGCGCGCCTTGATAGGTCCGCCCGGTCGCGAGGGTGAAGCCGATACCGAGTGGCCGCAGCTTCCACAGATGTGCGAGAACGTTCCGGAAATTATCCCTTGCCGGATCGATGAGCGTTCCGTCAATATCCATAACGACCATCTTGATCCTGCGCAGAAGGTCGAGGTCCTTGAGTTCCGGCGTCAGCACGTCAGTGCGCCGCCCTGCGTTCGCACCAATAAATTCTGTGTGCCGCGCGGCCAGCCGCTGCCGCACGGTCGGTCGCGTAGGACCGCACCATCAAATCCTGATGCTTGATCGATCCGACCAGCGAGAGCGTGTCCATAATCTGCTCGTGCGAGATGAGGCCATCGACTGCATAATGCATCAGGATGCGCGGTGCGACGCTTTCTTTGATCAACTGCTGGAAAGCTGCCGAGGCCATGGCAGGTCGGCAGAAATCCGAACGGGCCACGCGCTTTTCGCGCGGAACTCCGCTCTTGCCCAAAGGCTGCGGAGCTTCCCCCCGAGCGAGCGTCTCCGGCAGATGATAGTAGCCGGCATAGTCTCGCGCATTGTAGGGCGGGTCAAGGTAGAGCAGGTCAGTGTCCGATTGCGCTGCGAGCTCCCGCGCGTCGCTGAGATGACAGGTATTGTCTTGGCCGTTGTTGCAAAGCGCCAGCGGCTTAAGAGAAATCGGTCTACGAGCCTTTCTATCCCAGGACTTCAGATAGGCGTAATAGGTGCCTGCAGTGTTCGCCACCGCGTCCACGCCAACGATCAGCGAGGTCAGCAAATAGTCTTCCTCGTCCGAGTGAAGCATGCCGGCAGCGCTCCATTGCTCGATCAAGCTTCGCATTGCATCGATACGCGCGGCGTTCTCCTCAGTAAAAAACATGCGCTGCACTTCGCCGGCGGGCGAGAAATGCGTGGTAATATAACCAGGGTGGCCTTTAAGCGCAGACAGGCGATCTAGCACCCGAAGATGTGGCGGTTGCGCGCCGGCCTGTATCTCTGCAGCTTCATCAAGGCCCGAAAACAACGGCTGCTGGTTCAGCCCTACCAACGCACGCTGGAACCGGTGAGAGAACACCATGAGATCGCCCGTGACGATGCGCAACCCGTTCGCCTTGAAGTAACGCGCGACAGAACAGGTTCCCGCGAAGCAATCGCAGAGCGACGTCGCCTCTGGAGCGTTGCGCTGCACGAACTCCCAGAGGAATGGCAAGGTCGATGATTTGGTCCCGATATATCTCATTACCTAACCAGGGACGCATAGGTGTGCGTCCTCTCGATCACATATAGCTCCCAGCGTTGTTTGCAATGGATCGCGAGTATCCGAAACAGATCGCCGCAGCGGGTCTGACAGCGTGCCTTCGTCGGCGCATTTTTCTTTGCTTGGCCACCATCGGGTCTCTGTTCAGAGCGAGACTGGTGCACTGTGATTTTTCTCATTACCATCATGTGCTCAATTCTCAGACGCAATGCAACGCGTTCGTGCATCGAAGCCACAACAGCGGCTCTTCCTTCGGCGCGGATTGCGACAAGGTTGGCACTGAACTGGCGAGTACATCTATTCAGGAGGCATGTTAGCATGTGCGACACATTGGGCAGCAAGCTTAAGGTCGAGTTCAAGGTACTAGACCAGCGCCTACTCGACTGGGGCTTTCCGGCCTGGGGGAGTGAGTGGGCGGCGGGCCTCGATCTGTTCGCCTGTGTCGACGAGGGTCTCGAAATCAAGGAACAGGCTGCGCCGGTTTTTGTCTCGACAGGTATGGCTTTTCGGATCGGTGACCCGGATTGGTGTGCACTCGTGCTACCGCGGTCAGGTGCCGGTCACAGGGGCCTAATTCACGGAAACACGGTCGGTGTTGTGGACCCAGACTTCGACGGACCCTGCCGGCTATCGCTTTGGAACCGGAACCCGGCGGGCGGACCAACGGACCCCATAGTCGTTGAGCCAGGCGACCGCGTGGGACAGTTGGTGTTCACCCGCATCACTCGGCCGACAATGATCCATGTCACAGCGTTTTCTGCTCGAAGCGAACGTGGAGAGCGCGGTTACGGATTCAGCGGCGCCTAAAGTCTTCCTCAGTCCGTGATATCGAGAAAAGGGTTCTAGAGGCACCGCCGTCATATAGTTGATTGTCAATATAATTTTTGACAACTTGTTTTTCAGATCCGGCAGGTAAGTCATCATCGATTATCTTTTTGAATTTCTCGCCGCTCCAGCCTTTTTTCACCAAGGCAAGTACTTTTCTTCTAGCGGTGTCCATTTGTTATACCGCCTCATCTTCCAGGTTCAATTGGAGAGGCATTGCAAATAGAATCCGTCCTTCGCACCCCGCATCCCAAGATCGCAATTCTCGCTCGTCCGACCGTTTCCATCATGCCACCGCGTCACGCGCCTGATGCTTAAATCCATACCATGCCCCTTTGGTGCGGACTTGCTCATCAAGCCACAAACTACGCTTTCCGCAACCTGGAATTCCCCTTTCGGTCGCCCCGCATCGCCCGGCAACGTCGAAATCCAACGCCGCTTCAGGTGGGTTGTGGATGCCGCCGCTGCTCCCCGAGAAAAATCGGCAAGCGTCTTTGTCGAATCGAACTGGAGGCAGACTGACATCGAGCGAAAAGCTGCTTGACAAACCGCACACTCGACTCCCCCTCCTCACATCAGCGCACGCAACGCTTGGCCGCCTGACCTTTTGTTTATCGCTGATTTTAGGATCGTGCCGCATCGGCCATGGGCCATTATTTGCGCCCGGCGGCTCCATCGTTCCATCAAAAGGCCAATCTGAACGTGGGGAGACGAACCCTTAGGCATTCGATCTAGTCGGGCAGTCCGATTATTGTCCGGCACTATCCGTTTCTACGACTCGTCTCGTCTACGCCTTTCAATTCTCGTCTACAAACCGCATTCATATCCGTGTAACTGCGTGATCCACAGTTCCTTGGTGTGCCCGACCCTGCTGACTGGGAAAGCGATCTGACGCGACAGCACGCAAACTATTGGAGGTTCTGATGGGTGACAAGAAATTTCTGACGGTTGAGGAAGTCTCGGAACGCTATCGGGGGAGCGTCTCCATTGGAACACTGCGAAACTGGCGCGCCATGAAGCTTGGACCCGCCTACATCAAAATTGGGAAAGCCGTGCTGTACCCGGTTGAGGAATTGGTGGTGTGGGATCAGAAAAATACCGTGACGTGCCGTGCGTCAAAACGACTCATCGAGCACGCTGGTGACTAACCGTGACAATCACAATTGAGCATCGTGAACATACCCCACTAGCCGCCACTAATTGCAAGTCTTATTACAGATTATGTTTTAATAACATATAGTTACGAACACGGATCGAATGGTGCATAACCACCCCTCGCATGGCGGCAGAAGCGTTTCGCGATTTCTGGGACAATGCCGATGAGATTGATCTGATCCCACCGGATGACAGGCCGGCTGAAACGTGGCCTCGTTGGACGATTGAACAGTGCCGTCACTTTACCTTCTTGACACGAATATCATCATTGCAGCGCTGAAAGGGCATGCCGAGATACGCAGGCTTGGACTCGGAGCGACTGAGCGCCATGCGGCTTTCAGCTATCGTCCTGGGCGAACTGGAGTTCGGTGCGGAAAAAGCGCCTATGGCGACCGCAACAGGGCGCGACTTAATTGGGAACTACGACACCACCCGCCACTGTGCGAGAATTCGAGCATCTTTTGACGTCCGGGGAACGCCAATCGGTGCGTCGCCAGCCTTCCTGTTTACGGAATATTAGGCCTGTTTTGGCATCATCGATCCGGGCGGCTGAGTAGTGCGTTCCGCCCGCACCCCATTTCAGTCCATGGGGCTGCCCAGCCGCCGGGTGGAGCGGTTTGCTGCTTCGCAGAAACGCCGTTTTTCGACCGATCTGGGACGCCAAGACCTTTCGGTGCTTTCGGTCTCGAGCTGACCGACAGCTACGGGCTCGCCGAACGATGGCCGTTGCTGGCGCTGCGGTCGCCTCGGCGATAGGACAGCCGGCGAAATCATAATTCCGGCTGTCTGCAATCGCCTCACGAGCGTCTTGACTCTCCTATGCCAGGAGCCTATCCCCCGCGTTGTTAGCACTCGCCATAGGTGAGTGCTAAGTTGGTCCGGCATCGCTGGGCAGCTATTGGTTTGTCCGGCGCCGCCGGACGGAGGAACTGTTTCTCACCGTTCTCATCGAGGAAGTAAAAATGGCAAAGTCGAAGTTCCGCCCGCTTCATGACCGCGTGGTCGTTCGCCGGGTCGAATCCGAATCCAAGACCGCCGGCGGGATCATCATCCCGGATACGGCGAAGGAAAAGCCGCAGGAAGGCGAGATCATCGCCGTCGGCTCCGGCGCTCGCGACGAAGCTGGCAAGCTCGTGCCCCTGGACGTCAAGGCTGGCGACCGCATCCTGTTCGGCAAGTGGTCGGGCACCGAAGTCAAGCTCAATGG
>NZ_JBWKME010000151.1:0-3837 GCF_056431085.1 Mesorhizobium waitakense | reverse complement strand
CATCGCGCGGGCATGGCTGCGTCCGACCTTGCTGATCCGCCCGTGATGGGCAGCACCGAGCCCCGACTGGCGCACGCGTGGGTTCAGGCCGAAATAGCTCACCAGTTTTTGCGGGCTGGAAAAACGGCCGATGTCACCGACAGCCGCCACTAGCCCGCCGGCCACTGCGAGATTGACGCCAGTGATTGTGAGCAGCCGTTTGATCACCGCATCATCGATGCGCGCTCTCGGCAATCTCCCGGTCAAGTACGCGGAGATCGTCACCCAGCCTCTCCAGTTCCCGGATATGGCGCTCGATTGCGGCGCGCTCGTCATCTGGCACCGGCTGACGGGTGAGCCAGGCACGACCGAGGCGCCCGAACAGGTCGGCATGGGGGCACCGCGGAATCAGGTGGGCGTAGAGGATCGAATGTACCTCGTTCTTGATCCGGGTCCGATGCCGCACGACCTGGTAGCGCCGCGCGACCAGTCTGCGCATCCGCTCCGTGGCGGCATCCGGTGTCCAGATCTCCGGCAGGTAGCCGGCTGCGTACAAGCTGGCCAGCGTGCCGGCGTCGATCTTGTCGGTCTTCATATGAGCGTGCGCGATCGCTTTGACCTGCAGCGGGTTGGCGATCACCACCCGCTTCACGAATGGCGACAGCACCCGAGAGACCGCCATGCAGTTGCCGGTCGCCTCGATCACCACCTCGTCCGTCGCCAAAAGGCTCTTGCCGAAGCCTTCCAGCGCCGTCCGGGTCATGTCGACCCGGCCCACATGCCGCAGCCGACCGTCTTCCCAAATCACCACCTCGCCAAAGGTGCGGTGGGTGTCGATTCCGATTACACGTCGCATTCCTCTGTCTCCTTTCGATCAGTCAAAGGGGAGCGGCGGGCGACACGACAACTACGGATCCGCGCTCTCAGCGCAACCGGGCGAGTCGCAGAGGCGGCCATCTACTAACACGAGCTCGCAGCTCAACGTACAAGATCGGCCTGCCCGCACCTTCGTGCTCCCGGTGCCTCTGTCCCGGATGGTCGCACCATACGCCGCGATCGCGAAAACCGCAGCCGGACATCGGCACCGCCATCTTCATACCGGTTACGAACTCAATAGAGGCGTTGAACTCGAAGCTCAGGCGGGCTGTCGGGGCCAGGGGCCACTTCCCAAGCGACGATGCGGCAACCAAGTTGCTCTACCTGATCTTGAACCGATCCGAGAAAGAGTGGAAAATGCCGCCACGTAAGTGGACCATGGCCAAGGCCCAGTTCGCCGTCATCTTCGGCGAGCGCTTCATCCGGGCCATGGCGGCGTAATGTTCAACCGCCCGCCCGCACACGAAATTCCTGACAGTCCCGACGAACATCATGCGGCTGTGGCAGAGCCGGACATGGGCGACCTTCACGGTCACCGTCACGCCGTTGATCAGGACGATCTCGTGGCTCCAGTCGAACTGGTAGGCCTCGCCCGGCGCGAAGAACAGCGGCACATAGGCGTCCGCCATCGCCGACCCCTGTGCCTTCGCCCAGTTCTTCGCGTATCGACGGACGGCGTCATAGCCTCCCTCGTAGCCGAGGCTGCAAAGCTCTTCGTAAATCCGGATCAGTGTCAGCTGCTCGCGCGCCGTCTTGCCACGGTTGCCATTCAAAAACCCGTCTAGCTGATCCTGCCACGGACCGATCTTGGGCTTGGGCTGCCGCTCGCGTTCGTAGGGGAACGATGTCTCATCGGACCTGAGTATCTTGCGGACTTGTTCCGCGACACATGCAGTTCGCGGCAAATCCGCTTGAGAGACCATCCCTGCACATGGAAGGCGCGCCGAACCCGGGCAATCGTATCCACCGACTTCATCCCCACACCATCCACTCGCCACGACGAGCTGATGGTCGCAAATCAAAGCCTTCACACTTGGGCGTCCAACCTATTCATACTGACCATTATGCATAAGAGCTCTATCACCCGCTGGATCCGGCGTTGCTGAATGCTCTCGAACGCGCATGATGGCATATCCGTTTTATATGGGACGCTTCAGCACATCGCAGCTAAACAAAGAAATGCCGTTTTGCCGGCCAGGAGATAGGGAGAGTTGGGGACAGTAGTCGGCCCGGCAGGAGCGGCTGGTGAGGCGATGGGCAAGGAGTTGAAAGCCGCGTAGCCAACGCTCAACGAGGCGCGCCCGACCGGCGACGGCCATGTGGAGCTGGCGTTTGGGCCCAGCTCAGGACGAACTGGCCCGCGAGATCAAGTCGCGCTGATGCCAAGTGCTCCGGACCAAAGGCTCGAAGTTGTGAGTGAGGACACCAAGCGAAATGATGCCACAACTGGACCACTGGCTCCAACAGGTAACAGGAATAACGGGGCTGCTCCCGGAGTTACTCGGCGCGATTGCGGAAAGGCTCAGCCCGATCGATCTGCTGGCGGTGTCGCAGACAGACGGCGAGCTGCGTGCTGCTGTCCAAATGTCCGCGGCGTTGGAAGAAAGGCGCCAGATGGCAATCCGGGTTCAGGCCGTCTGGAGCAGGTTAATGGTCCCGCAGCCAGGAGTCGCGAATCCCTATGTCGGACTAATGGCTGCCGGCGCGTTGGAATCTCTGGCATCCAATTTCAATTGCCTGACCGGCGTGCAGCAGGAGCAGCTCGTTGCCATCGCCGAAGGACTTAACAACCCCGAGCACCGCGTCTTTGCCCTGCAAGCCCTCGGCGGGGGGCTGGGAGGGCTCGCGCCCACGCTTCAGCAGCGCCTCGTCGAGGTCGCCGAAGGACTTGACGACGAAGAGCACTGCGTCGATGCCCTGGCAGCCCTCAGACAAGGGGTGGGAGGGCTCGCGCCTGCGCTCCAGCAGCGTCTCATTGATCGCGCCGAGGCGCTTGACCCCGAACTTCGCTTCTCGGCCTTGGATGACCTCGGGCTGGCCGTGGGTGACTTTACGCCCATACTCCAGCAGCGTCTCATCGAACTTGCCGAGGGGGTTGGCGATCCCCAGCTTCGCGTCGCTGCCCTCGCTGGTCTGGCAATGGGTGTGGGACGGCTTGTGCCGGCGCTCCAGCAGCGTTTCGTCGATCGCGTCGAGGAGCTCAACTCGGAAGACTGCGTCTCGGTGTTGTCAGCCCTCGGGATAAGCGGGGGAGAGTTTGTGCCCGCGCTCCAGCAGCGTGTGGTCGACCTCGCAGCAGGGCTTGTCGATCCCGAGCATCGCGCTCAAGCCCTGGAGGACATCGGACCGAACCTAGGAGAGCTTGCGCCTGCACTACAGCAGCGCCTCGTCAGGCTCGCCGAGGCGTTTGTCGATCCCGAGCTTCGCGCTAAAGCCCTGCGGGGCATCGGAACGAACCTAGGATCGCTTGCGCCCGGACCACAGCAGCGCCTCGTCGTGCTCGCCGAGGGGCTCGCCCAGTACGAGCATCGCGTCACAGCTCTGCTGGGCCTCGCAGTGGGCGTCGAAGGACTTGCGCCCACGCTCCAGCGGCGCCTCGTCGACCTCGTCGTGAACCCTGACCTCGAAGATTACTCCTCGGCCCTCGCAGCCCTGAAACCAGCCGTAGGAAAGCTTGTGCCCGAGCTACAGGAGCGCCTCGTCGCGCTCGCCGAGAATCTTAACGACCAAAGCCATCGCGTCATTGCGCTGCAAAGTCTCGGAGAGAGCGCGGGATCGCTTCTGCCCGAGCTACAGGAGCGCCTCGTTGTGCTCGCCGAGAATCTTAACGACCAACGCCATCGTGTCAATGCGCTGCAAAGCTTCCGAGAGAGCGCGGGATCGCTTCTGCCCGAGCTACAGGAGCGCCTCGTTGTGCTCACCGAGAATCTCAACGACCCACACGATCGTGTCACTGCGCTGCTAAGCCTCGGAGAGAGCGCG
>NZ_JBWKME010000150.1:0-2168 GCF_056431085.1 Mesorhizobium waitakense | reverse complement strand
CATCGCGCGGGCATGGCTGCGTCCGACCTTGCTGATCCGCCCGTGATGGGCCGCGCCGAGCCCGACTGGCGCACGCGTGGGTTCAGGCCGAAATAGCTCACCAGTTTTTGCGGGCTGGAAAAACGGCCGATGTCACCGACAGCCGCCACTAGCCCGGCGGCCACCGCGAGATTGACGCCAGTGATTGTGACCAGCCGTTTGATCACCGCATCATCGAGCGCGCTCTCGGCAATCTCCCGGTCAAGTACGCGGAGATCGTCACCCAGCCTGTCCAGTTCCCGGATATGGCGCTCGATTGCGGCGCGCTCGTCATCTGGCACCGGCTGACGGGTGAGCCAGGCACTGTCGAGGCGCCCGAACAGGTCGGCATGGGGGCACCGCGGAATCAGGTGGGCGTAGAGGATCGAATGTACCTCGTTCTTGATCCGGGTCCGATGCCGCACGACCTGGTAGCGCCGCGCGACCAGTCTGCGCATCCGCTCCGTGGCGGCATCCGGTGTCCAGATCTCCGGCAGGTAGCCGGCTGCGTACAAGCTGGCCAGCGTGCCGGCGTCGATCTTGTCGGTCTTCACATGAGCGTGCGCGATCGCTTTGACCTGCAGCGGGTTGGCGATCACCACCCGCTTCACGAATGGCGACAGCACCCGAGAGACCGCCATGCAGTTGCCAGTGGCCTCGATGACCACCTCGTCGTCGGCCAGAAGGGTTTTGCCGAAGCCTTCCAGCGCGGTTCGCGTCATATCGACCCGGCCCACATGCCGCAGTCGACCATCTTCCCAGATCACCACCTCGCCAAAGGTGCGGTGGGTGTCGATTCCAATTACACGTCGCATTCCTGCCTCCTCTCGATCAGTCAGAGGGGAGCGGCGGGCGACACGACAACTACGGATCCGCGCTCTCAGCGCAACCGGGCGAGTCGCAGAGGCGGCCATCTACTAACACGAGCTCGCAGCTCAACGTACAAGATCGGCCTGCCCGCACCTTCGTGCTCCCGGTGCCTCTGTCCCGGATGGTCGCACCATACGCCGCGATCACGAAAACCGCAGCCGGACATCGGCACCGCCATCTTCATACCGGTTACGAACTCAATAGAGGCGTTGAACTCGAAGCTCAGGCGGCCGTCAGGGCCAGGGGCCACTTCCCAAGCGACGAAGCCGCCACCAAGCTGCTCTATCTGATCTTGAACCGGTCCGAGAAAGAGTGGAAAATGCCGCCACGTGAGTGGTCCATGGCCAAGGCCCAGTTCGCCGTCATCTTCGGTGAACGCTTCATCAAGGCCATGGCGGCGTAATGTTCAACCGCCCGCCCGCACACGGAAATCCTGACAGTCCCGCTGTATCAACGTCTCTGGCCTGTCTGACCAAAGCGTCAGCACCAGTGCCCAGCTGGTCACAGCATTTTGTCCGTGTCCGATTGACGACAAATCTGTGTTCAGATCCAAACATCCTGGGGGTTAGGATCAAGCCGGCCAGCGGACGACTCCTCCGATTTGGGGTCGCTGCTCACAACCCGTTTGGTGGCATGCCAATTGCATATTCATAGCCATGATACCGTGTTCCGACATGGCCGTCGCGCAGTCTTAGCCCAGGAGTTCACATGACATTCGTCCGAACGCAATACAGGCTGCGCATCCCGTCGCACCGCCCCAGCTCGGTTGGATCTCGCTGCGATCAGACAGGATCGCCATCCCGCAGACCGCTTTCAGGCTGTCAGATAGGGCTGCCATAAGGGTTCTCGTAAAACAAACATTCAGGAGGAATCTATGACGACCACATGAATATCTGCTTCGCCGGCTCTCCCAATGGCACATAACACCAGACCCCTCTTCAAATCTGTGATGATCCAAAAGGAAAACGAAAAATGCCTACCTCAGAAAAAGACGCTGTGGCGCGCCCGAGGCTCCTGAAATTGCGGTCTCACTGGCCACGAACGATACTTGCTGCCACGGCGTTGGCCGTTGTAACGACCGCTCCAGCTCCAGCCGTCACCCAAGACGCGGACGAGCACTACTCCGACCAAAGCTTGTCGTTTGGTGAAGGCTGGGGGTGTATACTTTGGGCATTGTGCATTGGCGAACCAGATGTCATCGATTAGCTAGCCCGGAAAATTCATGGAGGTTGGCGGATGTGGTGCAAGCCGTTGAAATGACGTAGGATTTGGTTGCTTAA
>NZ_JBWKME010000149.1:0-1936 GCF_056431085.1 Mesorhizobium waitakense | reverse complement strand
GCCGTCGTCGCACACAAGCCAGGTTCCGAATAGCTCTCGGCGACAATCTGCTGCTTCATCTCTTTGCTGAAGCGTCGCCGCCGGCCGCTATCGATAATATCAAGTCGTTCCATTCCGCACTGTCCGTATTGACGTCAATAAGGACAGTCAGTGCCAAATCCGACAATTCTCACAAGGCGGCCCACCTCGGATGCGTACCGTAGATCATTGCCGTGAAGTTTTGATCAGTTTTCTCGCTGCGCATTGCGATCCCTTTGACAGCTTTGAGCTTGGCGAAGAAGTTTTCGATGAGATGACGCCATTTGTAGATTTCAGCGTCGATTTGGATCGGTACTTTCGCCGGGGCCGTTGCGAAATGACGATCTTTGCGCCGCGTCCATTCATCGCCTCGACGATCCAGTCGGCATCGAAAACCTTGTCGGCAATCAGCGCCTCGAACTCGATGCCCTCAATCAAGGGCGCGACGCCTATCGTGTCGTAGCGGTGGCCGGGCGGCCAGGCAGCAGGATGGAGCGCACCAAGTTTCCGAGCGCGTCTGTTCAATGCCAGGATTTTGGTTGTCCAACCGCCCCTAGGACTTCTCAATCGCCTGATTTTGAGTCCCCCTTTAGGGGCCGGAACAAGAGCTGTGCAGAATCTTGCGCTAAGGTCGAACGAAGAGTGAACAGAGGTGGCGGCGTTCGTCTGAACAGTTTGGCGGGGTTTGTTAAGTGGGTTTCCGCCTCTGTCATGCCGCGGCCGGGATTGGCTGCGGCGCGTTGAAGTAGGCCTGATCCGGGGTGCGCCGGTCAAGCGATGAGTGAGGGCGTCTGGAATTGTAAAAGGTCAGATACCTGGCAAGGGCCGCCCGGGCTTCCGGCACGCTGGCATAGGCGTGCAGGTAGACCTCCTCGTATTTAATGGTCCGCCATAGCCGTTCGACGAAGACGTTGTCGCGCCACGCGCCCTTGCCGTCCATGGAGATGGCGATTTCGGCGTCCTTCAGCACCTTGATGAAGTCGATGGAGGTGAACTGCGAGCCTTGGTCGGTGTTGAAGATCTCGGGCTTGCCGTGTCGGGCCAGCGCCTCCTCGACAGCCTCGATGCAGAAGTCCGCCTCCAACGTGATCGACAGTCGCCAGGACAGGACGCGGCGGCTGAACCAGTCGATGACGGCGGCCAGGTAGACGAAGCCGCGCGCCATCGGGATGTATGTGATGTCCATCGCCCAGACCCGGTTGGGTCGGGTGACGGGCAGATTGCGCAGGAGATAGGGATAGATCTTGTGCCCCGGCGCCGGCTTCGAGGTGTTCGGGCGCCTGCAACATCCGGCTTCCCGCGAACGGATAGTCGAGATGCAATTCGTCGATCCGGCGCATCAATGCCAGATCGGCGGCGGCAACGGGCCGGGGCAGGTAGTAGACGCTGCTCCGGCCGATCCCGAGAGCCCTGGCCTGACCGGCGATCGAAAGATCGTGGCGGCGGTCGATCATTTCCTTGCGCTCAGCAACCCGGCCTTGTTGAGCGCGCCGGCTAAAAAATCGTTCTCCAGCGCCAGTTCCCCGATCTTGGCGTGCAGCGTCTTGACGTCCACGGCCGGAGCCGCAGGACCGGACTTCACCTCCATGCCAAATAGGCCGGACGCTCCTTCCAGAAGCAGGTCTTTCCATTGCTTGATCTGGTTGGGATGAACGTCGAACTGCTGCGACAACTCGATGAGCGTCTTCTCGCCTCGGATCGCGGCAAGCGCGACCTTGGCCTTGAACTCGGGGCTGTGATTACGGCGGGGGCGTTTCGTCATGGTCTCTCCTGTTCCCGGCTTCTATGCCGCGTTCAGGCGAAAATTCCACTTATAACCCCTGTTCAGATTTCCCGAGCCAGCTCTGTCTCCGTTGATCGAGGCGCATCTAAGCTGTCCGCTCTTCTCCATTACGATTATCGCTGTGCCGGTTTCGCC
>NZ_JBWKME010000148.1:0-4083 GCF_056431085.1 Mesorhizobium waitakense | reverse complement strand
GTTCGACCGGATCGTCGGCATGAAGACCAGGTTCGTGACCCTCGACCGTCTGCTCGCGCGCATCCGGACCGACCAGCCCCGGTGTTCGAATTGCCCGGTACTATTGTCCACAAGGGCACACGACGTTCAGTCTGCTCCCGGATTTTCTCTCCGCTCGACTGCCGGATTCGCTAGCAGCAATCGAACAGGTCATCGGAGTGGCTGCATCCGCGAGAAGCATCGAACAGGCAGCAGATGCAGTGCGCGGTCCCGATATCTGCCTTCCAGGCGCCGTGCGTTGGCTTCGCCGTCGTATCGTAGCAGTGCGTAAATCCGTTGCTGCTGTCGGAGTAATGGCGCCCGAGCTGTCGCACTTGGTAACGAACGAGATGTTGGCCCTTACGGATCTGCGGCGTGCCCTTCCTCCTCAACTCCTGCTCGACATTCCGGTGCCCTTGGGCTTTCGCCTTGCTCCTCGAACGAACGATCGCGGTGCACCCGGTTACTTGGCTCCAGGTGTTGTCGGACAAAGGGCTTCCGCCATGCCGCCGACAATCATTACCAACACGATGCGGGGCCTGATCTTACTGTCGCGGCCGGCTACAGCTTCGCCAGTCGAGGTGAAGCCATGTCCATTCATAACAATCGAAGCAGTGCAGCCATCGCAGGCGCGCCGACCACCGATGAGATTCGCCGCATCTGGAGCGGGGAGCGGCGGCTTAGCGCAGGAACGGCGGACAAATATCTGATATGTATCCAGCAGTTTCGTACCTATTGCAGCCAGCAGGGCCTGATCGAGCGAGAAGAACTGACCCTGGAAGGCGCTAATCGGTTCATCGACTGGTATGCGCGGCGCCGGAGCCGGCCTCGACGTTCCCACCAGAATTTCCGGAGTGCCCTGCGGTCGCTCGGCCGTGTCTACCACCGGATGGGATTTGCTCCTCCCGACTGGCAGCCACCAAGAGCGGTTCAACCTCCGCCTTCACCGTAATTTGCAGAGTATGGTGCGTATCTTGTGCAGCATTTGGGTCTTGCTGAGCGTACGATCCACAAGCAGCTGAGCCATCTTAGCAGATTATACGATTATCTTGTTCGGGCAGGCAAGGAATGGCATTCGATACAACTGACAGATGTTGATGCATTTCTTGTTAATTTGGCAACTAAATACTCTCGATCCTTTGTCAGCAACATTGCTTGCACGGTACGTTGCTTTTCCCGCTTCCTGCACTGGAGCGGTAAAAGCCCGATCGATATCAGTGAAGCCATCATTGCACCCGTACAGCGACCGTTCGAACGTCCCAGGCGCGCTCTGCCTTGGGAGGATGTGCAGCGGCTGCTGAATGCGGTGGATCGGTCGACCCCGGTGGGACTTCGCGATTACGCAATCTTGTTGATGCTGAGCACCTATGGCCTTGGCGCCGCCGAGGTCAATCGCCTCCAGCTCCAGGACATTGACTGGCACGCAAACACTTTGGCGGTCTATCGCCCGAAGACGGGAGTCTCGTTTACGTTGCCGTTGTTGCCGCCGATCAGTGAGGCATTGGCGCATTATCTTCGCTACGGCCGGCCGGTTGACACTTCCACGCGCCATATCTTCGTACAGATGCAGGTACCCTTCAACATTCGTCCGTTCGAATGCGATAGGGCACATCGTCGCGAAGCGTGCGAAGAAGGCGGGCATCAGCGCACCCTCCTTGGGCAGTCATGTCCTGCGGCACACCCATGCCGGACGTCAGATCGATTTGGGCACCCGACCGCAGGTTGTGTCCGAACTCCTCGGCCACAGCGATCGGGAGTCGGTTTCCGCCTATGTGCGGATCGCCACGGATTCCCTGCGCGAGATCGCCCTACCGGTGCCCGCATGACCACGATCGTCACCTTGATCGAACTGAAGAACGACGCCAAGAGCTTCGTGACGTTCAAGCGAGCGATGGGCCACCGCTATCAACGCGGTGCCTACGAGATCGATCGCTTTCTACGCTTTTTGGAGCAACAGTGGAACGATGAAGACGCTATCCCGCTGGCCGATGCGATTAGCAACTGGTGCGGGCGCCTTCCCGGCCGCAAGGCTATCTCGCTCAGTGGCGAGTTCGGAATAATCCGGCAGTTTTGCCTGCATCGCCGCCGTCGTGATCCCACCTGTTATGTGCCCGAGCACGCCTTTGCCCCGGTGAAGGAGTCACCGTTCTTTCCGTACATTTTCAGCCGCGAAGAGGTCCTACGTATCCTCGCCGCTGCATCCGCGCACGAAGGCCATTTCATATGGGCGTCTATGCTGCGGAGGTTGGTCCTCATGCTCTATTGCACCGGAATCAGGCTCGGCGAAGCCACGCGCCTCAAGATGGAGGATGTCGATCTCGAGCGTGGAACGCTGCTGATCCGCAACAGCAAACGGCGGACCCGGATAGTCCCCATTCGCGAAGACCTTATCGGCGAACTTCGGCTCTACCTTTACGATCGGCGTAGGTTGCTTCTCGACCTCCATCATGCGGATCACGGTGCCTTCTTCATTCGTCAAAAAGGTGGGCCGTTGGATATCAGTGGAGCCTCGGTGGCCATTCGCGAGATCCTACGTCGGCTCGACATCAAGCCTGCGCGCGGACGCGTTGGAGCGCGACCGTATGAGTTCAGGCACGCCTTTGCTGTCCACCGCCTCACAGCCTGGGCAGAAGAAGGCGCCGACATCCATGTGAAGCTTCCGTTTCTCTCCGCCTATCTGGGCCATCAGAACATCCTTGGCACCGAGGTTTATCTGAAGGCGACCCCGCAACTGCTGGAGCTGGCAAGCACCCGGTTCGAGCAACATGTACGAAGTGCGAGGCAGCCTCGATGAACACCGCCACGCCCAAAGCGCTCTTTGCCCTCGTGGAGTCGTTCTTCATCAGCTATCTGCCGCGGCAGCGTGGTGCAAGCCCGCATACGACACGTGCTTACCGAGACACGCTGAAGCTCCTATTCGAGTTTGTCGCCCAGCGACGGGGACGGGAGATCGCAAATCTCGTGCTGGAGGATCTGGACGCCGATACGATTGCCGGCTTTCTCGACCATCTCGAAAGCGAAAGATCCAACTCTGCCGCCACGCGCAATTGTCGGCGCGCCCCTCTTTCTCGATTCGAGCACTGTCCAGGGCTCTCTTTCATCTATCTCTACGACTTCTGCGATCACTGGGAGCATCTAGTCACCATCAAGAAATTCCTCACCCTCGATCCGATTCCGAGGACAGCGGCCTGCATCGACGGCGCCCGCGCCAGACCACCCGAAGATGTCGGCGGCATCAGCGGTTTTGAGAATTTCCTGGCCATCATGGCCGACGGGGACGATCCCGAGCATCGGGACACGAGTCGCTGGTGCGGCGGTCATTTCGATCCTGAATGGTTCGATCTGACGTTCGTCGACAAGGACGTCAGAAACGCGCTCAAGCCGAATGTCCGGTGACGTCTTCACCAGCCGAACCCCAAACGCGAGGCCGACGAGCGCGACCGGCAAGTTGAGAAACACGTCTGCCGGGATTAACGTTTCGTCTGCTCGACTCGACATTGGACAGCAAGACGGCAATATTTCCTGTCGGTGGGGAGACGATGTATGCGAGATTTGCCACGCGACATAGATGCCGACGTTGTGATTGAAATCAGTCGTCTTCTCGATGACGCCGCGCACACCGTGGCTGTAGCGATCCACGGTCTTGTCAAACATATCCGGGACGCAACACAAACGCGACTTTCCGATCAGGCGATCGAAGAATTGATTGTTGAAATGGCCTCGACGCGTGGTTTGTCCATGATCTTCGAGAAGCCGGCGGCCTGAGCCTCGCTTCCAGGGTTCAACATCGACCCATTGCAGACGCCTTAGTCGCCGACGCGCATCAAGATTAGCGTGGGGTTCGGCCATTGGCGGCATCGAATTTACCGAAGACGGGGGTGTGAAAATCAAGGGATTCGTGACCTTCACGTGGATGCTTTGCAGTTAAATTGATAATCGGAGCTACCACATTCTCGCAATTAGCTGCCAAACCTAACCGAAACGATCGCCTTCTCACGATTTGCTGCCAAGCGACAGGCGAGGGTCGAATTCGTGAATGATGGCGACCTCGGCGTCGTCGATCTC
>NZ_JBWKME010000147.1:0-85684 GCF_056431085.1 Mesorhizobium waitakense | reverse complement strand
TGTCACCTATGCTATCGGTCCATTCTGTTACCTATCTATCAGGTTCGGACACGGGCATTTCTCCCCGTATAGTGGCGGGGAGAAAGACGCCGTCATCGACGTTTCGCCAACGGTCAGCGTTGTAGTAAGGCGCCGACGATCGTGACAGGCTCCCTTCTCCCCGTCACTACACGGGGAGAAGGTGGCGGCAGCCGGATGAGGGGCAGCATCAGCCTTGCGAAGCGAATGGGTTCACATCCCCGTCAGATCGCTCATCAGCCCCGACGCGACCGACAGCCGCGACACGGTGATGTCGCCGCCTTCGGTGAGCGCTTGAAGCCGCTCGCGGATGCGCGCCACCCGCTCGCCGCCGGCTTCCAGCCAGGCCACCACCGGATCCGCAGCCTTGGCATGACCGGTGAGTGCCGCCTCCGCAATGCCGCGCCGCGCTGCCCCGATCGTGTCGGTGGCGCGCGACAGCGCCAGCTGATCGTAGTAGTCGGAGGGCGTGATCGAACGCGCCGCGTCCTCGACACGCGGGATACGGAAGGCATCGCTGACCGCGAAGAACGCCTTGGCCGCGGCAACGATGTCGGCGCCGGCCGTGCGCGCCGTCAGCGCGATGTCGGGGATGAGCTCCGCCACCTCGTTCAGCGCCAATTGCCCGGCCAGCTTTTCCGGCGCGCCGCTCTTGAACAGTCCGTGCCGCTTCTCCTCGATACGCTCGCGCGAGAAGGCCGGCAGCAGCGAAATGAGCTTGGGCTCCAGTGCCTTGCGCGCTTCCATGAGTTCGCCAATGCGCTGACCAAGTGGTGCGGTGCCGGCATCGTTCTTGAGATACCAGCCGCTGGTCACGTAGATCAGCCGGCTGACCGCCTGGTAGAGATCGAGCTGCACCTGGCCGTCGATGAGATTGTCGAGCGCGTCGATCTCGCGATAGAGCGCCGGCAAGGCAAAACCGTCGCGCACCACAGCAAAAGTGCGCACCACGTCGGCCGCAGTGCGACCGGTCGCTTCCTGCAACCGGTTGACGAAGGACGGGCCGCCGCGATTGACCAGGTCGTTGGCGACGACGCGGGCAATGATCTCGCGGCGCAGCCTGTGGTCGTTGATCTCGGCTGCGTATTTCTTCGCCATCCGGTCCGGGAAATAGCCCATCAGGTCGCGATCGAAATGCACGTCGTCCGGCACGTCGCTGGCGACGATATCGGAAAACAGGACGATCTTGGCATAGGCCAGCAGTACGCCGAGCTCGGCCCTGGTCAGCGGCTCACCGCGTGCTTCGCGCTCGGCAAGGGCCGCCGGCGACGGCAGCGTCTCGACGGCGCGCTCGAGCAGGCCGCGTCCCTCCAGCGCCGTCATGAAGCGGCTTTGATGCGCGATGTCGGCGAGGCCGCGCTTGCGGGCGATCGAAAGCGCCAGCGTCTGCTCGTAATTGTTGGACAGCACCAGTCCGCCGACCTCGTCAGTCATCTCGGCCAGCAGCTTGTTGCGTGCCGGACGCGTCAGCGATCCCTTGCGCATCGCCGACGCCAGCGCGATCTTGATATTGACCTCGACGTCCGAGCAGTTGACGCCGCCCGAATTGTCGATGGCGTCGGAGTTGCAGCGGCCGCCGTTCATGCCGAACTCGATGCGCGCCCGCTGCGTCACGCCGAGATTGGCGCCCTCGCCGATCACCTTGGCGCGCACGTCGAGCGCGGTGATGCGGACGGCATCATTGGCACGGTCGCCGACCTCGGCGTTGGTTTCGCTGGATGCCCTCAGATACGTGCCGATGCCGCCGAACCACAGAAGATCGACCGGCGCCTTGAGGATCGCGGTCATGATCTCGACCGGCGTCGCGGTCGTCTTGCTGAGGCCGATCGCCGCCGCCGCTGCCGCGGGCAAGGTGATCGACTTCTGGTTGCGCGAGACGATGATGCCGCCTTCCGACAGTTTGGTCTTGTCGTAGTCCTGCCAGCTCGAACGCGGCAGGGCGAACATGCGCTCGCGCTCGGCCATCGACGCCGCCATGTCGGGATCGGGATCGATGAAGATGTCGCGGTGGTCGAAGGCGGCGATCAGCCTGGTCTTCGGCGACAAAAGCATGCCGTTGCCGAACACGTCGCCCGACATATCGCCAACACCGACGACGGTGAAGGGCGAGGTCTGGATGTCGCGGTTCATCTCGCGGAAATGCCGCTTGACCGCTTCCCAGGCGCCCTTGGCGGTGATGCCCATCTTCTTGTGGTCGTAACCGGCCGATCCGCCGCTGGCGAACGCGTCGTCGAGCCAGAAGCCGTGCTTCTCGCTGATGGCGTTGGCGGTGTCGGAGAAGGTCGCGGTGCCCTTGTCGGCGGCAACGACGAAATATGGATCGTCCGGGTCGCGGCGCACGACGCCGGCCGGCGGGATGACACCGTCGAGGCCGATATTGTCGGTGATCGACAGCAGGCTGGAGACGAAGTTCTTGTAGGCCGAAGTGCCGGCCTCGAAGATCGCATCGCGGCTGCCGCCCGCCGGCAGGCGCTTGGGGAAAAAGCCGCCCTTGGCGCCAACCGGCACGATGACGGCGTTCTTGACCTGCTGCGCCTTGACCAGGCCGAGCACCTCGGTGCGGTAGTCCTGGGCTCGGTCCGACCAGCGCAGACCGCCACGCGCCACCGGGCCGAAGCGCAGATGCAGCCCCTCGACCTCGGAACCGTAGACGAAGATCTCTCGCCACGGCCGCGGCGCCGGCAAGCCGTCGACCGCATGCGAATCGAGTTTGATCGCCAGCGACTGGCCTTTCTCTTTCGTATCGGCAACGAAATGATTGGTGCGCAGCGAGGCTTCGATCAGATTGAGGTAGCGGCGGATGATGGTGTCGTCGTCGATGTTCGGCACATCTTCCAGCGCATCCTTGATCTTGGCCTTGAGGTGCTTTGCCGCCACCACGCCTTCGGCCTCGGCCGTCGGGCCAAGCCGAGCGATGAACAGGGCGTGCAAGCCGCGCGCGATATCGGGATAGCGGTTGAGCGCGGCGGCGATGAAGTCCTGGCTTTGCGGAATGCCGACCTGCTGCAGATAGCGGCCATAGGCGCGCAGGATGGTGATCTCGCCCGACCACAGGCCTGCGGTCTGGGCAAGGCCGTTATAGCCGTCATTGTCGACGTCGCCGCGCCAGACAGACAGGAACGCGTCCTCGAACAGCGCGCCGCCATCGGCAAGGTCGATCGGTTTGCCGTAGCTGTTCTCAAGCTCCATGTCGTGGATGAAGACCATGCCGGACTGGTCGTCGCCGACCTCGAAGGTGCGCTCGCTGATGACACGGAAGCCGATGTTTTCCAGCACCGGCACGCGCCGCGACAGCGCCACCGGGCTGCCGTGGTGATAAATCTTCAGGGACGCCTGATGCGGCTTCTGCTCGGCATTGCGATAATAGTCGATGGCGATCGGATTGGTGGCGCTGATCCTGGCGATGCGCCCGGCATCGGCAAGCGCCACCGCCGCGCTGAACGTATCGCGGTAGCTTTCCGGCAGCCGAGCAGCGATGCTCTTCAAGGCCTGGTTGCCTCCATTGGCGTCCGCCGCGTCGGAAAGGGCGTCCTCCCAGGTGCGCACGATGTCGCGGATTGCCGCCTCGATTGCCGCTTGCTCGACCTTCGGCGTCTTGCCGCCGGAGCGGCCGATGATGAAATGGACACGCGCCAGGCCGCCTTCGGGGAAGGCAGGATAATAGGCCGACAGCCGGCCTTCGAACACGGTCTTGAGATAGCTGCCGATCTTCTCGCGCGCGACACTGTCGTAACGGTCGCGCGGCACGAAGACGAGTATCGAGACGAAACGATCGAACTGGTCGACGCGCACCAGCGCCCTGACCCGCGGCCGCTCGACCAGGCCGAGAATGGCTGCGGCGTGCTTCTTCAGGATCGGCACCGGGACCTGGAACAACTCGTCGCGCGGATAGCTCTCCAGCACATTGATCAGCGCCTTGCCGGAGTGATCGTGCCGGTCAAAGCCGGACTTGGCGATGATGGTTTCGGCCTTCGACCGCAGATACGGGATCTTCATCACAGAGCGCGTGTAGGCGGTCGAGGTGAACAGGCCGACGATGCGCAATTCGCCCGCCAGCGTGCCCTTGGACGTGTAGGTCTTGACGCCGATGTAGTCGAGATAGATGCGGCGGTGCACGGAGGACTTGGCATTGGCCTTGGTGACGATCAGCGGCTCCGGCCCGTGCAGGAAGGCGCGGATTTCCGGTGTCGTCGTCACCGCTTCCGTGCCGCGCCTCAGCACCAGCACGTCCGGATCGGACAGGATGCCGAGACCAGGCTTGTCGGCGCGCTCCAGCGTGCCGCTTTCCTCGCCGCCGGTGTATTTGAACTCGCGCATGCCGAGGAAGGTGAAATTGTCGTCGCGCAGCCACTCCAGGAAGGCGATCGCCTCGGCAACGCTCTTCTTGTCGAGCGGCACCGCCGAATAGCGGAACTCCGAGATCGCCTGATCGAGGCGGGCCAGCATCGGCCGCCAGTCGTGGACGGCGGCGTGCACCTGACCGAGCATCTTGCGCAGCCGCTCGGTCAATCCGGTCGCCTGCTCGGCGGTCAGCCGTGGGATATGGGCATGGATGACGCTCAGTCGGTCGTGGCTGCCGTCGTCCTTGGCGAAATTGCCGTCGCCGAGGATTTCTTCCACACCGCCTTTGCCGTGGCGAACGGTGATGACCGGGTGGGTGACCAGCGTCGGTTCGCCGGCGCTTTCGGTGATCTCGCCAAGGATGGAATCGAACAGGAACGGCATGTTGTCGTTGACGACCGTGATCACGGTCACCGGGCGGCCCTCGCGGACGACGCCTGAATCGGCATCGACAGCGACGACGCACTCACCCTTCTTGTGGCCGGCGACCGCCTGGCCGGCGAGATCGGCAGCGCGTTCGAGGTCTGCCGCCTCATAGGCGGCGATGTCTTCGGCCGGCGCGCGGGCGAGCAGGTAGTCGGCAAGCCTGGCTGGTCTTTCCTCCGTCTTTGCCGCTGCGGTGGCTTTTTTCTTCGACTTCGCTGCGGTTTTCACGCTGGCCATGGTGCCATTCCTCCCGTCGCATGCTTTTGTGACTATGGTAGCAGATGAGCGCTGTTTGGCGACAAAGGTTTGACGGCTTGCCAAGAATTATCGGAATTCGGCGACAGGACACCGCCCGACGAGGAGAAACGACCCCATGACTGGCAAAATCACCGCGCTTGACCTCGCTTCGGGAGAGCTGAGCGAGGCGACAAAAGCCTATTTCGCCAAATGCGAGGAGAAGCTCGGGCTCGTCCCCAACGTGCTGCGCGCCTATGCCTTCGACGACAAGAAGCTGCGCGCATTTACCGACATGTACAACGACCTGATGCTGGGCGAGTCCGGCCTGTCGAAACTGGAGCGCGAGATGATCGCGGTTGCCGTCTCCTCGATCAACCATTGCTATTATTGCCTGACCGCGCATGGCGCGGCGGTGCGCCAGTTGTCCGGCGACCCTACGCTCGGCGAGATGATGGTAATGAACTTCCGCGCCGCCGAGCTATCGCCGAGGCAGACCGCAATGCTCGAATTCGCCGTCAAGCTGACGGAAGAGCCGGCTAAGATCGTCGAGGCTGATCGAGCCGCACTGCGCAAGGCCGGCTTCACCGATCGCGACATCTGGGACATCGCCTCGACCGCTTCGTTCTTTAACATGTCGAACCGCGTGGCGGCGGCAATCGACATGCGGCCGAACGACGAATACCACGCCATGGCGAGGTAAGCTGCTGGAGCCAACCGCGCCCTACATTAGCCCTTTCGCATTCTCGTTGCATGTTCGCCGCTTTGGTCCGATGATTGCCAGGCGGCGTGACCGCATGCCGGTTCGATGCCGCTGATCAAGGGAGGAGAACATGGCGAAGTTTCTCTACGTCTATCACGGCTCGGGCAAGATGCCGACCGAGGAGGCCGAACGGCAGGCGGCAATGGACGCCTGGACGCACTGGTACGGCAAGCTCGGCTCGGCCGTGGTCGACGGCGGCAATCCGGTCGGCATGTCGAAGATGGTGCTGCCCGGCGGCAAGGTCGAGAACAATGGCGGCAGCAATCCAACCGCCGGCTATACGATCGTTGAAGCAAAAGACATCGACGATGCCGTCGGCAAGGCCAAGGACTGCCCTATCCTGATGGACCCGGCTTTCAGCGTTGAGATCGCGCCGATCATCGAAGTAATGTGACGCAGCGTTTGTTTTGACCAACTCCAGGAAAAGTGTGAAACGGTTTTCAAGGGAAAAGCGCGTAGCACTTTCCCTGGGGAATTGCGTCAAAACAAAAACATAGAGCGGTTTGAACCACTCGAAGCGTGATCTCTCCTACCGAAGGGTCGGCGAAGCAAAAACGGTTCCGGTTTTCGCTGAGGAAGTCCTTCAGTTCGGATTCATGCCCTATCACCGCGCCGCGATCGCCGCGGCGGCGCCGGCCATCGTCGTGGCGCTGACGCGGTTGGCGATCTTCATGGCGCGCTTGCTCGTCAACAGCTTGCGCGCCTGCGAGGCGGCGAGCACCCAGGCGAGATTGATGACGATGAGGACCACCGCCATGGTCGCCGTCAATTCGACCCAGCCGAGGATGCTCACCGACGCGAGGTCGATGATCGTCGGCAGCAGCGCTAGGTAGAACATCATGATCTTGGGGTTGCCGAGCGTCACCGCCATACCAGCGAAGAACAGTTTTGCTGGCGAGTCCTCGCGCGGCATCTCGCCCTCTTTCGCGCCGACAGGCGCGGTCCACATCTTGAAGGCGAGATAAGCGAGATAGGCGACGCCGATCCATTTCACGACGACGAAAGCGAAGTGAAAACTCTGCGCCACGACAGCCAGCCCGAACACCGCCAGCGACAGCCAGATGCCCTCGCCGATCCACATGGCGAGCAGGAACGGGAACACGTCACGATACCCTTTCGAGATGACCCGCGCGACGAGGGCTGGCAAAGGCAAGATACTCACTTGGAGCTTCCCCCTTCTCCCCGTCCCTTGCGGGGAGAAGTGCCGGCGGGCGGATGAGGGGCAGCACCAACGTGAGATAATCAGGTGCCTTGCACCTCTGGCATCTCGCAGCTAGAAGGGCCGCTGCGAAACAATTTCGAGCGTCACTTTGCCTCAGTAACCGCCGGTCTCGTCAACTCCCCGACACACTGCATGGCGCCGCATTCGCGGTGCCTGTTTTCAATTCATGTGTTCCTCTGGGCGGCGGTTCGAGACCGGTTTGGCACCGCTGAACCGCTGTCGCGCGCTTTGCCCGTGACACCTGATTTCCGACCATAGCAAGCTACCGCCACGCCGCGCCCGCATGGGCATCTCGATAGAGCCGGCCTGATGAACTTCCCGACGGGAAGGCTTTTTCGGCATGTCTGGACTTTTGCGTATCCGCTGGACTATTGCGCCCAAAACCGCGCCCCAGCCCCATATCAACTGCAATCGCTGCGGCACTGTGAAGGCCTATTGCAGCGGCGAAAAATTCCGCGTCAACGCCAACGGCAAGCGCATCGACGTCTGGCTTATCTACCGCTGCACTGATTGCGACAACTCCTGGAATTTCGGCATTCTGGAGCGGCGCAACCGTCGCGATATCGAGCCATCGTTGCTGCAGGCGCTCGAAAGCAACGACCCGGCGCTCGCCCGGCGTCACGCATTCGATGTCATCGCGCTGCGCAACCGAGTGGGGCGTGTCGAGGAGTTTCCTGAAGTGGCCGTAAGCAAACAAATGCTTGGCGACAGGCCGCAGGACATAACCACCCTGGAACTCCGCCTCGCGCTTGAAGCGCCAAGCTCATTGCGGCTCGACCGCTTGCTCGCCGGCGAACTCCGCATCTCGCGATCGCGGCTTCAGGCGCTGGAGGAAAAGCGATTGCTGGTCGTTGACCCGGATGGCGCCAAGGCTTTGCGCAAACCCACCCGCGAAGGCACAGCGATCCGCATCGATTTGGCCGGCGAGCCCGATCGGGAAGCCATCATTTCGGCTGCCTGTTGATAACGCAATCCTATACTGCTTCCAAATCCTTGGCATTTTTCCGCCGCCGAGACGCGCCAAGGAATCGTAGGGGAAGAGTAAGCATCGATAGATTGGGGTGTGTCCGATGCATCATTTCCCATGCGTAACGGTCTGCCTGCTTTTCCTGATCGGGGTCCTGTCCAAGTTCGACGTGCTGCAGCGCGTGGTGTCCTACTTCGTGATAGAGCGTTTTCTCGATCATGAACCTGCGAACTGCGTTGCCAATCCTATGTTTGGAAGGGCGTCGCCAGACAATCTCGATGACCGATACTGTCTGGAGGTAAGTGCCGGCGAACTCGGGTTCGGGGATTTCCGGGATTATGTAGATTCGCGAAATGCCAGCCAGATCAGCCACAGGTACATTTGCGAGCCAGCGTCCGATGTGCTGCGCCGCCTCCAAATGACTGTCGAGCTTACCATGCTCCAGAACAGTGATGTCGCCAATCGAGGACCGTCGCCAGTCGTCCATTGTAAAGCGAACAATGCTGCGGAGCGCAGCGCGCATAAGAGGAGTTATCGGTGCCGCGAGCGAAACCGAAATATATCGTCGGGATGCATCTTCGCTGATATCGTGCAGGGCAGTGGCGAAGCCCGCTACAAGTGTTGCAATTTCGCGATGGGAAACCTTGCCCAGATCGATCTTTGCCAGTTCATGCTCGATCGCTGACAATGCCGCGTTGCCAAATCCAACGAGCCTCTTGTGAGCGACGAGCCTTCGCCGCATGTCGTCTTGCATAAGAGACCGGACGAAGTCCCGAACGGCATTTCGCACACCCGTTTCCTCGCCTTCACCCACAGCTAGAATACCGTGCTGAGGGAGGAGAGTAACGAGAATACCATGATACTATGACGCCTCCGCTGTAGTCATGTGGCTGGCGTCAGGCGGCTCCCTACGGGAAGCCCTGTCCCACCGGCACCCGGCGAGACGGTAGGTTGCGACGCCTCCATTCGCCAAAACAAGAACTCTTACGCCGCGCCGACCGCCTTGGCCGACTTCTCGAAGCGCTTGCGCTCGTTCGGGTCGAGATAGAGCTTGCGCAGGCGGATGGTCTTCGGTGTCACCTCGACCAGCTCGTCATCCTGGATCCAGGCCAGCGCGCGTTCCAGCGTCATACGGATCGGCGGGGTGAGCTTGACCGCCTCGTCCTTGCCGGCGGCGCGGATGTTGGTCAGCTTCTTGCCCTTCAGCACGTTCACTTCGAGGTCGTTGTCGCGGCTATGGATGCCGATGATCATGCCCTGATAGACCTTGACGCCGGGATCGATGACCATCGGACCGCGGTCTTCCAGGTTCCACATGGCATAGGCCACCGCCTCGCCCTGCTCGTTGGAGATCAGCACGCCATTGGTGCGGCCCGGCAATTCGCCCTTGTAGGGCTCGTAGGCATGGAACAGCCGGTTCATCACGGCGGTGCCGCGCGTGTCGGTCAGCAGTTCCGACTGATAGCCGATCAGGCCACGCGTCGGCGCGTGGAAGACGATGCGCTGGCGGTTGCCGCCGGACGGGCGCAGCTCGACCATCTCGGCCTTGCGCTCCGACATCTTCTGCACGACGATGCCGGCATGCTCCTCGTCGACGTCGATGACGACTTCCTCGACCGGCTCCAGCAATTCGCCGCTTTCGCCCTTCTGCATGACGACGCGCGGACGCGACACGGCGATCTCGAAGCCTTCGCGGCGCATCGTCTCGATCAGCACAGCCAGCTGCAATTCACCGCGTCCGGAGACGAAGAACGAATCCTTGTCCGGCGATTCTTCGATCTTCAACGCGACATTGCCTTCGGCCTCGCGCAGCAGGCGGTCACGGATGACGCGGCTGGTCACCTTGTCGCCTTCGGTGCCGGCCAGCGGGCTGTCGTTGACGAGGAAGGACATGGTCACGGTCGGCGGATCGATCGGCTGCGCATGCAGCGGTTCGGTCACGGACGGGTCGCAGAACGTATCGGCGACGGTGCCCTTCGACAGGCCGGCGATGGCGACGATATCACCCGCCTGGGCTTCCTCGATCGGCTGGCGCTCGAGGCCGCGGAAGGCGAGGATCTTGGAAATACGGCCGGTCTCGACCAGCGTGCCGTCATGGTGCAGCACCTTGACCGGTTGGTTGGACTTCAGCGTGCCGCTCTCGATGCGGCCGGTGATGATACGGCCAAGGAAAGGATTGGCTTCCAGGATGGTGCCGATCATGCGGAATGGGCCGGGATGAACGGTCGGCGTCGGCACATGCTTGATGACGAGATCGAACAGCGGCGCCAGGCCCTGGTCCTTGGGGCCTTCCGGATTTTCCGAAACCCAGCCATCGCGGCCTGAACCGTAGAGGATCGGGAAATCGAGCTGCTCGTCGGTGGCGTCGAGCGCCGCGAACAGGTCGAACACCTCGTTGACCACCTCGACATGGCGGGCGTCCGGACGGTCGATCTTGTTGATGACGACGATCGGCTTCAGGCCGACCTTGAGCGCCTTGCCGACGACGAATTTGGTCTGCGGCATCGGCCCTTCGGCGGCGTCGACCAGCACGATGGCCGAATCCACCATCGACAGGATGCGCTCGACCTCTCCGCCAAAGTCGGCGTGGCCAGGGGTGTCGACGATGTTGATGCGGGTGTCCTTCCAGTCGACCGAGGTCGCCTTGGCCAGGATGGTGATACCGCGTTCCTTTTCGAGGTCGTTGGAATCCATGGCGCGCTCGGCGACGCGCTGATTGTCGCGGAAGGAGCCGGATTGCCGGAGCAACTGGTCGACGAGGGTGGTTTTTCCATGGTCGACGTGCGCGATGATCGCGATATTACGGATTTTCATGTTCTGGTCTCGGAAGCGTTGCAGGCAGCAGGCCAAAGGCGCTGCCTCTTTCGGTTGCGCGGCTCATACAGGGTTTTTCGCAGTTGCGAAAGAGGACGCGCGACACCAAATACTCATCAAATCTTAAGCATCTGCGTGTGAAATGATTTTGTTAACCAAGGCGGGAACCTTTCGAGGCCCGGACAGTTCGAACGTCATGACCGATAAACTCAACCGATTTTGGCCGCTCATCGCGTCCGCTGCCTTTGCCATCCTGCTGGCGGCCAACGCCGCGCAGTCGGCTGCGACGCAGAAGGAAGCGCGGCCTGCCTTGCCAACCGTTGCGCCATCCGCCGAACAGGTCTTTGCCGACGCACCCGACGGCGTCGACCCGATGGTGACCGGCCCGGTCAGCGCCGCCTTCAAGCAGAGGCAGGACGCCGCCAACTGCGACACTGCCGTCTGGCCGAACGTCCGGATGGTCTGCTATCCCGACTGACGACCGCCGGCAGCGGTCGTCATCCCAACAGATGACGAAGGTCGGCTTACGCCGACCGCACCGGGTCGAGCGTGACCTTGTAGAGTTCGTTGTCGTCGCGATCCATCAGCCGCACCGTCATCTGCTCGCTGGCGCCATTGATATCGACCAGCCCGAAGAATTGCAGGCCGGCTGACGGCGGCAGGTTCTGGCCTTGCTCGGCGGTTGGCGCCTTGATGAATTTCAGCTCCGGACCAAAAGTCATGTCGAAAGCGTTCGGGCCGAACGTGCCGGCATGGATCGGGCCCGAGACGAATTCCCAGAACGGATTGAAATCCTGGAACTGCGCCTTGTCGGGATTGTAGTAGTGCGCGGCGGTGTAATGCACGTCGGCGGTCAGCCAGACGGTGTTGCTGATGCCGGCGTTCTTGATGAAGCGCAACAGGTCGGCGATCTCCAACTCGCGTCCCTTGGCCGGACCGTTGTCGCCGTTGCTGACCGCTTCGGCACCCGCCTTCTTGGCGGCATCGTCCCAGACGACGAGGCCGAGCGGCATGTCGGCGGCGATGATTTTCCAGGTTGCCTTCGAATTTGCCAGTTCGCGCTTCAGCCATTTCGTCTGCTGTTCGCCGAGCATGCGCGATTGCGGCGTCATCTCATCCTGCATGTCCGGGCCGTTGGGGCCGCGATAGGAACGCATGTCGAGGAAGAACACGTCGAGCAGCGGCCCATAGGCAATCTTGCGATAGACGCGGCCCGGCTCGGACGGTTCGTAGCGGATCGTCGTCATTTCATGGAACGCACGCGCCGCGCGTGCCGCCAGCACATGGATGGATTTCTCGGTGTACCGGTTGTCGCCGCTGAGATCCTTCGAATCCGACCAGTTGTTCAGCACTTCGTGGTCGTCCCACTGGTAGAACGTCGGGCAAATAGCGCTGAGGCCGAGCACGTTCTTGTCCATCATGTTGTATTTCCACTGGTCCCGGTATTCGTCCAGCGTCTCGGCAACCTTGCGCTTGCCATCGATCAGCACGACGTTCGTCCACTTGCCGCCGCCGGGCAGGTCGACCTCGTCCTTCATGGCGCCGTCGGCATAGATGGTGTCGCCCGAATGCAGGAAGAAGTCGGGCGCGTGCTTGCCGATCGTGGCGTAGGTCTTCATGCCGGTCTCGTCGATGCCCCAACCCTGGCCGGCGGTGTCGCCCGACCAGGCGAACTTGATGTCGCGCCTCGAAGCCGGCGCGGTGCGGAAGCGGCCGGTGATCGGCTCGGAAACCGCATTGATGTCGGCGAGATCGGCTGCCGTCATGCGATAGAAGATATCCTGGTCGGAAGCGAGGTCGGTGAGCAGACGCTTGACCGTATAGTCGCTGGCCGGCGAGGTATCGAGCGGCGCCAGGCGGACGGCATCAGTGAAACTTTCGGTCGACGACACTTCGAACATGACGCGCGACGGCCGATCCGTGCGCGTCCACACCATGCCGCTGGTGGCGTCGACATCGCCTGACTGCACGCCATGGGTGAAGGCCGGGCGCTGGCTGGCGCGCGAATAATATGGCAGCGCCAGGCCGGAGACGCCAACCAGGCCAGCGGCGCTGGCCGAGGTGACGAAAGCACGGCGGGTCATCGAGAGCTTGTTCATGGCTGTCTCCTGGATGGCTTGAACGGTGCCACCAAGGTCCAACCTCAATGTTTCAGGCGCATCTCGAAACCATGAAGGTTTGATAACAGCCAACAGGCGGGGCACGTTCTCCCTTCTCCTCAGAGGGAAGGGAGAGCCGCACCCAGTCACCCTTACGCCGCTTGCGGTTCCGGATCGAAGGCCGGTCGGCTGGTGTTGATCAACAGCGAGATACAGGCGGCGGCGATTGCCGTCATGCCGGCGATCATGAAGGCCAGCTCGTAATTGCCCTGAAGCTCGCGCATCGTGCCGCCGAAGGCTGCGGCAGCAGCTGCGCCGATCTGATGTCCAGCGACGATCCAGCCGAACACGATCGGACCGCTGCGATCGCCGAACGCCTCGTTGGCGAGCCTCAGCGTCGGCGGCACGGTGGCGATCCAGTCGAGGCCGTAAAGCACCGCGAAGATGATCAGGCTGGTTGCCGAGAAGCCGGAATAGGGCAGGTAGATCAGCGACAGGCCACGGATCCCATAATAGACGCCGAGCAGCTTGCGCGGGTCGAAACGGTCGGTGAGCCAGCCCGACAGCGTCGTGCCGATCAGGTCGAAAATGCCCATCATCGACAGCAGGCCGGCGGCCTGCACCTCGCCGATGCCCATGTCGCCGCAGAAGGCGATCAGATGCGTGCCGACCAGCCCGTTGGTGGTGAAACCGCAGACGAAGAAGGTGGCGAACAGATACCAGAACACGCGCGTGCCGGCGGCGCGGCGCAGCGTCGAGAACGTGTGGGCGAGGAAATTGCCCTGAGATGCCGGTGACACCGGCGGCACATCGTCGGCCGCGGCACCATAGCGCACCATGCCGATCGAAGCCGGCCGCTCCGGCACCAGCAGCCAGACCAGCGGCACCAGAGCAGCGGTGGCGATCGAAACGGCGATGACAACCGGCTGCCAGCCGCCCGACTGTGCCAGCGAGGCGATCAGCGGCAGGAACACCAGCATGCCTGAGGCACTGGAGGCCGACATCAGCCCCATGACAAGGCCGCGATTGGTCTTGAACCAGCGGTTGACGATGGTGGCGCCGAGCACGCTGGCGACAGCGCCGGAACCAATGCCCGAGAACACGCCCCAGGTGATGAACAGATGCCAGGGCTTGGTCATCAAGAGGCTGAGTGCGGTCGAGCCTGACATCACCACCAGCGAGGCAAGCAGCGTGCGGCGCAGCCCGATCCGCTCCATCAGGGCGGCGGCGAACGGCCCGGTCAGGCCGTAGAGCAGGATGCCGACACCGGCGGCCAGCGAAACGACGTCGCGGCGCCAGCCGAAACTGTTCTCCAACGGCAGCATCATGACGGCGGGCGCCGAGCGCAGGCCGGCCGCGACCAGCAGGCAGAGGAAGATGACGCCAACCACGACGAAAGCGTAGCGCTGGCCAAACGGACGGGATTGAGCTATCATGTTACTGACCGGTACGTTGCTGGTGGAAGGATGTATACGTACCGATCGGTAACATTGTCAATCGAGTTCCATGATGCCAACGGACAAAAATATTGAACTGACCATCAGCGACGGTCATGCGTCGGCGCCACCGAAGGCCGCCAGGAAGATCCTCGACGTGGCCTATGAGCTGTTCTACCGGCGCGGCATCAGGGCGATCGGCGTCGACGAGATCGTCAAGCGCGCCGGCGTTACCAAGCCCAGCCTCTATCGCAGCTTTCCCTCCAAGGATGAGCTGGCGGCCTCCTATCTCAGGCAGTACGACCAGGAATATTGGGAGCGTTTCGATGAGGCGGTCGCCGCCCATCCCGGCGACCCGCGTGCGCAGATCAAGGCATTCCTGACCCGCATCGGCAAGCGCACGCAGGTGGCGGACTATCGCGGCTGCGGCATGACCAATGCGGCGGTCGAGTACCCCGAACACAGCCATCCGGCCCGCGTGGTCAGCGAGGCCAACAAACAGGAATTGCGCCGTCGCCTGCGCGCCATGGCGGTTGCAATGGGTGCGCAGGATCCCGATACGCTGGGCGACGGCCTGCTGCTGCTGATCGAAGGCGCCTATATCAGCGGCCAGTTGTTCGGGCTCGGCGGCCCGGCGCAATCGGTCGCCCGCAATGCCGATCTGCTGATTGAAGCGAGCTTGAAGAAATAGCGTTTGACGCTACGCTGCGATGGCTTGCAACGGAGTTTGTCGGCCATGCGCGCTCTTCTGATCCCGTTCGTCTTCGCCGGTTTCTGCCAGGCTGCGCAGGCGAGCGACATATCTAGCGCCTATTCCGATCTCGATTGGAAGAAGGATTGCGTGACCTACGCGCAGGCCGAGGAAGGCGACGGCGACTGGGCCGATCTCGCCTGTTCGGGCTATCGCGGCTACCCCGTGCTGATCGCCTATGACGACGCGCGCGAATCGCTGTTTTATGGCTTTCCGCCCGGCAGCGACATGACATCGGTTTGGGAGAGTTTCTCCGGCTTCAATTCGTCCGGCGCCAGGATCGAGTGGCGCATCGAGACCACGGGCGACAAGGCTGTGCCCTTTGCCGTGATCCACCGCCGCTCGATCAGCAACCCGGACGAAGAAAACAAGCCGACCGAGGTGCTGCTCGTCGCCAAGGTCGGCCAGATGGGCGCCCGCGATGGCTGCACGGTCGGCCTGGTGCTGGCCACCGGCAATCCCGCCGCCAACGATCAGGCGCGCAAACTGGCCGACGACAAAGCGCGGACGTTCGCCTGCGGCAAGGACCGGCACACCGTCATCGGCAACGTGCCGGCTTTCGGCCGCGTCGATAACTGACCTGTCGGGCTACTTGCTGGCCTTGGCCCGCGCGATCGCCTCGAGGATCATCTTCTTGGCATATTTGGAATCGTGCCAGCCTTCGATCTTGACCCATTTGCCGGGCTCGAGATCCTTGTAGTGCTCGAAGAAGTGCTGCACCTGCTGGCGCGTGATGTCGGGCAGCTGCGTGTACTCGGTGACGTTCTCGTAGCGCAGCGTCAGCTTGGGTGACGGCACGGCGATGATCTTTTCGTCCTGGCCGGCATTGTCTTCCATGATCAGCACGCCGATCGGCCTGACATTGATGACGCAACCTGGCACCAGCGCACGGGTGTTGCAGACCAGCACGTCGATCGGATCGCCGTCGCCCGACAGCGTGTGCGGCACGAAGCCGTAATTGCCGGGGTAGCGCATCGATGTGTGTAGGAAGCGGTCGACGAACAGCGTGCCGGCCTCCTTGTCCATCTCGTATTTGATCGGCTCGCCGCCGATCGGCACCTCGATGATGACGTTGACGTCCTCAGGCGGATTCTTTCCGCTGGCTATGGCTTCAATGCGCATGGCTTTGTCCCTCTTATCGATGAAAGATCGATAGCGGGCGAGGCGCGGCGGCGCAATGCGGCGAATGGTGCTGGGTATGATCGGGTGGACACAGTGGCCGAAAGGCCGGGCCGTCACTCCCAGACGAAAGCGACCTTCTTAAGCGCCTTCTGCTCGAAGATTTCGACACCCTCGGCAACATCACGGCCGCCGGCGCCGGCGTAGAAGGCGAGCGCGTTCTGGTTGTCTTCCAGCGCCCACACCACCATGCCCTTCAGCCCGTGATCGGCCAGTCGCGCCTTGGCTGCCGCGAACAACCGGCTGCCAAGCCCGATACCCTGGTATTCCGGGCGCAGGTACAATTCGTAGATTTCGCCTTGCTGCCTGAGTTCCCGGGCCCGGTTCTTGCCGATCGTGGCATAGCCGGCGATCTCGCCGCCGATTTCGACAACCAGCACGGTGGCGGCGCGGCGGATGGCATTCGCCCACCAATCGGCGCCACGGCGGTTGATCATCGATGTCAGCGCGCGGTGTGGAATGATGCCGGAATAGGCGCCGCGCCAAGCCTGCAGGTGCACCTCGGCGATGGCGCCTGCGTCGCTCGGTTCGGCCTTCCTTATGTCGATCGTCAGCGTATTCATGATTTCTTAACCATAAACCCGCATTGCCCGATTGCAAGAGTCAGCGCGGCCCGCCGACCGCTTTCTCACAGACGATCATGGCGTCGGTGACATCGGCGAGAGCCTGTCTGAAAACGCGCTCAGCCGAGATGGATGGGGTGGTTTTCGAGAACCGAAGCGCAGCGGACTTTCAGGTCCGTGAGCAACGGAAGCGTCGAAAACCGCGCCAGGCGTCCGGCTGAGTAGCGTTTGCAGGCAGGCCTCAGATCTCGACGAGATGGTCGTCGAGTTCGTTGGTGTCGCCCGACGTGACCGGGAAATTCTCGGCCAGCACCGCGCCCACCGTTTCGATCGCCTTGACGAAGCCATCGGCAAGCCGGTCGTCGCCGGCATGCACGGTCAAGTCGCGCACCACGCCATCCCAGACATGCTGGCCGACTTTGGCATCGATGCCCGAATCGGCGACCACCTCGGCGTAGCGTTCGGCGATCGAGACGAACACCAGCACGCCGGTGCGCGCCGCGGTGCGGTGGACGTTGCGGGCGAGGAACTGCTTGATCGCATTGGCGTGCGCCGCCTGATAACGCATCCGCCTTGGTACCAGATGGATGCGCAGGCCGGGCAGCGCCCACAACAAGGCCAGCACGCAGGCCAGCGCCAGCAGCTGGGCGATAACGAAATGCGGCAGCCGGATCGACAGCCACCAGGCCTCCAGCCCATAACCAACGGCAAGGCTGACGATCAGCATGCCTGCCGTCGCCATGAAGGCGGCCGGGAAGAAATAGCCGTCGCTGGCATGCGCCATGACGCAGTAGATCTCGCCATCGGTCCTGGTTTCGGCGGCGCGGATCGCAGTGGCGATGCGCTCATGATCTTCGGGGCTGATCGGTCGTGTCGCCATGATCTTGTCTCACCAGCTTCCTGAAGAACCGCCACCACCGGATGAGCCACCGCCACCCGAAAACCCGCCACCGCTGCTTGAGCCAGACGACCAGCCGCCACCGGAACTTCCCGACGACCAGCCGCTGCCCGACGACGAACCCGTTGTCCAGTTGCTGCCCGAGGATCCGCTCGGTCCGCGGCCGTAACGAAACGTCATGCCCAGCCATTTGTACACGCCCGGCGACAGCTTTGTGCCGAACGTTGGCGGCAGGAACGCCATCGCCAACCCGCCGAAGAACATTGTGCCCCACAGGATCAGGAACACCGCGACGATGGGGTCGATGGGCATGCTGTTATGGGCGGGATTGCGCTGACCGCGCGCCTCCAGCTCCTCCGGATTGCCTTCCAGCACCATAACCATGTCGTCGACGGCCTTGTTGATGCCGCCGGAGAAGTCGCCGGCGCGGAAGGCCGGCACCATGTCGTTTTCAATGATCAGCTTGGTGTGCAGGTCGGTCAGTGTGCCTTCCAGCCCATAGCCGACCTCGATGCGCATCTTGTGGTCGTTCTTGGCCACCAGCAAAAGCACGCCATTGTTCTCGCCGGCCTGGCCGAGTTTCCAGAAGCGGAACAGCCGGTTGGCGTAGGGTTCGATCTCCTCGCCGTCGAGACTATTGATGGTGGCGACGACGATCTGGTCGGAGCCCTTTGTCTCGAAATCGGCGAGTTTCTGCGTCAGCGCCGCCTTGGTGGCGGGGTCGATAATGCCGGCATTGTCGACGACACGGCCCGTCAGGGCAGGCAGCTCGGCGGCAAAGGCCGCGAACCCGAGGAGCAGCGCCGTCACAGCCATCAGGACTGCCGCGGCGAAACGGCAGGGTCTCGACAGGCTGACGGTGCGTGTTGTCATGCCATCACCAGCTTCCCGAGGAGCCGCCGCCGCCGGACGAACCGCCGCCGCCGGAGAAGCCGCCACCGCCACCGCCCGAAGACCAGCCGCCGCCAGAGCTTCCCGACGACCAGCCGCCACCAGACGACCGCCGGTGTGGCTCGAAGGTCATGCCGAGCCAGCGGTAGCGGCCGAGACCAAGCTTCTGGCCAAAGATCGGCGGCAGGACGGAGACCGCGATGCTGCCGAAGAAGATGATCGCCCAGATGCTGATGAAGACGGCGAAGAACAGGTCGTCGGAATTGAACGGCGCCTGCTGGTTGCGCTCGCCACGCGCCACCAGCTCCTCCGGATTGCCTTCCAGCACCATGATCATGTCGTCGACGGCCTTGGCTATGCCGCCGGAGAAGTCGCCGGCGCGAAAGGCCGGCACCATGTCGTTTTCGATGATCAGCTTGGTGTGCAGGTCGGTCAGCGTGCCTTCAAGCCCATAGCCGACCTCGATGCGCATCTTATGGTCGTCCTTGGCTACCAGCAGCAGGACGCCGTTGTTTTCCTTCGCCTGGCCGAGTTTCCAGAAGCGGAACAGCCGGTTGGCGTAAGGTTCGATCTCCTCGCCGTCGAGACTGTTGATGGTGGCGAGGACGATCTGGTCGGAGCCCTTTGTCTCGAAGTCGGCAAGCTTCTGCGTCAGCGCCGTGTTGGTGGCTGGGTCGATGATGCCCGCATTGTCGACGACGCGGCCGGTCAGGGCGGGCAGGTCGGCGGCGAAGGCGGTGAACGGGAGGAAGAGGAGGCCTAGAATGGCATACAGCAAAGCAAGGTTGGCGACCCGTCGCGCCCCCCTCTGTCCTGCCGGACATCTCCCCCTCAAGGGGGGAGATTGGATGCTTCCCGGATACTGCCTGCCCTGCAACCTTGAAGATTGGCGAAACCCATGGAGACGGCCAATCTCCCCCCTTGAGGGGGAGATGTCCGGCAGGACAGAGGGGGGTGTGGACACGCCTACGGTCCGTCTCGTCAGGATTCAGTATCGGAAGGTTTGTTGGCTTAGGCCCCCTCACCCGCCCTGCTTGGTGCCGAAATCGACCTTCGGCGTCTGCAGCTTGTCATCGTCGATGGTGAAGTTGGCGAAGGGCTGGTTGCTGCGGAACCAGAAGGTCGCCCACAGCACCGAGGGGAAGGTCTTCAGCGTCAGATTGTAGTCCTTGACCGCCTGGATGTAGTCGCGCCGTGCTACCGCAATGCGGTTTTCGGTGCCTTCGAGCTGTGCCTGCAGCGCCAGGAAATTCTGGTTGGCCTTGAGGTCGGGATAGGCCTCCGATACCGCGATCAGCCGCGACAGCGCGCTGGTCAGCCCTGCCTGGGCATCCTGGAACTTCTTAAGGGCTTCGGGATCCTTCAGCGTTTCCGGCGTCACCGTTATCTGCGTTGCCTTGGCGCGGGCCTCGACCACCGCATCGAGCGTGTCCTTTTCGTGCGAGGCATAGCCCTTGACCGTCTCGACTAGGTTGGGGATGAGGTCGGCGCGGCGCTGATACTGGTTCAGCACCTCGCTCCATGCCGCCTTGGCGTTTTCCTCCGCCGTCGGGATCGTGTTGTAGCCGCAGCCGGCAAGCAACGGCAGCACGATCGCCATCATCAGGAAGGCGGGCAGCGTGCGGAACATGGACGGTTGAGCAAGGCGCTGGGCAAGCATGATGGGGTCCCTCGGGTAGAAGTTGCATGCGAAGCATTACCACAATCGGCGCGCAAGAAAACCGCCCGACCGGCGGCCGCTTGGCTGGCAAGCCTGGTGCCGTTGCAAGGCCCTGTGATTGGCCGCGCGAACGCGATAAGGTCTGAGCAAAACGGGACATCATCATGGCGGAACGCCAGGACAGCGAGAGGGAATCGCGCCGTATCCTCGATCGTCTCGCGCGCGAGACGGATCCGGCCGGCAATTCGTTTGTGGCGCGCAGCGCGAAAGGCGTGCACGACCACGTCACCGCGGCCGATGCCGACCGTGCCGACCCGATCGAACTCTGGGGCACGCGCATTGGCCGCACAATCGGCCTGCTGCTGACGCTGGGCCTGATGGTCTGGCTCGTGCTTTACGTCATCCGGGGCAATTAGGAATCAAAGAACAATGAGCGCCGAACAAACCGACGCGCCGCGTGCGGTCATCGTCATTTCCAGCCATGTCGCGCGGGGCTCGGTCGGCAACCGCGCGGCTGTCTTTGCGCTGGAAACACTGGGCTTTCCGGTGTGGGCGGTGCCGACAATCATCCTGCCCTGGCATCCTGGTCATGGGCGGGCGACGCGGATCGTGCCGCCGCTCGACCAGTTCAAGGCGCTGATGGCCGATCTCGAGCGTGCGCCGTGGCTGGGCGAAGTCGGCGCCGTGCTGTCCGGCTATCTCGGCGAGGCCGGCCAGGCCGAGGCCGTCGCCTCGCTGGTCGCCGCGGTGAAGGCAAAGACGCCTGACGCCGTCTATATCTGCGACCCGGTGATGGGCGATTCGGGTGGCCTGTACGTGCCGGAACCGACTGCTGCCGCCATGCGTGATCGGCTGATGCCGATCGCCGACATCGCCACCCCCAACCGCTACGAACTGGAATGGATGGCCGGCGCACCCTTGCCCGACCTGAAATCGGTAATCGCGGCCGCCCTTCACGCCGGGCCATCGACCATGCTGGTCACCTCGGCGCCGTCGATGATGACAGGTGGCACGGGCAACCTGCTGCTCGACGGCAACCAGGTGCTGCTGGCCGAGCACCGCCTGATCGACAAGCCCCCGAACGGTCTCGGCGACCTGACGGCGGCCGTCTACCTGGCGCGCATCCTGTCCGGCCAGCCGGCGATCAAGGCGCTGCAGTCGACCACGGCGGCGGTCTACGAGATCCTGGCGCGCACCGCCAAGCGCGGCGGCGACGAACTGCAGCTCGAAACCGATGCGCAGAGCCTGTCGAACCCGATGGCGATGGTGCAGCTTCGCCACCTCACGCATCCGGGGAGGGACCGGCGGGCGTGACCCTGGCCACGACCGTCGTGACTGTCGGCGTCGACGGCTGCAAGGCCGGCTGGATAGCCGTGCGGCGCGATCCCGGCTCGATCCCTCGTAGCCCCGGCTCGGCACCCTCTGTTGATGTCTTTGCAAGCTTCACAGCCCTGCTTGCATCACTGCCTGCCGACGCGGTTCTCGCCGTCGACATGCCGATCGGTCTGCCCGAGTTTTCGAGCAAAGGCGGGCGCGGACCGGAAGCGCTGGTGCGGCCGTTGCTCGGGCAACGGCAGTCCAGCGTCTTTTCGATCCCGTCCCGCGCCGCGCTCTATGCCGATACGGGCGACTTCACCACCATCGAAGCCTGGTATGCCGCGCATCGCCGGGCAAGCGAGGTGGCCATGACCACATCAGACCCGCCGCGCGGCGTTTCGATCCAGGCGTTCGGCATTTTTGCCAAGATCCGCGAGATCGACGCCTTGCTCATCGCCCGACCCGAATTGCGCGGCCGCATCTTCGAATCGCATCCGGAAGTCGCTTTCTGCCGGCTGAACGGCGACCAGGCCATGCAGCTGCCGAAGAAGATCAAGGGCGCCATCAATCCGGCCGGCATGGCGGAACGCAAGGCGCTGCTGAGCCGGCACGGCTATGAGATGGGCTTTCTCGATCAGCCGCCGCCGCGCGGTGCCGCCGCCGATGATTTTCTCGATGCGGCGGCGATGATGCTGATTGCCGGTCGCGTCGCCAGCGGCGAGGCACGGCCATTTCCCGACCCGCCGGGCCGCGACGGTTTTGGCATCCCCGTCGCCATCTGGGCGTGAACCCAATAGCTCGAGCCATGCATCTTGCATGGCGATTGGCGGGCAGCCATCTGCAATTCGGCATTGCCCGCAACAGGCTTTTGCCGTTAGAGGCTCTCTAGAGCAATTCTAGGAAAAGTGTGAAGCGGTTTTCCGTTCGGAATTGCGCCAAAGCAAAACAGATAGAGCGGTTCGACGTTTCCGTGAAACGGTGACCCGCTCTAGACCGCAACGAGCTGCCGCATCCAACCCGGAAAGGCTCCAGACGCCGCCCATGCCCCATCTCCCCGACCACCTTCTCGCCGGCTACCGCAGTTTCATGAGCGGCCGCTATCTGACCGAGAGCGGACGCTATCGCGAGCTTGCCCGCGAAGGCCAGGCACCCGAAACCATGATCGTCGCCTGCTGCGACTCCCGCGCGGCCCCCGAAGCGATCTTCGACGCCGGCCCCGGTGAACTCTTCGTGCTGCGCAATGTCGGCAATCTGGTGCCGCCCTACGCGCCGGACGGCGAGTTCCATTCGACCTCTGCCGCACTTGAATTCGCTGTGCAGAGCCTCAAAGTCAAGAACATCGTCGTCATGGGCCATGGTCGCTGCGGCGGCATCCGCGCCGCGCTCGACACCACGTCCGCACCGCTGTCTCCCGGCGACTTCATCGGTAAATGGATGAGCCTCATCGCGCCAGCGGCCGAGACGGTGTCCTCCAGCACCTTCATGACGGCGTCGGAGCGTCAGACCGCGCTGGAGCGCATCTCGATCCGCTATTCCATCGCCAATCTCAGGACCTTTCCTTGCGTCTCGATTCTCGAAGGCAAGGGGCGGCTGTCGCTGCATGGCGCCTGGTTCGACATTTCGACCGGCGAACTCTGGGTGATGAACAAGGAGACCGGCGATTTCGAACGGCCGGAGATGGCGTAGACCATGATACCGAGCCGAAGGACAACGCCAGCGAAAGGTGGAAACCGGCTTTTCAGGTAAGCTGATAGTCGAACAGGAAGACGGAGGCAGCACATGATGGGAGATCGCCGTTCGATCACTTTCGTCGCGGCAGCGTTGCTGTTTTCGATCATTCCAGTCCGTGCCGACGATGGCGCCATCATCAGCCGCTGGTATTCGGCCCTCCTGGTCGCCGACCGCACCGAACTGTCCGACCTGCTCGCCGACGACGTCCGCATCAAGCTGAATGACCTCGGTATCGTGCAGAGCAAGCAGGAATTCATCGCCTCGATCGACGAATGGCAAGGCGCCGTCGCGGGTGCGGAGATCCGGCACCGGATCGAAAAAAGCGAAGGCGGCGTCACCACCGTGATCGCCTGCTATGATTTTCCCAACAACGACATGCTGATGCAGGAAACCTTCGCGGTGACCGACAATCGCATCACCGCGAGCTCGCAAGCGGCGATCGCCGAGAACTGCGACGGTTACTGACGAAAACCTGACCGGTGGCACTGTTGCGCGCGGCAAACCTGCGCCCTACATCGGTACAAACTCTCCCTGCCCCCGCCTTCACCAGCGTCCGGCCTGCCTTCACCAAGGAAAGATTGTCCATGCATTCCACGAAAGCCGTCGACCTCGCCATCCATCCGCTGACCGCGTGGCAAGGGCCGCTCGGCCTGCCTGATTTCACCCGCATTGGCGACGACGACTTTGCCCCGGCCTTCGACGCGGCGCTGAAGGAGCATGAGGCGGAGATCGAGGCGATCGCCGGCAACAAGGACGCGCCGACCATCGACAACACGCTGCAGGCGCTGGAACTCGGCGGCGAGGCACTCGACCGTGTCTCGTCGATCTTCTGGTGCCGCGCCGGCGCCCACACCAATGAGACGTTCCAGGCACTGGAGCGCGACATCTCGCCAAAAATGTCCAGGCATTTCTCGGCGATCTCGATGAACGAGCGGCTGTTCGCCCGCATCGACGACCTCTACCAGCGCCGCGACAGCCTGAAGCTCGATGCCGAGACGCTGCGGGTGCTGGAGAAGACCTGGAAGGGGTTTGTCCGCTCCGGCGCGAAACTCGACGCCGACGGCAAGATGCGGCTGGCAAAGATCAACGAGGAACTGTCCTCGCTTGGCACGAATTTCGGCCAGAACGTGCTTGCCGACGAGCGCGACTGGTCGCTGTTCCTCGACGAAGCTGACCTTGCCGGCCTGCCGGACTTCCTGAAAAGCTCGATGGCCGAAGCCGCCGAGATGCGCGGTCAGAAAGGCCGCTATGCGGTCACCCTGTCTCGCTCGATCTACGAGCCGTTCACGACCTTCTCGGAACGCCGCGACCTGCGCGAGATCGCCTTCCGCGCCTTCACCATGCGCGGCCAGAATGGCGGCGCCACCGACAACACAACTGTTGTGCGCGACATGCTGAAGTTGCGCGCCGAAAAGGCAAAGCTGCTCGGCTACGGCTCGTTTGCCGCGCTGAAGCTCGACGACACCATGGCCAAGACGCCGAAGGCAGTGCATGCGCTGCTCGATCCGGTCTGGGAGAAGGCAGTGGAAAGGGCCGCCGCCGACCAGAGCGAACTGCAGCGGCTGGCGGCGCAGGCCGGCAGCAACGAAACATTCGCCGCCTGGGACTGGCGCTTCTATCAGGAGAGGCTGCGCGCCGAAAAGTTCGCCTTCGATGAGGCCGAACTAAAACCCTATCTGCAGCTAGACCGCGTCATCGACGCCTGCTTCGACGTGGCGACAAGGCTGTTCGGCATCACCTTCGAGGAAAAGCAAGGCATTGCCGTATGGCATCCGGATGCGCGCGTCTTCGTGGTAAAAAACGCCGATGGCAGCGAACGCGGCCTGTTCCTCGCCGACTATTTCGCGCGTCCATCAAAGCGCTCCGGCGCCTGGATGAGCGCGCTCAAGTCCGGGTACAAGCTTGGCCACGGGTCGAAACCGGTGATCTACAACATCATGAACTTCGCCAAGCCGCCGGCCGGCGAGCCGGCCTTGCTGTCGGTCGACGAGGCGAGAACGCTGTTCCATGAATTTGGCCACGCGCTGCACGGCATGCTGACCGATGTAACCTGGCCGTCGGTTTCCGGCACCTCGGTCAGCCGCGATTTCGTCGAATTGCCCTCGCAGCTCTACGAACACTGGCTGACCGTGCCGGCGGTTCTGGAAAAGCACGCGCTGCATGTGAAGACAGGCAAGCCGATGCCCAAGGCGCTGCTCGACAAGATGCTGGCGGCGCGCACCTTTGGCGCCGGCTTCGCCACGGTCGAATTCACCTCTTCGGCGCTGATCGACATGGCCTATCACGCGCGGCCGGATGCTCCGGAAACGCCACTTCGTTTCGAAGCCGAAACGCTTGATAAGCTCGACATGCCGGACACCATCGCCATGCGTCATCGAACCCCGCATTTCGGCCATGTGTTTTCCGGCGACGGCTATTCGGCCGGCTATTACTCCTACATGTGGTCGGAAGTGCTCGACGCCGATGCCTTCGCCGCCTTCGAGGAGACCGGCGATCCCTTCAACCCCGGTCTCGCCGAGAAGCTGAGGAAAAACATCTACGCCGCCGGCGGCTCGAAGGACCCCGAAGAGCTCTACACGGCGTTTCGCGGCAAGATGCCGTCGCCCCATGCGATGATGGTCAAGCGCGGGCTGGTGTAGCGCCTGTTTCGTCCTTCTCCCTGGGGGAGAAGGACAGGCCCCGAAAGGTCGCGACACTGGCAATCCCTTACCCCAGCTTCATATCGCCCACGGATCCGCCACCCTCGGCCAAACCGGCCGCGTCAGCTTGGTGTAGTTGGTCACCGCCGGATTGCTTGGATAGGAACTCGGCGCCGAGACATAGATGATCTCGGCGGCGATCGGCTCGAAGCCGGCGTAGAAATGGTTGGTCGACTTGATCAGCAGGATGTCCTTGGCCATCGGATCGACACCGATGTTGGAAAAAATATCCGGTTCGAAGGTCTGCGTGCGATTGGTGTTGAGGATGATGTCGACCTCGGTGCCTTCGATGCGCACCAGCGCCGTCGGCCCGAGCGTCACCCGGCTCGGCCCGAAACTCTGCCAGCCCTCCGGAACGGCCTTCAGCACCCGCACCCGCGCGTCGATCGGCTCGCCGGCCTGCGGGCCGGCCTTGCCACCGAAACGCAGGTCGATGACGGCACCTTCGCCTCCCGCCAGGCAGAAGGTCACCGCGATCGGATCCCAGATCGTCGCCACGCCGACATTGCTCAGGCCGCGCGCCAGCATCTGGCGCAGCACGATGGTGCCGTCGCCGGGCACGCCGCCGCCCGGATTGTCCCAGATGTCGGCGATGACCACCGGCTTGCCCGGGTTTTCAGCGCACACAGCCAGCGCCCGATCGATGCCGTCAGCGGCGCTCAGCATCGTCATCGCCGTCTTTTCGCGCAGCGCGTAGAGTTCTCGCCCCAACCGTTCTGCCAGCGCATCGCCCTTGGCCTTGTCGTTGTCGGTGACGACCAGGATGCGCGTGCCCATTTCGGCCACGTCGGCCGCCATGAAGCCGTGGACGATCGAAATCGACAGCACGCCATCTCTGCCATGCAGCGCCTTGATGCGGTCGACGAAGGAGCGCATCGGCTCGCGGCTGGTCGGCAGCACCTGGATCATGCGGCAGTCGAAGGTCGAGATGACAGGCCTGATCTCACCACGCGCCGCGGCGAGGCTGAGCTCGACGACATGTTCGCCACGCTCGTAGAAATCGGTGTGGGGGAACTCGAGGAAGTAGGCCATGATGTCTGACGCGGCGACACGCTTGGGTGTCAGATGGCTGTGCGGATCGAACTCAGAGGCGATCACCACCTTCGGACCCACCATCTCGCGGATTCGTTCGAGCAGGTCGCCTTCGCAATCGTCATAGCCTTGCGCCACCATGGCGCCATGCAGGCCAAGAATGACGGCATCGACCGGCAGTGCCGCCTCGAGCTGGCCGAGGATCTCGTCGCGCAGCGCCTCATAGGTCTGCCGCTGCACCAGGCCGCCGGGCTCCGCCCAGGTGGCGGTGCCCTCGATGACGGTCAGGCCTTCGGCCGCCGCGCGCCGGCGCAGGGAGACCATCGGCGAGGAACACAGCGTCGGCGTCTCCGGATGCTTGCCGGGTCCGGCATAGAACGCCATCTCGAACGATGCCCGATCTGTCGGCACCGGCGAGAAGGTGTTGGTTTCCGTCGCCAGCGAGGCGGTGAAGATGCGCATGAAAACTCCGTGGATGCTGCAGCAATTCCCTGAAAAGTACGAAACGGTTTTCCATCCGGAATTGTGTCAAAACAAAGAGATAGAGCGGTTCTGCGTTTCCGTGAAACGATGAACCGCTCTGGCGGCTATTTGACCGCCCCGAGCGCCAGCCCCCTGACGAGGTAGCGCTGCAGCCAGATGAACAGGATCGCCACCGGCAAGGTCGCCAGCAGCGTGGCGGCCATGACGTGGTGCCATTCGATGGTGTATCGGCCGGCGACCAGCGAAAACACCTGGATCGGCAGCGTGTAGCTTTCCTGGCTGCGCAGCATGGTGAGCGCCACGACAAATTCGTTCCAGGCATTGATGAAGGTGAAGATGGCGGTCACCGCGATCGCTGGCAGGCAGAGCGGCAGGGACACCTTGCGCAGGGTTAGCCAGCGGCCGGCACCTTCCATCCAGGCCGCTTCCTCGAGATCGCGCGGGATGGTGTCGAAATAGCTCTGCAGCATCCATACCGTGAAGGCGACGTTGAAGGCCATGTAGATGAAGCCCAGCGCCGTGGTGCTTTCGACCAGGCCCCAGGCCGCCATCAGCCGGAACAGGCCGAGCACCAGCACGATCGGCGAGATCATCTGCGAGATCAGTAGGAACTGGCGCAAGGCGCCGTAGCCGGCAAAGCGGAAGCGCGACATAGCGTAGGCCGCCGGAACCGAAATCAGGATGGCGCCGACGGTGGCGATAACAGACACGTAGAGCGAATTGAGCAGCGCCTGGCCGAAGCCGGTCGCCACCCACATGTCGGAGAAATTCGACCAGCGGAATTCGCTCGGCCACCAGGTCGGCGACAGCACTTCCTGCCTCGGCTTGACGGCAGTCAGGAACATCACCGCAAAGGGAAAGATCGTCGCCACGATCAGCGGCGCCAGCAGCAGCCAGGCAATGATCGAACGCTTCAGCTTACTCGTCATCCGCGTTGCTCCCGCATCGCCAGCCGCACATAGATCATGGTGAAGACCAACAATATGGCGAACATCACCAGCGAGACCGCGGAAGCCTCACCCAGTTTGCCGATGCGGAAGGCCAGCTTGTAGAGATGGGTGACCAGGATGTCGGTCGAATTGGCCGGCCCGCCCTGCGTCATCACCCAGATGATCGGGAATGAATTGAAGACGTAGATGGTGTTGAGCACGATGGCGATGTTGATGAACGGCTTCAGAAGCGGAAAGGTGATTTCGCGGAACTGCTGCAGCGGTGTCGCGCCTTCGAGTGCTGCCGCCTCGTAAAGGTCGTCTGGGATCGACGACAGACCGCCGAGGAAGATCGTCGTCGTGAACGGCACCGTCACCAGGATGCCGATCAGCACCTGCATCGGAAAGGCGGTCTCCGCGCTCGCCAGCCACTGGATGTTGTGGTCGATGAGGCCAAGGCCGATCAGTGCCGAGTTCAGCATGCCGCTTTCGCCGCTCAGCGCCCAGCGCCAGACCACGGCGGTCATGGTCAGCGACACCGCCCAGGGCAGCATGATGATGACGCGGGCGATGCCGCGACCATAGAAATCGGTGTTGAGGATCATCGCCACCGGGATCGACAGCAGCAGCGCACCACCGACAACCAGCACCGTCCACTGGCCGGTGCGCCAGAGCGCGGCCATGAAATCGGGATCGGCAGCGAGCGCCGCGAAATTGGCGAAGTCGTTGAATTCGCGAAGCTGGCCGAAACGGCTGACCTCATGCGTCGAGATCTGGATCAGGTCCCACACCGGCCAGAAGATGACGACAGCCGCCAGGAACAGGCTGGGCAAGGTCAGGAGATAGGGCAAGAAGCGATTTTGCATCGGCTGACCTAGAGCAATTCCGGGAAAAATGGGGTGCGGTTTTCCGTCCGGGATTGCGTTGAAAACTGAGAGATAGAGCGGTTCGGCGTTTCCGTTGCACGATGAATCGCTCTGTGGCGAATTCGAAATTCGCGTCGGAAAAATGCGGCGCGCCCGATCGTCAGGACGCGCCGCGGGCGCGGGAGAGACGCCCTATTTCTTCAGCCCTATTTCTTCAGCCCTATTTCTTCAGCACTGCATTGGCCTTGGCAGCGGCGTCCTTCAGCGCCGCCTCGGGTTCGGCGCTGCCGAGATAGATCTTCTGCATGGCGTCCGACGTGATCTGGGCGACTTCTTCCCAGCCGGGGATGATCGGCGCGAAGCGGGCGTCGGGCAGCAGCGCGGTGAACGCCGCCAGATCGGCGTTGTTCACATAGTAGTCCATTTTGGCTTCTTCCTTGTTCACCGGCAGGAAGCCTTCGCCTTGCGTGAACTTGGCGCGCTGCTCGGTGGTGAACAGGAAATCGAGCAGCTTCCAGGCCTCGTCCTTGTTCTTGGAGTTCTTGAACATGATGATGGAATCGGTCACGCCATAGGTGCCGCGCGCACCGGTCGGTCCGGCCGGAATGGCCGCCACGCCGTATTTCAGGTTCGGCGCCTCGTCCTTGATCTGGTTGGACAGGAAGGGTGCCGTGATCATCATGCCGACCTTGCCCTGCTTGAACAGGTTTTGCACATCCTCGCGGTTGTTGGAGGTGACGCCCGGCTCGGTCAGGCCCTCGTCGATCATCGACTTGTAGAGCTTGGCGGCCTCAAGCGCGCCCGGCGTGCCAAGGCCGGAAGTGCCATCCTTGTTGAGGATTTCGGTGCCTTGGGACCACATCGCATAGTAGTAATAGACGTCGGTCTCGATCTCCTTGCCCTGCAGGCCGAAACCGAAGGTGCCGGAACCGAGCGCCTTGATCTTGCGCGCGTCTTCCTGCAACTCGGTCCAGGTTGCCGGCGGATTGGCGATGCCGGCTTTCTCGAACAGCTCCTTGTTGTAGTACAGCGCGCGCGCCGAGGCCGCGATCGGCAGGCCGTAGGTCTTGCCGTCCATGATCGACGGCGACAGGAAGGTGTCGATGAAGCGGCCCTTGAAGTCGGGCGTGATGTAGCTGTCGAGCGGCGCGGCGACATCCTGCTGGACGAAGTCGATCAGCCAGCGCGTGCCGATGATCGACAGATCCGCATTGGTGCCGGCGGTGATGTCGGTGGTCAGCTTCTGCAGCAGCACTTCCCACGGCACCACTTCGAACTTGACGGTGATGCCGGGGTTTGCCGCCTCGAATTCCTTCTTGACGCTGTCGAAATAAGGGCCAGTCTTGGCGCTGTACTCGGCAACGGTGACGCGCACCTCGCCCGCGTTCGCCTGCGCCGCAAATGCCAGCATGCTCATTCCGGCCATCAGGCCGACAGTCCATTTTGCAAGGCTCATTTGATGTCTCCCGTTTTGATTTTGCGCCTGCGCGCCTCTTCGCGACCGGCGCAGAAGATTTATGTTACTTTCCTACATTATCGATGATTTCAGGCCTTGCAAGCGGATTATTCTGTTGCTTAATTACATTTCATGGACTAGGCCGGATACGATTGTCAGAGCTCCCTAAGGATGATGCACGGTGGTTTCGCAAGCCGAATTCGAAGGCAGGGCCAAGTTCGAAAGCAGGGCCGAGTTCGAAGGCAAGACTGTCGTCGTGACCGGAGCTGGCGGCGGCCTCGGCACCGCCATCGTGGCACTGATGGCGCAACGGGGCGCCAGGGTCATCGGTTGCGACCAGTCCGGCGAAGCGTTGAACAGCCCGCACCTTGCCTCCGGCCATGTCTTCGACCTTCTCGACCGGGCGTCGATAGACGCGGCGATCGCCACGATCCTCGACCGGGATGGCGTGCCCGACATTCTCGTCAACAATGCCGGCTGGACGCGCGCCGAGACGCTTTCCGCGCTCACCCCCGACAAGATCGAGCGGGAACTCGACCTCAACCTGACCGGCGTGATGACTTTCGCCGATCCGCTGGTCAGGGCGATGGCCGGCCGAGGCTCGGGCAGCGTCGTCTTCATCTCCTCGGTCAATGCCATCGCGCATTTCGGCAATCCCGCCTATGCTGCGGCCAAGGCCGGCATCAATGCCTATGCCAAGGCGATCGCCGTCGAACTCGGCCGCAGCGGCCTGCGCGCCAATGTCGTCTGCCCCGGATCGATCCGCACCGCCGCCTGGGATCACCGCCTTGCCAAGGACGCCGAAATCCTCGGCAAGCTGCAGCGGCTCTATCCGCTCGGCCGCATCGTCAACGCCTCCGAAGTGGCTGAGGCGGTGGCCTTCCTTGCCTCCGACCGCGCATCGGGCGTAACAGGCGTGGTGATGCCGGTGGACGCTGGGCTGACGGCCGGTTGCCTGCCATTCATCGACGACATATTGGGAGCGTCACCATGACCGATGTCGAGTTCCGCGACCTGTCGAAATCCTTCGGCCAGCACAAGATCCTTGAAAACGTCAGCCTCGACATCAAGAGCGGCGAGTTCGTCGTGCTGGTCGGGCCATCCGGCTGCGGCAAGTCGACCCTGCTGCGCATGCTGGCCGGGCTGGAGACGATCACCTCCGGCGATCTGTTGATCGGCGGCGTGCGCGCCAACGCGCTGCCGCCGCAGCAGCGCAACATCGCCATGGTGTTCCAGTCCTATGCGCTGTTTCCGCATCTGAAGGCGTCGGACAATATCGGCTTTGGCCCGAAGATCCGCGGCGAGGCGCGCGCCACGGTCGACGCAAAGGTCAAGAAGGCGTCAGGCGTCCTCAATCTGTTCTCCTATCTCGACCGCTATCCCCGCCAGCTATCCGGCGGCCAGCGCCAGCGCGTCGCCATGGGCCGCGCCATCGTGCGCGAACCGTCGGTGTTCCTGTTCGACGAGCCCTTGTCCAACCTCGACGCGCAATTGCGCGTGCAGATGCGCGTCGAGATCAAGGCGTTGCACCAAAGGCTGAAATCGACGATCGTCTATGTCACCCACGACCAGATCGAGGCCATGACCATGGCCGACCGCATCGTCGTGATGGACCGCGGCAGGATCCAGCAGGTCGGCGCGCCGCTGGAGCTCTATGACCGACCGGCCAACAAATTCGTCGCCAGCTTCCTCGGCTCGCCTTCGATGAGTTTCGTTTCCGGTTCTCTCAAAACAACGCCTGAGAAAACCTGGTTCGAGTCGACAGGCGGCGGGCGGCTCGCGCTTGCCGGCAAGCAGGTGTCAGCGGGTAGTGCGGTGGAGGCTGGCATCCGGCCCGAACATTTTGTTATCAGCGCGGCCGCCGACGCGATGGCGATCAAGGTGGATGTCGTCGAGCCGACCGGCTCCGAAACCCATGTCTATGGGGCCATCGGCACCGACACGGTGCGCGCCGTGTTCCGCGACAGGGTGCCGGTCAGGCCGGGCGACGTGCTGCCGGTGAGCGTCGGTCCCGGCAACATCCACCTGTTCGACAAGGCGACGGGTCTGCCCGTATGAAAACACGAATATGAAGACGCCGGCCGACATCATCACACGCCTGCAACTGATGTTGCAGGACGGCACGAAGTCGGATCGCAAGCTGGCCGCCTTCGTGCTTGCCGACCTCGATCTGGTCTCCAAGGCGGCCATCTCGGAAATTGCCGCCCGCGTTGGCGTCAGCGAGCCGACGGTGACCCGGTTCTGCCGCAACCTCGGTTGCGAGGGCCTGCGCGACTTCAAATTCTATCTGGCGCAAGCCATCGCCATTGGCGGCCAGTATCTGTCGCCGGAGCCGTTGAGCCGCGACGCCCGCGAACAGCGCATCGCTTCCGCCATCACTGAGGCGGCGATTGCCGCCATCCAGCGCGCCAGTGAAAACCTCGACATGACGACGCTGGTCGCCGTCGCCGCGCGCATCGCCGTCTCCGGCAACGTTCTGTGCATCGGGTCGGGCGGCATTTCCTCGATGATGGCGACTGAGATGCAGAACCGGCTGTTTAGGCTGGGCGTTTCGGTTCTGGCGCAGATCGACGGACAGCTGCAGCGCATGTACGCCGCCGTTGCCACCCCTGACACCACGCTGATCGCCTTTTCGGTTTCCGGCTATGCCCGGTCGGTCATTGATGCGGTGCAGGTTGCCCAGCAATATGGCGCCACCACCATCGCCATCACGCCGCCTGACTCGGCACTCGCCAAAGCCGCTGACACGGTTATTCATTTCCAGTCGCTCGAGGACGGCAACATCTACAAGCCGACATCGTCGCGCTACGCACTGCTGTCGATCGTCGACATGATCGTCACATCGGTCGCCGAAACACGCGGACCAAAGGTTTTGGAAAACCTGCGCCGCATCAAGCAGAGCGTGAACACGTTGAAAGTCGACGATCCACGTCTGCCGCTCGGCGATTGACCTCCCGACGGCGGCATCAGGACTGGCGGCCGAGCGCCTCGATGCTTTTCGCCAACATCGCCGGATCACCTGAAATGCGCAGGGTTTTCAGTCGCGCCGTGCCGCCGGCGACAACCGAGACGGCGGACCCCGGCACGCCCAGCGCCCTGGCGATCAGCTTTTCGAGGGCTTTGTTGGCAGCACCGTTTTCCGGCACGGCACGGACGCGAGCCTTGAGGTGGCTTCGCCCGTCCGCCGTTTCCACGCCTTCGAGACTGTCCCGTGCTGCCTTTGGTGTCAGCCGGACGAAGAGATCGATGCCATCATCGCGCAGGCGGAACGGGGCGCTCATGCAATCGTCTGGCTCACAGGACCAGAGGCGCCACCGTGGTGAGAATGAACTGCCTGAGGAAAAACAGGACCAGAAGCAGGATGATCGGCGAGATGTCGATGCCGCCAAGGTCCGGCATGAAGCGGCGGATCGGCCGCAACGCCGGCTCGGTCAGCCGGTAGAGCATGTTGCCGATGCTGCCGACGAACTGGTTGCGCGAGTTGACGACGTTGAAGGCATAGAGCCAGGAAAAGATCGCCGAGGCGATGATGACCCACCAATAGAGGTCGAGCGCCATGACGATTGTTTGAATGAGGGCGAGCATGCCGGTCTCCAATTGTTGCCGACATGTAGCCATTGCAGGCGAAACCGGCAAGGGCCGCCGTCCTCCGCGTGCTGCCTGACGCCCGGCAGCCGCGGATTTCGGCAAAACGCCGCCTTGACAGGAAAGCGCGGCGCCCGATAAATGCGCCCATCCGCTGGACGGGGCTGTAGCTCAGCTGGGAGAGCGCGTCGTTCGCAATGACGAGGTCAGGAGTTCGATCCTCCTCAGCTCCACCAGCGGATTTTGACGAACCTTTGGCCACAGTACCTGCTCGGAAAAGCCTCGTGTTGTCCGAGGCTTACACCCTTTGCTCTTTGGTTCGGCCGTGACTGAGTCCAGATCTCGAGGCCTTCTGCAGGTGTATTTGCTTCCCGTCTCCCCGGGTCCATTTCCGTGCCCACAATTTTCCAAGGAAGATGCGAAGCAGACCTTTCGACAACCCCCCGCAGGCTGCCGGTCATCTCGGTCGAAACTTTTCCTAAACTGGCCCTTTGAATTTGAATCGTGGATCGACCGTCCGCAAGAAGGTTTGCTTCCTCGCTGTTTCATTCCTGGTCGTCATCCATAAGGATTCGCTCGGCCGCCCCGTCGAGATCGTCATACTGTCCTGAACGCAGCGCCCACATGAAGGCGGCGAGCCCTGCAAGGCCCATCAGAATTGCGATCGGCACGAGAACGGACAGGTAGCTCATGATCCTGTAGCCATCGCTTGAATGTTGGCGTGAGTCGATGCGGCTTGCCAGCGGGGCGGTTTTCCAGATGGGCGATTGCTGAGACGAAGAGCGTTGGACACAACAACAATCGAAGACAGCGACATCGCGACCGCTGCCACAAGTGGAGTCACGTGACCGAGGATGGCGACCGGTACCGCGATGATGTTGTAGCCGATCGCCAGCGTGAAATTCTGGCGAATCAGGATTCCTGCATTGCGCGAGATTTCGAGAGCGTCCGTCACAGCCGAAAGACTCTTGTGCAGGAACACGAAGTCCGCGGCGTTGCGGCCGACATCGGCTGCCGTCGCGGGCGCCATAGACACGTGCGCGGCCGCAAGCGCTGGAGCATCGTTCAGGCCGTCGCCGACCATCAGAATCGTGCTTCCGGCCTTGCGCAGTTCGGCGATGCGCGCAACTTTTTCGGATGGAAGCAGGTCCGGCATGAAGCTGTCGATCCGGAGAGATGACGCCAGTTCTTCAACGACGAGTCGTCGGTCCCCGGAGAGCATTCCAACAGCAAGGCCTTGCTGCTGCAACCGACTGACCGTCTCTCGAGCATCAGGACGATTGCCGTCCTCGAATACGAAGCTGGCCAACGGCGCTCCGTCCTTCACGAGAAGCGAGACGGAGAAAGCGCGACCCTCGGAATTTGCGACCTCGTGGCCAAGCGCCCAGTCCGGTCGGCCGAAACGATAGACATCGTTTCCCGCTCGCGCTTCCAGTCCACAGCCCGGATGTTCCGAAATGCGGTCGAACTCCGGAAATGCCTGACGGCCGTTTTGTCCAGCGTCCGCGATCGCCACAGAAATTGGATGCCTGGAACGGGCGGCGATCGCCGCCGCCGTTCCCAGGGCAGACGGTTCGATGTCGCTGGCATTGACGAGCCGCGGCTTTCCAAGTGTCAGGGTTCCCGTCTTGTCGAAAAGCACCGTGTCGACTTCCGCAAGCCGCTCCAGCGCCGAGCCGTCCTTGACCATGATACCTTTCTCGAAGAGACGGCGCGCGGCCACGACCTGGACGATCGGCACGGCAAGGCCCAGCGCGCAGGGGCAGGTGATGATCAGGACGGCTATCGCGATCGTGACCGACGCGTGCCAATCGTCGGTAGCCGATATCCAGCCGAGGAACGAAAGCCCGGCGATTGCGTGAACCACCGGAGAATAGAGTGCGGAGGCCCGGTCGGCCAGCCGGCGGTAACGCGCCCGTCCGCCTTCGGCTGCCTCCATCATCCGGACCATTTCGGCAATGAATGAGTTATCCGCACGCGCAGTGGTCCTGACCGTCAACGGACCCGTAAGGTTCATCAACCCTGCCAGGATTGTGGTCCCTGGTCCGGCGTATTTTGGTGAGGCCTCGCCCGAAACCAGCGAGCAATCGAGTTCGGAAGCGCCTTCCATCACAACCCCATCGAGAGGGATACGATCGCCAGCGACAACGAGTAAGGACGCTCCGGGCTCGATCTCGCCAACCGGCACGTAGCGCCGTTGGCCATCAGCTTCGATGACCGTTGCGCCGGCGGGCGCCAGCCTGGCCAGGCCAGACACCGCCGAGCGCGCCTTTTCGCGCATCACATGATCGAGTGTACGGCCGATCAGCAGGAAGAACAGAAGCGATGTCGCAGCATCGAAATATGCATGAGGTGCGTTGTGAACGGTGTCGTAAAGGCTAAGCGCGAAGGCAAGTGTAACACCGACCGATATCGGCACGTCCATGTTGGTCCGTCGGTGGCGAAGCGCAGACCACGCAGAGGCATAGAAAATCCGCCCCGAGTAGATCAACGCAGGTAACGCAAGCACCGCCGATATCAAGTGGAAGGCTTGGCGTGTGCCCACATCGGCGCCCGACCACACAGATACGGACAGAAGCATGATGTTCATCGCCGAGAACCCGGCAACCGCGAGGGCCCGGATGAGCCGCGAATACTCAGGATTGCGTGGATCGGATTCGGTCGAGAATACATGTGCATCGTAGCCGGCGGCGCGCAGAGCCCCGATCAGATCGGGCGAGCTGATTTCCGCCGCACGCCAATTCACCGTGACGCGCTTCATAGAGAGGTTCACGCGGGCAAATTCCACACCGGGCAATGTCGACAAGGTTCTTTCGACCGAGGCGATGCAGGCCGCGCAATGGACACCGGGGACCGAAAGTTCGATCTGGCGGGCGCCGTTACCGAGATCACGGCTGGCCAGGCGGATTTCCTCCGCCGGGTTCGACCCAGGATCAATCCCGGCGATCGACAACGCCGCCTCCGCACCGGGCGCGCAACAGCTCATGAGCCATCAGCCTTTTGCCGCCTGAGCACAGCCGACGTCATTTGATCGCCTTGTAGGCGTGCCACGTGGCGTGCCCGAGCAGCGGAAACACGACGATCAGGCCTATCATTGCCGTCAGCAATCCGATCGCGGTCAGCACAAGCACAATCGCGCCCCAAGCGATCATGACAGGCCGATTGTTCCAGACGCGAGAGATGCTCATGCCCATTGCCGTAAAAGCGTCCGTCCGCTCGTCGAGGAGCATCGGGACGGAGAAAACGCTGATCGCAAAGGAAAACGCCGCGAAAACCCCGCCGACGACGGTGCCCGTTACGAGCATGGCCCAACCGATGCCCGTGGTGAACAGCATCGAAGCAACATGGTCGAGGCCTGGAAACGGCCGCAAACCAAAGAACAGCGCGAAAAGAATGACGGCGGCGCGCATCCACAGCAAGGCCAGCCCCAGCATGATGACGCCGGTGAACAGGACCTGGGCGCCGGAGGCTGGCCTGACGAAGATCATGCGCCACAGCGAAACCGGTTCGCCGGCCTCGATCAGCCGGCTCTTTTCGTAGAGACCAATGGCGACAAGCGGACCGACGACCATGAAGGCAGCGATGGCGGGAAACAGGATGTAGTCCAGACCGAGGAAGAAAAGGCCTGCGACGATCGCGACTGAAACGATGAACACAGAGAGACCATAGGCAAGGCTGGAACCAGGCTCTGCCATGAGGTCACGCCAACCGGCGCGCAGCCAGCCAAGGGGGGCGCCGGCTGGAAGATGGCGATTGCGGGCCCCCACGAAGGTGGCGCCATCGCCTGCCAAATCGACATTGCTCATTGCGATGTTCCTTCCTACCCTGCCTTGTTCATTGCCGTTATTTCGCAAGGCCTTCAGCAAGCCGGATCGGCGGCTTGGTAGAGGCCTCCTGGAATGTCGGATCGTGACACCTTGCTGTGTGGAACGCAGTCCGGCTGCGACATGATTGCCATGTAGAGGAAATGCCCGTTAGCAGCGGTGAATGTGGCTAGTCCAACGACAACCAAGACGATCGCCAGGGCTTTGCCGCGCCAGAATGCTCTTGGAGCGATCCCTGTTTCTGTTTTTTCAGCGGCGACCGTCACGATCCTTTCTCCGAAAGTGACAGGACAAAAAGTGTGAGGATCTTGCGTTGGGTCGTCGAAAGGCGCTGCTCCCAGGACGGCATCTGTCCCTGATGCCCCGAATAGATCGACGTGTGGATCGACTCGCTGTCTCCCCCATAGATCCAACTGGCATCGGTGAGATCAGGAGCGCCGACGTCTTGTTTGCCTTTGGCATCCTCTCCATGACAGGCGACACAGTTCGCGACAAAGACTTCCTTTCCGCGAGAAACGGTTTCAGGCGAAGCGACGGTCGTTTCGGTCGACCCGCCGAGAGACTGAACATAGGCACGCACATCGTTGATCTGTGGTAGGTTGAGGATTCCGTCACGGCCGAAGGCGAGCATCTGCGAGACCCGTGTTTCGTCATGCGCTGAATTGATCCCAACGCGTAGCGTTTCGGCGATCGTCTCTGGATTGCCGCCCCATAGCCATGCGGCTGCTGTCAGGTCGGGAAACCCTTTACCTCCCGTGCCACGAGCTCCGTGGCATGCCCCGCAATTGTCCTTAAAAAGCGTCGCTCCGGCTTCATGCACGGTTTCCATCAGCGCCGGATCGGCCCTGATCGCCGCGAAATCCATCTCGTCAATCCGCTTCGTCCATACCGTGCGTTCGGCGGTGGCCTCTTCGACCTGGCGTTCGACCGTCGTCTTCTGGTCGATCCCGAGCAGGCCCTTCGTGTAGGTCCGGCCCAAAGGCCAAGCCGGCATGAGAATCCAGTATCCCACCGCGAACAGGGTCGTGACGACTAGAAAGAAAATCACGACCCGCGGGACTGGGGTATAGAGCTCCTTTATGCCGTTCCATTCATGCCCCGTCGTTAGCTGGCCGCTGACGGGATCGCGTTCGCCTACTTCCATGGCTTGTCGTCCTCATCGAGGATGCTCTTCTTTGCCTTGTGGAACCGCCCTAAGTTCGAAGGCCAGAAAACATAGATCAGGACGCCAACTGCCATGCCGATCAGGTAGAACAGCCCCCAGCTTTTCGTGAAGGCGACGACGGTGTCATGGAGGATCATGTTGCAGGCTCCGCGGCTGCCGCCTGCTTGTGGGCAGCGTCGGTCAGGTGGCCAAGGATCTGGAGATAGGCGACCAGCGCATCCATTTCGGTGATGGTCGCCGGATCGCCGTCAAAAGCCCTGACCTGCGTTGCTTCTCCGTAGCGCTTGACAACGCCGGCGGCGAAATCACCATCGGCTGCGGCTTGGCCGAGCGCATCCTGGGTCGCATTGGCAATCATGTCGTCGGTATAGGGAACGCCGACATCTCTGAGAGCGGCCAAATGCTCGCCGAGGTCGTCGATCCTGAGCGCATTGCGCTGCAGCCAGCCATATTTCGGCATGACCGATTCCGGCACGACGTCGCGGGGATTGATCAGGTGGGCGACCTGCCAGGCGTCAGAATATTTTCCGCCGATGCGGGCCAGATCCGGTCCCGTGCGCTTTGATCCCCACAACATCGGATGATCGTATTTTGATTCAACGGCGAGCGAATAAGGACCGTAGCGTTCGACTTCGTCGCGCAGTGTTCGGATCATTTGAGAATGGCAGGCGTAGCAACCTTCGCGCGTGTAGATGTCGCGCCCAGCCTGCTCCAGCGGGGTGTAGAGCCGCATGTCCGGCACGTTCTCGACCGTGTCGTCGATCGTGAACAGTGGAGCGATCTCGACAAAGCCGCCAATGCTGGCGACGACGACGATGGCCAGAACGAAGCCCATGGCGTTGCGTTCAATCTTGCGATGAAATTCGGCCATGTCCTACTCCCCCGGCGCGGACGCGAGCCTGGGCTCGGGGAGGTCTGCGGACTCCGAGGCGACCTCCGCCTCGCCACGGATCGTCATCCAGATGTTGTAGGAGCCGACGACGGCGCCCATCAGGAACAGCAGGCCGCCAAAGGCGCGCGCGATGTAGTAGGGATGCATGGCGACCATAGACTCCACAAAGGAGTAGGTCAGCGTTCCGTTCTCGTTGTAGGTCCGCCACATTAAGCCTTGCAGAATGCCGGAATTCCACATCGCGAAGGCGTAGATAACCGTTCCAATAATGGCCAACCAGAAATGGACTTCGACCAGCCGCGCCGAATACATGCGCTCGCGCTTCCAGAGCCACGGAACGATACAGTAGATCGAGCCGAACGTTATCAGCGCGACCCAGCCAAGCGCGCCGGCGTGTACGTGTCCGACGGTCCAGTCAGTGTAGTGGGATAGCGAGTTGACCGGGCGAATGGCCAGGAACGACCCCTCGAACGTGGTCAGTCCATAGAAAACCGCCGCGGCCATCATGAAGCGCAGGGTCGCGTCGTCGCGAACCTTGTACCAGGCGCCGTTAAGCGTGGCGAGTGCGTTGCCGGCCGATGCCCAAGAAGGCACGAGCAGCACCAGCGAGAACGTCATGCCAAGAGTCTGAACCCATTGCGGCAGGGCCGTGTAGTGCAAGTGGTGGGAGCCCGCCCACATATACATGAAGGTGATGCCCCAAAAGCTGATGATCGAAAGCCGGTACGAATAGATCGGCCGCCCGGCCCGCTTCGGCAGGTAGTAATACATCATGCCGAGGAAGCCGGCCGTAAGGAAGAATGCGACGGCGTTGTGGCCGTACCACCATTGGATCATCGCATCCTGGACGCCCGAAAACGCGGAATAGCTCTTGGCGTGTCCGAACGATACCGGGACGGCAAGATTGTTGACGATGTGCAGGATCGCAACGACCAGGATGAAGGCCATATAGTACCAGTTGGCGACGTAGATGTGCGGTTCCTTCCGCCGCGCGAGCGTGCGTAAGTAGATGGCGAAATACGTCACCCAGACGATGACCAGCCAGATATCGGCGTACCATTCGGGCTCGGCGTATTCCTTGGATTGTGTCACGCCCATGAAGTAGCCCGTCGCCGCGACCACGCAGAACAGATTGTAGCCGATGAGCACGAACCATGGGCTGAACTGGTCCGGCAGCCGCGCCCGGGATGTGCGCTGGAGAACGTGGAAGGAGGTAGCGATCAGGGCGTTGCCGCCAAAGCCGAAGATGACGGCGCTGGTATGGGCGGGGCGCAGGCGGCCGAAGCTCGCCCATGCGGCATCGAAGGTCAGGTCCGGCCATGCGAGCAAGCTTGCGACCCAGACGCCGAGGAACATGCCGACCACCGCCCAGGCCATGGTGAGCACAATGCCGACCTTGCTGGGGTCGTCATAGTAATGCTCCAGCCGTTCTGGAGACGGCTCCGGTGCGTAATACGCGCCGAGCACCACAAAAATGAGACCACAGCAAATTGCCAAAACGATGAAGCCATGCACGCCGATTGGGTCTGCGCGCCCGGCGGCAGCCATGGCCAGCCCTAGGAGGGCGACAAGCGAGAGAACAACGATCGCAAGCTGGCGTTCGCCTGTTGTGAGCTGTGCAACCATATCAAGTGTCCCCCACTTAGTTGAACACAAATACGCCTACGCGCATTTATATGATCCCCTTGTTACCGCATTGTCCAGAATAGTTTCGGCTGCCCGGCACCACTGGATCGCCCGCCCGTCAAGCTGCCGCTGCCTCATCCGCTTTCATTTGAAGGCGGACCGCACTGCCAACTGATTAGAGCCCAGGACGGTGCGTAATTGAGCGCCCTTCCTTGCCGAGGAGTTACGCGCTATGTTGAGAACCCATAACTGACATCAACAAGGTCGCTCGATTAACGAGCGCTGGCAAAGCGGCGTGAGAACTCCCTCGGTCGTTGCAGTCCAACGCCTCGATGTGGTCGCAGGTCTGACGGCCGCAGCCGTCGTCCTGCCTAAGGCGATGGCCTACGCGACGGTTGCGGGCCTGCCGGTAAGTATCGGGCTTTACACGGCGTTCGTGCCGATGATCGTCTATGCGCTGCTAGGCACATCGCGTGTCCTGAGTGTAAGCTCTACGACCACCCTTGCGATCCTCGCCGGGACACAGCTCGGGCTCGCAGTTCCGGACGGTGACCCGGGCAGGCTGATCACCGCGACTGCGACGCTCACCGCGCTGACCGGAGCCCTGCTGATCGGGGCCTCCGTGCTTCGCCTCGGGTTCATCGCCAATTTCATCTCGTCTCCCGTTCTAACCGGCTTCAAGGCCGGCATCGGCCTTGTGATCGTACTCGATCAGGTGCCGAAGCTGCTTGGCGTGCACATTGCGAAGGAAGGCTTCCTCCGCGACATTTTGAGTGTGGCGCACCATTTGCCCGACATGTCGGTGCTCACTCTGATCATTGCCATCGCGGCAATACTCGCGCTGTTGGCCATGGAGCGGCTCTGGCCCCATTCGCCAGCTCCCCTGGTCGTGGTGAGTGCCGGGATCGTGCTTTCGTGGTTCCTTGGCTTGGATTCCTTGGGTGTTGCCACCGTGGGGTTCATTCCACAGTCGCTCCCGTCGGTCACCTTGCCCAGTCTCAGCCTTGTCCAGCAACTCTTGCCCGGCGCTCTCGGCATCGCATTGATGAGCTTCACCGAAACGATCGCCGCCGGCCGAGCCTTTGCCGACCCCGCCGAGCCACCCATCAAGCCCGACCGCGAGCTTCTTGCAACTGGCGCCGCCAACCTGGCAGGCGCTTTGTTCGGCGCCATGCCGGCGGGGGGTGGTACCTCCCAGACCGCCGTGGTCCGCGCGGTCGGCGGACACACGCAGATGGCGTCGCTCGTCACGGCCGCCGCCGCAGCGGCCACCATGCTGCTACTTGCCCCTCTGCTCAGCCTGTTGCCGCAGTCCGTGCTGGCGGCAATCGTGATCGTCTACTCGATTGGACTAATTCAGCCGGCCGAGTTCATCTCCATCCGCAAGGTCCGGCGAATGGAGTTTCGATGGGCGCTGGCGGCCTTCCTTGGCGTGCTTGCCTTCGGCACGCTCCAGGGCATCGTCGTGGCGATTGTCCTGTCGCTGGCGGGCTTGACCAGTCAGGCGGCGAACCCAAACGTCTACGTTATCGGCCGCAAACGGGGAGCCGACCTACTCCGGCCGTTGTCGTCCGAGCACCCGGACGACGAGACATTCGAGGGCCTGTTGATCCTTCGGCCTGAGGGACGGCTCTTCTTCGCCAATGCTCAACGGGTCGCGGATCGGATCCAGACCCTGGTCGCCGAGCATAAACCGCGTGTCCTCGCGCTCGACATGAGCCGGGTTTTCGACATCGAGTATTCAGCCCTCCAGATGTTGATGGAGGGTGAACGCCGCATGACTGCGCAAGGCTTGACGTGTTGGCTGGTAGGGCTGAACCCCAGCGTACTTGAATACATCCGGGCCTCAGGCTTCGCCAATCGGCTGGGACCCGAGCGCCTATTTTCCAATGTTCGGGCGGCCATTCAGCATTATACGACGCGTTTCAACCAAGACTAATTAGGCACCCATTGGCGCTTGTGTCAGACATGTCGGTCGCGGTGCCGAGTTACTTCCAGAAGGGGCGGATCTCATCCAGGTTTTCCCACAAGGTTTTTGCGCCAGCCCAGCCGAATTCGGCACGCGCCTGGCTCGCCCCGATCACCCATCCGATGGCGCGTTGCGCGGTCGGATCGCCGGCGCCGTGCGCTTCCGCCCCCGTCAACATGGCTCTGACCATCGCCGCGTCGTTCAGGTCGCCGAAGACCGCCTGAAGTTTCTTCAATTGCTTCAGGAACTGTTCAACACGTTTCGCCGGGTACAAGGGAGAGAAGAACTCAACCGCATAGCGCAGCGTCTTCAGCTCTTTCCGCAGGTCGTGGCGTTGCTCAACCGTCAAGGTCTCAAGTCCGTGCGCGCGCTTGCTAACCTTTTTCCAGCGCTTGCTGAGTGCCTTGCCGGCCAACTCGACGACCGGCGCTGCAAGCCGCTCGGTCTGGCCAAAATCCTGAGGAACGAGCCAGCCTCGCGCCTCCACGAACCGCGCTAGGTCGATCAGGAACGCCTGCACGCGCGCCTCGGGGAGAAGCTTGCGAAGGTGATCACGCTGCCGCCCCGCCTGCCGCGAGAGAGCATCGGCCAGGGGCGGCAAACCCGGTTCATCCACGTGGGCCTCGGCCTCCCGTCGCACGATGTCGTTCGCCACCACGTCGATATCCCTGAGACGCCCGACCTCCTGACCAAGCCAGCGGGCTTCCATGTTGAGCCGCGTCATTTCCGGGCTCTTCAGAACGGAAACGCAGGCAGAGAACGCGCTTCGCAATCGACGCAGGCCGATCCGCAACTGATGCGGCCCTTCGGGATCGTCCAGCTTTCGGATGACCACGACATTCGTGGCGATCTGCTCGAGGCACTCGCGAAGGACGTCGCGTGCCGCCTGCTCGGCGATCTGAGCCCGATCGAGCGCAACGTCCTCGGCATTGCGGGGCGCGAGCGGCGGGTCGATCCATCCCTGTTCCGCGAGGAGATAGCCGCGCGCCGCCTTGGAAAGGCAGGAGAACCTCAGGCCCCCGTCTGGAAACAGTAGATGCGCGATGTCGAACAGTCCGCCCAGGCTGCCCTCGATGAGTTCGATCTCGAGTTCACGCAACTCGGCCGAGCGCTCCCCCGCGTGGATTTCGCCGATGTCTATTGCCAGTTCCGCACGCGTGCCGTCCTCAAGGGACAGCTCGCTGACGGAACGCCTGATCACGGTCTCGCAGACGGGCTCAAGCGGCGCGCCGTTCACGCGGCGAATGACCTCCTCCCGGACCGCTGCGTCGGGAATCGCTTCGAGACATGGCCGTCCGCCCGGAGCCGGATTCTCCACCTCGCCAACCTCCGACAAGCCGCCATGCAGCTCTGGCTTGGTCTTGACGGTCTGTATCCAACGTCGCCCGTCGCGCCGGAGTCTGAGCGCGACTCCTGCCTTCTTCAGCGCATGACCAGGGGTGTCGAGATAGATGCTTCTGAGCGTCCTGGTTTTCGGGTGGCCAGTAGCCAGCTTAAGCGCCTTCACGCGCGCGCTCAGTTGGGTCGACGTCGGTTCGTCGAGGAGAAATTTTAACTCGATCTCGCTCATGACTGATTGTTGTCAGGCCTTTTACAAATCTGTAGACTTAGTTTACGCATAATAAAATTGCTATGCCAGCTAAGGATTCAACCCGGTGGGCGTGCGCCTTCCCATGCCTACAAGCCTTTCCGGTTATCAACTGGGCTGGGTGCGAAGCGATGTTTCCGCCGGGCTTGCAGTTGCCGCGGTTGGGCTTCCCAGTGCCATCGCCTACCCCGCGATAGCGGGCCTGCCGCCAGAGACCGGCATCTACGCGAGTATCGCGCCGCTGGTGGCCTACGCGATCTTTGGCCCCTCGCGTCAGCTCATAGTCGGCCCGGACGCGGCTACGATGACGGTGCTCGCGGCGGTTTTAGTTGCCGTTACAGCGAGCGTGCCAGTCGGGCTCGAAGTGGACCGAACAGCGGTCGCAGCAGTCCTTGCGCTTGGCGTTGGGCTGTTGTGCCTGGCGGCGTGGGTGCTTCGGCTCGGCGTTCTTGCGACCTTCCTCTCGCGCCCCATTCTGACGGGGTTCTTCATCGGTATCTCGTTTTCGATCCTGATCGGGCAAATCGGTCGCTTCACCGGAGTCAAGATCGAGGCGGAAGGCCTGCTCGGACCGGTCCTCGAACTTCTGCGCAAGGCCGGATCGATACATTGGCAGTCTCTCCTGCTGGCCATGGGGATGTTCGGTTTGTTGCAGATCGTACGGATCATGCGTTTTCCGGTTCCCGGGCCAGTGCTGGTTGTGGTCCTCGCCGTAGTGCTTTCAGCCGTCTTCGACTTTGAAGGACGCGGCATTGCCGTAGTCGGCGATATTCCGACAGGGTTGCCCTCGTTGTCGTTGCCAGCGATTGCTGGCCTTCCGATCCAGACGCTGGTCCTCGGCGCTGCGGCGATCTTCGTCGTGAGCTACGGCGCCGGCATCATTACGGCCCGCAGCTTTGGGGCAATAGGCGGCTACCCGGTCGATCCAAATCGCGAACTCATCGGATTTGGCGCTGCGAACATAGGCGCGAGCCTTTTCGGCGCCTTCCCGGTTACGGCCTCCGACTCGCGCACGGCGGTTAACTTGTCCGTTGGCGGACGCTCGCAAGTTTCGAGCATCGTGGCTGCCGCGGCCCTGATCGCGACACTGCTGTTTCTCGGGCAGACCCTAAGGATTATCCCGATCCCTGCGCTCGGGGCGATTCTTGCGGCTACTGCAATCAGCCTGATCGATCTCGCGGCCCTTAGGCAGATTTGGCGCATCAGCCGCATGGAGTTCGTCTTCGCGCTCATCGCGATGTGGGGTCCGATCGGTCTGGGCGTGCTCAACGGGGTCGTCATCGCGATCGGTGCGACGCTCGTCTATGTTCTGCGCAAGCTGATGTTTCCCCGCGACGCCATGCTCGGCCGTGTTCCAGGCCATGACGGCTTCTACAAACTGCATCGAACGCCCGAGGCCCGTCAGGTGCCCGGCCTTGCTGTTTGCCTTGTCCAGGGCAGCCTGCTGTTCTTCAACACCGATTACGTCGCATCGCGGCTGCGGTCCATTGCCGAGGAATTGCCGATCGACACCCGCTGGCTGCTGATCGATGCAAGTGCAATTTCCCAGATCGACAGCTCGGCAGCGGCAATGCTGGAGGAGCTATTTGACGAATTGCGCAATCGCGGGATCAGGTTTGGCCTAGCGGACCTTCATGCCGAAGCGCGGGACATCCTTGTTCGGGCCGGCGTGATCGAGCACATCGGCTCCGACATGGTTTTCGACATTCTCGAAGACGCGTATCATGCGTTCGAGGCCCGCGCATGACAGTTCAAGGAATTTGCACCGTGTGAGTTGTGTTGAAGGGAGGAACCCATGGGTAAGAAGAAGAACAAGTCGGCCGTCGTATCTGAGCATGTGGAGGAAAAATCGGAAGGGAAAAATTATGCGAAAGAACTCGCCCGGTTGCATATTGAGCTTGCTCACCTTCAGGCTTGGGTGAAGAAGACTGGCGCCCGCATCGCGATCGTTTTCGAGGGCCGTGACGCCGCCGGGAAAGGGGGAGTGATCAAGCGCCTGACCGAGCGGGTCAGCCCGCGGGTGTTCCGGGTCGTCGCGCTGCCGGCGCCGACCGATCGGGAGAAGACCCAACTCTATATGCAGCGCTACTTCGCGCACTTTCCTGCGGCAGGCGAGGTCGTCATATTCGACCGCTCCTGGTACAACCGTCCCGGCGTCGAACGCGTCATGGGTTTCTGCAGCGACAAGCAGGCGCGACGCTTTCTCGAACAGTTACCGACTCTTGAGGCCGCCATTGTAGAAGGCGGCGTAACGTTGCTCAAATACTTCCTCGATGTGAGTGAGGAAGAGCAGGAACGGCGTTTCCGGCAGCGCGCCGACGACCCCCTTCGGCAGTGGAAACTGAGCCCGATGGATGTTGAGTCATACAATCGTTGGTGGGAGTACACCCACGCCTACAACGAAATGATCCGTGCAACAGACACAAGGCATGCGCCCTGGTGGATCGTGCCGTCGAACGACAAGAAGAGCGCGCGCATCAACTGCATCTCCCACATTCTGAGCTCAATCCCCTATGAGCGCGTCGAGTACGAAAAACCGAACTTCAGCAAACGCCAAAAGCGACCCGACGACTTCGTGGACGATGCGACTCCGCGCAACGTGGTTCCGGACGTGTTCTGACCAGCCACTTCAGAAACCACCACCGGTTTTTATTTGCGTTCCGGCGCCCAATTGAGGAAGAGGCCGATGTCACCAGGAACTCCGCCCGGGAAGTTAATAACCATGGCTTTGAGCTTGTAACCTTGCGGCTTCCCAATGTCCAGGTAGCGCTGGTAGAATTGCTTGGCTTTACCCTGGAGGGTTTCGGTCCATTGCGGATCGGAGCTGTTGATGGCTCGGCCGCTATCGGTACACAGGTCCGAAGGGAAGCTGTATACTAGTGCTTCGTACTTGCCATTCTTGACAGCGTTCATCACCAGGCGGCGGACCATTGCGATTTCATCGTCGTTCACTTGGTCCTTCAGGAAACTGTTTGTAAACTTCGTGAGTTCCTCATTCTCTCTCGCTCGCAGTTTTTCCTGCTTGTCTGCCTCTACCATCTGCTCCTTCAGAAGAGCCAGTCGCAGTTGCTCAGCACTTGGCGGGGCTGCACTTGTGTCTACGTCTTTGGCCATTTGCTCCTCCACCGAACCGTCCGAGAATTGAACACCAAAGCAGTCGCCGGTCTCGTTCGTTGGGCTCAATTCATGCCACCCAACCGCAAGACGCAAATCAGCATGGGTAGTCGACTAAGGCAGGCTGCCAGCCGCGCGTTTAAGGGGATCGGACGCCGCAGCAAGAAGTCTTGTCTTCGCAATCAGCTACCATTCCATAATGGCATCTGGGGACATCAAGGTCAATTCGCGACAGGCGGCAGACTGTGCCTCGACAGCGTTGCCGCTACGACCGGTCGCTTGATCGTCGACGCGGTGCCATCGAGGTGCAGGCCGCCATGCTCGAACGCAATGCAGGTGTTACGATCGAGCGCCCTATTGAGTTTCGCATCGGAATCCACACAGGAGACGTCGTTGAGGAGAGCGACGGCGACCTCATGGGTGACGGCGTCAACATCGCGGCGGGCCTGGAAGGCGTCGTTACCGCAGTTCGAACGCTACCTGCAAGCACAGACCGTTCCTAACAAGGCCACCGCCAAGCTGATATGCCACTACTTCCGGGTCGATGAAGCTGAACTGTACCGGGATCCCGGTGTCCCCGAGCCCAGGGGGCGTGGCCTGCCGCCAATTTCCGAGAGCCTATTCCCTCAGATGATCCGCCCTCCCAGTCCATCGATCGCGGGAGGCACCTATTTCGCCTATTTTTTCGATTCCGCACCACCCCGACCCGTTGATGCGATCGGTGACCTTCGTGCGGCGCGAAGCCGAAACTGGTCACCTTCAGAAGGGTCACCGGATGGTCGGAACGGCGGGGATCGGCATGGGCACAGGCGCGCGGCAACCACCATGGGGAGGCGACCTCGCGTCTGAACTGGATCTATTTCAGCGGCATCAACCGCCGCCAGACTGGCGAGCCGTCGCTGATCTCCGTGCAATAGGCCCCCATCTCCGAACCGACGCTGACGGGCAAGGCCATGCTTCTGACCGAGGCTTGGCCGGCATTCGTGTCCGTCATCATGCGGCGCGACATATCCAACATCCGCCCGAGGCACGCCATCAGCATGGCACATGTCGTCAGGCTCGACGATCCGAGCGTCGACCAACTGGTGGTCAGCCTCACCCGGCACGGGCTAAGCCCTCCCGGCCACGCTGTTTACGCTAAATAAGAATAAAAATGCACCAAAAGAGCGCATACCAACGATTGTCAAACTCTGCATCTGAACAAAATCGATATTTTACACTTAACCGTCAGGAAAGATACGTCGCACGAACGCCTTTTGCGCGCTGCTTTATTGCAATTTTAACAAACCATTAACTCTTTCGACCTTACCTTTCTTGTCGTGGATCCTCGTTTTTAGGGTCTTTCAACGGGTCCCATGAGGGTCAGGAAGGATGAAAATGGCCAGGAAAGTGACCCCCGCTCGAAAGCTGACGATTGCCGCCGGCACGCAGACTGTCTTCTTTTCGCAGGACCGACCGTATCGGCCAGAATATGATGCTTGCGGCGACCAATCATGGCCTGTCGGCATGCCCCACCGCCGCTCAGTCATTCGGCGATCAAGCGCCTGCCTGGTCTCGCTCGCCTTACCGATGCCCCGATCTTTGCCTTGACCATCTCGACCCCGCAAGCATGCCACCTACGGCCGGTCAGTCCATCAATTAGTCGGCTTATCATGCGAGTGACGCGTTCCCTGAGTTCCACCAGATGACAGGAGAAGCACGTGCCAAACCAATCCTTACGTCAGTCGGAGATCGATAGTCTTCAATATATCTCGTCGATGACCAACGAGCTCGTGCAGATGGCCGAGGCAAGCCGTTTTCCCATGATCTCCTATCTGCTGGGCATGGCCTATGCCGAAGCCTTCGACGTCCTTCGCGGCGCACGGCCGGCCAGGCATCCGCAGCTCAGCGGCAACCCGCTACATCCCAAGGCGCAGCCAAAGGACAATCGCGCTCACGCAAGGAGAGCGTAGCCACATGCGATCGTCGGCCGCGTGCGCGGGAGCAGGTCGACCTTCCGGCCGAACCGCTGGGAGACACTGTGCGCGTTGCAAGGCCTGCTGCCGCTGCTGAAAAGAGCCGCCGCCGATATTGGCGAGCCGACATGATCTACTGGTTCGAACAGGCCGATACCGAGGTCGCCAACATCATCAAGGCAGGCCGTCCGATGCGGCCGCCATTGCGGCCTTGATTGCATTTGCAGGCCGGCCTCATCTGAATATCAACAGACCTTAGTTGCGCAGGCTGAACACGAACGGTGCCGTGCGGCTTTGGGGCGCGCCAAGTTCCGGCGGCGGTGCCGGCACGGTGGCGCCTTGCAGCACGGCGAGCGCAGCACGGTCCAGATCGGCATCCCCGGAGGAACGGGTGAGCCTGGCAGACAGGACCCGGCCGGACGAGTCGACCGTGAAGGCGACATACGGCTTGCCTTCCACGCCTCGGGCCTTGGCTGAACTGGGATAGCGCGTGTGCCGCTTGATCCAGGCCCCCAGGCGGGAGTCCCATTTGCTGGAATCGCCGGACCGCGATGCCGATTCCGCCGACTTCGGCGCGGCCGTCCTGGCGGCCGGCCTCGCATCGGCGCTGGCGATGCTCGCCGTGTTCGGCGGCGCCGCTGTCTCCTTCCTCGGCCGCGGTTTTGGTCTGTCGACAGGCTTTTTCGCCTTGGCCTCGACCGGCTTGGGTTGTGGCAATGGAATAGCCACGTCGGGTGCGACGGCCTCGACAATATCGGGGACGACCTCATCCGGCGACGGCTGGTCGACCTGTTCAGCCACCTCGGTCTGGGTGGGTTCGGTCTCATCGGGCGGGACGACTTGCCGCTGTTCGACAACCGGCTGTGCCTTCTCGACCAGTTCGGGCGTCGGCTCGGTCTGATCGGGTGTCACCGCGTCCAGCACGGCCACCTGTTCCTCGACCGCCGGCATCACCACCATCGGGGCCATCTCGATCACCTGGGCCGGTGGCGGGCCACCATCGGCTTCGTCGACCATGCTGAAGTTCTGCACGGCATAAGCGACCGCGACATGCGCTCCAAGCACCAGCGCGGCCGCACCCGCCCACAAGCCAAGGTCGCGGCGGCTGAAGCGCGACAACTCGACCAAGGGCAAGGCGGCCGCTTGCGTCATGGCACTGCTGCTCTCGTGGTGGCGGGCGCCGGGGCATCGGCCGCGGGACCCGTTTCCAGGCCGACCAGCGCGATCTTCAGATAGCCCGCCCGGCGCAGCAGGTTCATCGCCTCCATCAGGTCGCCATAGGCCACCGCCTTGTCGGCGCGCAGGAAGATGCGCGTTTGCTTGTCGCCCTTCGTCCTGCTGTCCAACGTGGCGGCGAAAGCCGGGCGCGGGACACTGTCGTTGCCGATCGCCAGCGTCAGATCGTCCTTCAGCGTCAGGAACAACGGTGTTTCCGGCCGCGGCGCGGGCATAGCGGTCGAGCCCGGAAGATCGACATTGACATCCACCGTCGCCAGCGGTGCGGCGACCATGAAGATGATCAACAGCACCAGGATGACATCGATGAACGGGGTGACGTTGATCTCGTGGCTTTCCTCGAGATCGTCGTCCATGGTCTGTCGGATTCTCCTTGCCATGGCCTTGCTCCGCTAGTCCGCCACCATCATTCCGCGGCCATCGCCGTTGCCGGCGCGACACTGCGGAAGTCGAGGTCACGGCTGACCAGCCGTTCGACACCCGCCGAGGCATCGGCGAGGATCTGCCGGTAGCCGGCTATCGAGCGCGCAAAGACGTTGTAGATGACGACAGCCGGTATGGCAGCGACAAGACCCATCGCCGTGGCCAGCAGCGCTTCGGCGATGCCAGGCGCGACCACGGCGAGATTGGTGGTCTGCGCCTGCGAGATGCCGATAAAGGCGTTCATGATGCCCCAGACGGTACCGAACAACCCGACGAAAGGCGCGGTCGAGCCGATCGTCGCCAGCAGGCCGGTGCCACGCGACATGCGCCGTGACGCCGCCGCCTCGATGCGCGACAGGCGCGAGGTGACCCGTTCCTTCAGCCCGTCTCCCGAGACATGTTCGAGCGCTCCGGCCGAGAGTGCGACCTCCGCCGCCGCGGCCCGCACCAGAAGCGCGCCGGGGCCGACGCTGCGGTCGAGCGCACGGCTGGCCTGCTTCAAGGTGGCGGCATCGCTGATCGCCCGTACGGCATGACGGATGCGCAGCTTACCGGCGAAAATCTCCAGCGATTTGGCCAGCCATACCGTCCAGGTGACGAGGGAGGCGAAGGCCAGCCCGATCATCACCGCCTTGACGATGATATCGGCCGCCATGAACATGCCCCATGGCGACAGATCGTGCGGCAAAGTCAGTTCCATTGCTGTCGAAGGCCCTCCAGATCGAGCGAAACCGGACCGAGCAGCGTCCGCTCGCCGACAGCAAAGCGCACCGCGTCGATGTGGAAGGCCGTCTGGGCATCAATTCCAGCCACGGTCATGGCTCTTCTCCAGTACGGCCGCCGCAATTCCAGATACTGGTTGTCGGCAGGCCGATGCCAGGTTGATTATAAAACATGACATTGCTAGTCAACATTGAAGGTGAGTGTAACGATCAACAATTGGTTGCGACCGTCAATATCGGCGCGAAATTCGGATCCGCGCCGCCGGCATCTGGTGTCGTCGCGTTGTTGCAAAGTGCTATGGTGCCGGTCCAAAAAACGGGAGCCAAAGATGATCAAGGCGACGCCCTTCGACTTCCCTTATGACGGCAGGCTGGTCGCCGAAAACACCGCGCTCGTCGTCATCGACCTGCAGCAGGATTTCCTGTCGACGACGGGCTATTTTGCCAGGCAGGGATATGACCCCTCGCCACTGAGGGCGATCCTGCCGACCGTGGGCCGGCTGATCGCCGCCGCCCGCAAGGCCGGTGTCAGGATCATCCACACGAGGCAGGGCTATCGGGCAGACATGGCCGACATGACACCTTACGAGAAATGGCGCCGCAAGCGCGCCGGTCTCGAAGGCACCGAAATCCTGCTCCGTTCAGGCCCGGGGTTTCAGATCGTTCCGGAGATCGATGTCGCGCCGCAGGACGTCGTCGTCGACAAGACCTGCAACAGCGCCTTCACCTATACGGATTTCGAGCTTGTGCTGCGCGCGCAAGGCATCACGCATCTGATGTTCACCGGCTGCACGACGGATGTCTGCGTCCACACCACGCTGCGCGAGGCCTGCGACCGCAACTTTCAGTGCCTGACGATTTCCGATGCCTGTGCCAGCGGAGATCAAAAGGCCCATGAGGCAGCGCTTCATATGGTGACGGTCGAGGACGGCGTCTTCGGCGCGCTAGCGGAGTCTGCCGCCGTCATCGAAGGCCTGTCGCGGCTGAGTGGCGCGACAGGTTGATTGCAAGGGCGCCTGCTCAGCCCGCTGCGCGCACCACTTGCGGGACGCGCGGCGCATATGCCCCGGGCTGCGGCACCTCCGCCTCACGACGCGCCAGCGAATTGCGCAGCAGGGCGATCGTTTCACGGCCGGCCGTTGCGATCTCTCGCGGCGTGTCGACGCCGATAATCATGAATTCATCGATCCCGAGAGCCGCATAGGCAAGCAGCGACAGGGCGGCCTGCGCCGGCGGCCCGGCAACATCGACCGCCTTGTGGCCGGCGGCGGCAGCGCCCCGGTGAATCCTGACCGGAAGCGCAAAGCGCAGTCTGCCGGCCCGGCCATGTTCGGCGGCGGCGGCGCGTACCCGCTCCATCAACTGCCGGACCTCGTCGATCGAACCCGGCGCCAGTTCGAAGACATCGGCATGCCGGCCGGCCACCTTAAGCGCCGTTCCGGACTGCCCACCCATGCGGATGACCAGGTCGGCACCGTGCGGACCCTTGCGCGGCACATAGCCGCCCTTGATGCTGTAGAACGCGCCCTCATGGTCGAACGGCCGGTCGTTCGACCATAAGCGCTTCAGCAGGACCAGATATTCGTCGATGCGCTGCCAGATTACGGTGTGCCCGACCGGCCGCGTTTCGGCGTCGTCGTCGCTCAGTGGTTCGCTGATCATCCTGAGCGCCAGCCGTCCGCCGCTTTTCCTGTCGATCGACGCCAGCTGGCGCGCCGCCACCGTCGGTTCGACCACGCCCGCCCAATGGGTGAGCACGACCTCCAGCGAAGACGTCCGGTCCAGCACCTGGCCTGCAAGATCCATATTGGTCAGCAGCCCGGCCGAATCGTCGACGACGATCTTGCGGAAGCCGCCGTCCTCGATCAGCCCGAGCTTGGTCGCGGTCTCGGCAAAGTCGTAGAAAAAGGGAACGGCGCCACTAGCGGGATGGCTCTTCCCGGGAACATGCGTGAACTCGATCGGCATTGCCATCTCCTCCATCTCTGGAATCACTGATGCGGTGAAATTCGAATCCCAGCCGCGCGAAAGCGCGCCGAGGACCCGGTTCATTCAACTCCGATTGCCTGAAAGCGGTGGGCAGCTAATCCCGTCGATCCGACGACTCAGGGAATAAGGCCCAGAACGACTGCCCCGGTGAACACGAACGCAAGGGCAAAGACGATGTAGGCGAAAGCACCGGCATAGGCCGGGCGAAAGGCCTGGGCATTGACCAGCCTCTGGCTGCTGCGATCCGTCTGAGCGTTCTGGATATAGGACATATCGACCTCCGTCTCGCCGGTTAATCTATAAAACTTGTAGACTTTGTCGATTGCTATTTTTCGAGCATGGGCAGAATAATTCTCTGATATCTGATCAAGAATTGGTACCAAGTTGCTGGGATGGCGTGCTTTGGCCACAGCTCGACACGGCACGCCGTGCATTGCTCTCGCCCTGAATGGACCTGTGGCCTTGTCCTCGCCGCACCCAAATCATGCATTGGCCGCCCGGAGCGCGCGCGATAGCATCGCCCGATCGGCAAACACGAAATCGTCTGACAGGGGAGCAGAAAAATGGGCGCGAGACTGGCCGGCAAGGTCGCCATCATTTCGGGCGGCGCGACGGGGATGGGCGGAGCGGCTTCGGAGCTGTTCGCCGCGGAAGGTGCCAAGGTGGCGATCATCGACCGCAATGGCGAAGCAGCCGCCGCAACCGCGGCGGCGATCCGCGCGCGGGGGTACATCGCCGAACACTGGGTCGCCGACGTGTCCGATGAAACTCAGGTCGAGGCGGCAGTGAAGGGCGCGACCGAAAAACTCGGCCCGATCACCGTCCTGTTCAACCATGCCGGCACCATCGTCATAAAGCCGTTCCTGGAGACGACGGTGCAGGAGTGGGACTGGCTGCATGCCGTCAACGTGCGCTCGATGTTCCTGATGACGCGCGCCGTGCTGCCCGGCATGATATCGACCGGTGGCGGCTCGATCGTCTGCACCTCGTCGATCTCGGCGGTGGCGGCGACGCCGATGGAGGTGCTCTACGACACCACCAAGGGCGCCTGCCACATGTTCGCGCGCGCCATCGCCGTCGAGTTCCGCGACCGCAACATCCGCTGCAACGCGGTCTGCCCCGGCTTCATCCGCACGCCGCACGGCCTGCGCGAGGTTGCCGATCTCGGTCGGCTCGGCATCGATGTCTCAGACGCCGCACTGGCCGCGCAGCAGGGCCGTATCGGCGAGCCGGAAGAGGTGGCCAGGGCCGCGCTTTACCTGGCCAGCGACGAATCCAGCTTCGTCAACGGCACGCATCTGTTCGTCGACAATGGGTTTACGGCGATGTGACCAGCGGGACGCTGACAGCCCTTGGCTGTCAGCGCTCCTCGCGACGAAACGGCTTGAGCAGGGCTGACGGCGCCACCGCGTTGCGCGACATGACAGCCATGGCGACAATGGTGAAGATGAAGGGCAGCATCAGGAATGCCTCGTAGGGGATATGCCCCAGCCCGCTCGCCTGCATACGCAGTTGCAAGGCATCGACAAAGGCGAACAGCAGCGCAGCCCCTGCCGAACGCCACGGATCCCAGCGGCCGAACACGACGAGCGCGATCGCCACCCAGCCGCGCCCCGACACCACGCCGAAGGTGAAGGCGTTGAACTGCGCCATCGACAGGAAGGCGCCGGCCAGCCCCATCAGCGCACCGCCGAGGATGACCGCCTGGAAGCGCGTTGCGATGACGCTGACACCGGCCGAGTCGGCGGCGCGCGGATTTTCGCCGACCATGCGCACCGACAGGCCCCAGGGCGTGCGGTAGAGGACGAAGGCGGCCAGCGGAATGGCAAGGATCGCCATGTAGACCAGCGCAAACTGGTTGAACACCGCCGGTCCGAGCACCGGAAGGCTGGAGAGGACCGGGATAGGCAGCGTCTCGAACCCCTTGATGCTTGGCGGCACCGATTGCTGGCCGAAGATCAGCCGATAGAGGAAATAGGCGAGGCCCGAAGAGAACAGCGTGACACCAATGCCGCAGACATGCTGGCTGAGGCCCAGCGCCACCGTGAACAGCGCATGCAGCGCACCCATCAGCATGCCGGTCAGCACGGCGACGAGCACGCCGAGCCACAGGCTGCCGCTGAGGCTGGTGGCGGTGAAGCCGGTCATCGCCGACAACAGCATGATGCCTTCGATGCCGAGATTGAGCACGCCGGCGCGCTCGGAGAACATTTCGCCAAGCGTCGCGAAAGCAAGCGGCGTGGCGATGCGGATGATCGCGGCCAGGAAGCCGACCTGAAAGATCTGTTCGAACACCGCGCTCATCGGGCCACTCCGACGCGGCGGATGCGGTAGGCGGTGAACAGCAGCGCCACCAGCATGGCAAGCAATGCGGTGCCTTGGATGACATCGCTGAGGAAGGCCGGCACTCCGGTCGCGCGCGACATCGCCTCGGCGCCGGTCATCACGGCGGCCAGGAAGATTGCCGCCGGCACCACGCCGAGCGGATTGAGCCGCGCCAGCATGGCAACGACGATGCCGGAATAGCCGTAGCCCGGCGAGATGTCGCTCATCACCTGGAAATGCACGCCGCCGACCTCGCCGACCCCAGCGAGCCCGGCCAGAGCCCCGGACAGCAGCGCGGTCGAGATCAGCACCCGCTCGACATGGATGCCGCCATAGCGTGCGGCTTCCGGGTTCTCGCCGGTGACCCTGATCCGGAAGCCGAGCGTCGTGCGCACGATCAGGAACCAGATCAATGGCGCCGCCAGCAGCGCCACGACAACGCCGAGATGCAGCCGCGTGCCTTCGAGCAGCACCGGAAAGTTGGCCGAATCCTCGATCGGCGGCGAAATCGGATAGCCACTGAAACTGTCTTTCCACGGCCCTTCGATCAGCGCCATCAGCGCATAGTAGATGACCGAATTGAGGAGCAGCGAGCTGACCACGTCATCGACCTTGAATTTGACCCGCAGTGTCGCCGGCACCAAGGCAACCGCCGCGCCGGCGGCGGCACCGGCCACCGCCATCAACAGCATGGCGAGCGGTCCCGGCATCGGGATCGCGCCGACAAAGCAGCTTGCCACCGCGCCGGCCAGCAATTGCCCCTCGGCGCCGATGTTCCAGAATTTTGCCCGGAAGGCGACCGCCACCGCCAGCCCGGTGAAGATCATCGGCGCGGCACGCACCATCGTTTCGGTGATCGCGTAGCTGTCGCCCAGCGAGGCCGTGAACATCACGCCATAGGCTTCGATGACGCCGGCGCCGGCCAACGCGATCAGGCCGCTGCACAGGACAAGCGTGGCTGCGATCGCCAGCAGCGGCAGGGCCAAATTGAACCAGGCGGGCGTCGAGGTGCGGACTTCCAGGCGAAACATCAACTGTGCCCCTCCGCGCCGGTCATCATCAGCCCAAGCCGGGCCACCGTCGCATCGGCGCTGTCGAGCGTGCCGGCGATTCGGCCCTCATACATCACCGCGATGCGGTCGCAGAGCGCCAGCAGTTCCTCGAGATCCTCGCCGATGACGACAATGCCGCAGCCCTTGGCCCGCATGTCGAGGAACTTCTCGTGGATGAAGCGGGCGGCACCGATATCAAGGCCGCGCGTCGGCTGCGAGACGATCAGCACCTTCGGATCGAAGGCGAGTTCGCGCGCCAGCAGCGCCTTCTGCAGATTGCCGCCCGACAGCGCCCCGGCGCGGGTCATCGGCCCGGGGCAGCGAATGTCATAGGCCTTGATCTGCGCCTCGGCGAAGGCACGGATCGCATCCGGCTTGAGCAGGCCCCTGCTGCTGAACGCCGCCGTCCCGATGCGCGGCAGCACCATCGAATCGGCGAGCGGCAGGTTGGTGACCAGGCCGGTCGTCATGCGGTCTTCCGGGATGCGGCCGAGACCGAGCGCCTGCACCTCGCGCGGCGAATACCCAGACACTTTCTGGCCGGCAATGGTCATCTGGCCTGCATCGGGCACGCGCACGCCGGAGATCACTTCCGCCAGGGCGCGCTGGCCGTTGCCCGAGACACCGGCAATGCCGAGGATCTCGCCAGCGCGGACGGCAAGCGACACGTCGCGTAATGCCGTGCCCGAATGCCGCGATGTCGAAATACCGTCGAGCGTCAGCACCGCTGCACCGGGGGTTGATGGCCCCCTCGCCGGCGGCACGATCTCGTGGCCACACATCAGTTGCGCCATTGCGGCCGATGTCGTGTTGGCGGGGTCGTCGACGCGGCCGGCGACGCGGCCATGCCGAAGCACCGTGCAGCGATGGGTCAGCGCCCGCACTTCATTGAGCTTGTGCGAGATGAAGATGATGCCGAGGCCCTGCGCCGCCATCGACCGTAGCGCCGAAAACAGCCCGTCGACCTCCGTTGGCGCCAGTACCGCTGTCGGCTCGTCGAGGATCAACAGCCTGGCACCGCGAAACAGCGCCTTGACGATTTCGAGCCGCTGCTGCTCGCCGACCGACAGCGCCGACACCGGAAGGTCGGGATCAAGCGTCAGCCCATGCTGGCGGCCGATCTCTGCCAGCCGCGCCATCCCGCCGGCGCGGTCGATCCGCCCTGATCGGCCTGATATGCCGATGAGCAGGTTTTCCAGCACCGTCAGCCTCGGCGCCAGGTGAAAATGCTGGTGCACCATGCCGATGCCGGCGGCCAGCGCATCGGCCGAACTGGTGATCCGCACCGGCTGGCCCTGGATGAGGATCTCACCTGCATCGGGCGCATAGGCGCCGAACAGCACGTTCATAAGCGTCGTCTTGCCGGCGCCGTTTTCGCCCAGCAGGCCAAGGATCTCTCCCTGAGCGACGCTTAGATCAACGGCCTCGTTTGCCTTGACCGCGCCGAAGCTCTTGGTAATGCCGCGCATTTCGATGAGTGGGACGGGCAAGATGGCTCCCGGTGAGATGGCGTTGGCGCAGTTCTTCACCCTCCCCCTTGTGGGGAGGGTCGGCTTGCGGTCGCAGCGAAGCGAAGATCGTAAGACGGGGTGGGGGTGTGCCCTACGAGACTCCCCACCCCGCTTCGCGGATCGACCCTCCCACAAGGGGGAGGGTGAGAAAAATCAGTCCGAAACCGGCGTGTTCTCATCCACGTCGACGCGGAAATTGCCTTCGAGGATTTCGGCCTTCTTCTTCTCGACCAACTCCTTCACGTCCGCCGGCAGCGTCTTGTCGAACTTGTGGTAGGGCGCGAGCTGCGAACCGCCCTTGGCCATGCGCGAGAAATCGCCGTAGTCCTGCGCGGTGAAGACGCCGGCCTTGACCAGTTTGATCGCCTGCTGGACGGTCGGATACATGTCCCAGACCGGGCCGGTGATGACCGTGTCGGGGCCGAGGCTCGACTGGTCGGACATGTTGGAGATGGCGAGGATCTTCTTGTCCACCGCCGCTTCGATGACACCGAAACGCTCGGCATAGATGACGTCGACACCGGCGTCGATCTGCGCGACCGCCGCTTCCTTGGCCTTCGGCGGATCGAAGAAGGAACCGATGAAGGCGACCTTCTTCTTGATGTTGGGATTGACCTCCTTGGCGCCGGCGAAGAAGGCGTTGACCAGCCGGTTCACTTCCGGAATGCCCATCGCGGCGACAGCGCCGATCGTGCCCGACTTCGACATCTTGCCGGCGATCATGCCGGACAGATAGGCTGGCTCGTGGATCCAGTTGTCGAAGACGCCGAAATTGGGTTCCGCCGGTCCGGCTCCGGAGCCGAAAAGGAAGGCGGTCTTCGGGAACTGCTTGGCGGTACGGCGCGATTCACGCTCGGCTGCGAAGGCATCGCCCAGCACCAGCTGGTAGCCGCCTTGCGCATATTCGCGCATGACGCGGCTGAAATCGGCTGTCTGCACCTTCTCCGACCATTTATACTCGATGCCGAGTTCCTTCTCGGCCTTCTGCAAGGCGACATGGATCTGGTTGTCCCATGGCTCCTCGATCGGCGTGGCGAAGATCGCCGCCACCTTCAGCTTCTTGTCCTTGCCGAAAGCGGCGCCTGGCAGCATGGCCGCAGCCAGGCCAAGCGCGCCCAATTCCAGCACATTGCGTCGCGAAAGCCCTTCGCGTTTTATCTGGATTCTATTCTTCAGGTTTTCCATTGCATTCCCCTCTGTTCGACAGCCGTGTCGAGCCGGCCGTTCGTGAAAATGTCAGACAGGGAACTATGGAACGGGTCCGGACTTTTGTCCACATGGTCAAATTTGACCGCGCCTGAACCAGCCTCGATCTTAGCCGGCCAAGAAGAGGCTGCAGATCAAGCCCGTTCGAGCGCGATCGCGATGCCCTGGCCGACACCGATGCACATGGTTGCCAGCGCATAGCGGCCGCCGCGTTCGCGAAGCTCCAGCGCCGCCGTGCCGGATATACGGGCGCCGGACATGCCGAGCGGATGGCCAAGCGCGATGGCACCGCCATTCGGGTTGACGTGCTGTGCATCCTCGGCAATGCCGAGCTGGCGCAGCACGGCGATGCCTTGCGAGGCAAAGGCTTCGTTGAGCTCGATAACGTCGAATTGCTGCGGCGAAAGCCCAAGCCGCGCGCACAGTTTTTGCGTCGCCGGCGCCGGGCCGATGCCCATGATGCGCGGCGCCACACCGGCGGCGGCACCGCCAAGGATACGGGCGATCGGCGTCAGGCCATATTTCTTGACGGCTGCTTCCGAGGCAACGATCAACGCAGCCGCCCCGTCATTGACGCCGGAGGCATTGCCGGCCGTCACCATGCCGCCCTGCCGGAACGGCGTCGGCAATTTGGCCAGCGCCTCGACCGTCGTGCCGGCACGGGGATGCTCGTCCTTCGAGACGACCACCGCATCGCCCTTGCGCTGCGGGATGGCCACCAGGGCGATTTCCTTCGCCAGCCGGCCATTGGCCTGTGCGGCGACAGCCTTGTCCTGGCTGCGCACGGCAAAGGCGTCCTGGGCCGCGCGGGAGATGGCGAACTCTTCTGCCACGTTCTCGCCGGTTTCAGGCATCGAATCGACGCCATACTGCTTTTTCATCACCGGGTTGACGAAGCGCCAGCCGATGGTGGTGTCATAGATCTCGGCGTTGCGCGAAAACGCCGTGTCGGCCTTGGGCATGACGAAGGGCGCGCGGCTCATCGATTCGACGCCGCCTGCGATCATCAGTTCGGCCTCGCCGGCCTTGATCGCCCGCGCGGCGATGGTCAGCGCATCCATACCGGAGCCGCACAGCCGGTTGACGGTGGAGCCCGGGATCTCCTTTGGTAGACCGGCCAGCAGCAGCGCCATGCGCGCCACGTTGCGGTTGTCCTCGCCGGCCTGGTTTGCGCAGCCATAGATGACGTCGTCGACGGCCTGCCAGTCGACACCGGGATTGCGCTCGACCAGTGCTTTCAGGGGTATGGCGCCAAGGTCGTCGGCGCGCACCGAGGACAGCGAGCCGCCGAAGCGGCCGATCGGCGTGCGGATGTAGTCGCAGATATAGGCCTCGGCCATGTCATGCAGCCTTTGCTTTTCCGCTTCCCTCATGCGCCGCCTTGGTGCGGGCCTGCAGGTCGCGCAGTGTCGTCAGTTCGAGTTCGCTTGGCGCCGGCGTTTCGTCAAGCGCCTCCGCGAACTTTACCATCCAGCCACAGGTCTCCTGCACCTGCTGGCGCGTGACACCGGGATGCAACGACACGACCGTGAATTCCTTGGTCACCGGGTCCGGCTTCCAGATGGCGAGATCGGTGATCAGCAAGGTCGGGCCCGCAGTGTCGATGCCAACCCGCTTTCGATGATCGCCGCCCTCGCCATGGCCGAAGGAGGTGAAGAAATCGATCTTTTCGACCATGCCGCGCCTGGTCTGCGCCATGGTGATGTAGATCTCCTTCGACGACGTCGCGATTTCCGGCGCGCCGCCGCCGCCGGGCAGCCGGGTCTTGGGGTGGAAATAGTCGCCGATGACGGTGGTGTTGATGTTGCCGAACTTGTCGAGTTGGGCCGCACCCAAAAAACCGATCGAGATGCGGCCGCCCTGCAGCCAGTAGCGGAACATCTCCGGCACCGCGACCGTGGTGACGGCGGTTTCGCACAATTCGCCATCGCCGATCGACAGCGGCAGCACGTCTGGCGCGGTGCCGATCGTGCCGCTCTCATAAATCAAGGTGATGTCGGGTGCATGCGTCAGCCGCGCCACATTGCAGGCGGCGGACGGCGCGCCGATGCCGACGAAGCAGACATCGTCATTCCGCAGCGCGCGGCTGGCGGCGATCGTCATCATCTCGTTGGGGGTGAAGTCCGGATTGTCGCTCATGCCGCTTTCCTCAGATGCTCGACACGGGCCGCGAAATCGTCGGCGCTCTTCTCGATGACGTTCGCCTGCATCCACGCCTGGAATTTGTCCCGGTCGGCGGCGATCTCGTCCCATTCCAGATAGGCCGCATTGTCTCGCGCGTAATAGCCATGCGCGTAGGACGGGTGCGAACCGCCGGGCACGACGGAGATCGCCGCGATCGTCCAGCGCGGCAGCACGGTCAGATTGGGGTGCAGATCGTCGAAATTGTCGACCACTTCCTCGACCGTCACCACCGCTCGGCTAGCCGCCAGCACCGCTTCCTTCTGGATGCCGACGATGCCTTCAACCAGCACATTGCCTTTCCGGTCGGCCTTCTGCGCATGGATGAAGGTGACATCGGGCCGGATCGAGGGAACGGCCGCCAGCACCTCGCCGGTGAACGGACAGGTCACCGACTTGATGTTCGGATTGACTGCTGCCAGCCCGGCGCCGCGATAGCCGCGAAACACCGCGCAGGGCAGGCCGGCAGCACCCGCCTCATAGGCGTTGGCCATGCCGGCATGGCTGTGTTCCTCGATCTCGATCGATCTGGGAAAACCGTTCTCGATGGCGTCGCGGGCGCGCCGCAGCAGGCCGACGCCGGGATTACCGACATAGGAGAAGATGATCTTCTTCGCCATGCCCATGCCGATCATCTGGTCGTAGATCAGGTCCGGTGTCATGCGGATCAGGGTCAGGGCGCGAAACCCCTGGCGGATCGCCTCATGCGCCGCCGCCGTCGGGATCAGATGGGTGAAGCCTTCGAAGGCGACGGAGTCGCCATTGTTCAGGTTCTCGGCCACAGCCTGTTTGAGCGGCAGGAACTTGACCATCGCATCGGGCTCTCGGGTTCAAAAAAGTTCGTATTGCGAACATATGTTCTGTATGCGATACTTTTTACGTTGGGTGAGAGGTTGAGTCAATCCTGGCAAGGGTATCGTTCTGGGAGGTGAGATGGACGAAGAGGCCGCTTCCCGTGATCATGTCGGCTCGCTCGAGCGTGGCCTTGCCGTCATGGAGATCCTGGCCCGGCGTCCCTCTGGCATGACGCTGACGGAAATGGCCGAGGAAGCGGGCCTGACCCGCGCCGGCGCCCGCCGCTTTCTATTGACGCTTGTCGCCACAGACTACGCCACCCAGGCCGGCCGCGTCTTTTCGCTGTCGCCGCGCCTGCTGACGGTTGCCCGCACCTGGCTCGGTGGCGCCTCGCTATGGAGCTTCGCAGCCCCGACCATGCGGGCAGTGGCGGCTGAGTTGAACGAGGCCTGCTCGGCAGCGATCCTGTCGGGCCAGGATGTCGTCTATGTCGCCCGCATTCCCGGCCGCCGCATCCTCAGCGTCTCGCTCGACGTCGGCACCAGGCTGCCCGCCTATTGCACCTCGATGGGGCGCGTCCTGCTTGCCGGCCTGACGCCCCAGGAATTGGACGCATTTCTCGGCCAGGCGACGATCGAGAAACGGACGCCGAAGACAATCACCGACACGCGGCTGCTGGCATATGCCATTGGCAAAGCCAAAGCGGATGGCTTTGCCGTCGTCGACGAAGAGCTGGAGCTCGGCCTGCGCTCGATCGCCGTGCCGATCCGCGACCGCGCGGACCGCACGGTCGCAGCCATCAACGTCTCGACCCAGTCCGCGCGTTTCACCGTCGCGGAGATGGAACGGGAAATCCTGCCGGCGCTGCTTGAGGCCAAGCAGCGCATCGAGGATTTTTTCGTCGTCTAAGGGCCTCGTCCACCCTTCCCAACACGACGGACAGCGCCAGCGTTCGGTCGCCGCGCCGCCGTCTCCTCAATGCTTGATGCGGTCGCGCATCGCGTACCACAGCATGCCGAGCACATAGAGTGGACCGCGCAACGCCGTGCCGCCGGGGAACGGCATGGGCGTGAGCGTCGAGAACAGGTCGAGCCGCGAAGCGTCACCGGTGATCGCCTCGGCCAAAAGCTTGCCCGACAGCGTTGACAGGATGACGCCCTTGCCGGAATAGCCATGCGCGAAATAGACCTCGCCATAGTGCCCGACATGCGGCAACCGCGACGTCGTCACCGACACCAGCCCGCCCCAGGCATGATCGATGCGGCAGCCTTGAAGTTGCGGAAAGGTCTTTTCCATATGCGGCCGCACAAAGCCGGCAATGTCGGCCGGCGGCGACGGCGTGTAGCGCTCGCCGCCACCGAACAGCAGGCGCCCGTCCGCCGACATGCGGTAGTAGTTGACGACGAAGCGGGTGTCGGACACCGCGACATTGGCCGGGATGACATTGCGTTTGCCCCCCAGCGGCTCGGTGGCGACGATGTAGTTGCCGACCGGCATGATGCGGCTGTTGACGCGCGGCTCCAGCCCATTGAGCAGCGCATCGCCCGCCAGCACGACATGTCTTGCACGGACCGAACCCTTGGCCGTCGAGACGCGGATCGATGGCTCGCGCTCAAGGCGCACGGCGACCGAATTCTCATGAATGGTAACACCGGCCGCGACCGCCGCGCGGGCAAGGCCAAGGGTGTAGTTCAGCGGATGCATGTGGCCGCCAAGCGGCTCGCACATCGCGCCATGATAGGGCGTGTCGACCTTGCGGCGGGCTTCCGCCGCCGACAGGATTTCGGCATGCGGGAACTTCATCACCGTGGCCAGGCACTCCGCCTCTTCCTCGAGATCCCTGAGGTCGGAACCGTTGACCGCCCCGACCAGATGGCCGGTCAGCCTGAGGTCGCAATCGATGGCGTGGCGCTCGATGATGTCGAGCACCAGCCCGCGCGCCTCGAAGGCGAGGTCGAACAGCGCCTTTGCCCGCTCGGGCCCGTAGAGCTTGACCAGGCCCTTGGCGCCCTTGCGCAGGCCGGGGATCATCTGGCCGCCATTGCGGCCGGACGCGCCCCAGCCGATCTTGCCGCCTTCGAGCAGCACCACCTTCAGGCCGCGCTCGGCAGCGTGAAGGGCCGCCGACAGGCCAGTGCAGCCGCCGCCGACAACAACCAGGTCGGCGTCGACATCGCCCTGCAGGGCGGGATGGTCCGGCGACGGATTTGCCGTCGCGACATAGTAGGATTTGCCGATATCCAAACCGGAATTGAAACCCATCATTACACCTTCAGCAGCAGGTGGTCGCGTTCCCAGCTCGTCACCACGCCCTGGAACAGGTCGAGTTCGACGCTCTTGACGCGCAGATAGGTCTGGAAGAAATCCTCGCTGAGCAGTTCCCGCACCGGCTCGCAAGCGGTGAAACGATCCAGCGCCTCCTCCATGGTTTTCGGCAGCGTGCTTTTGATCTTGTAGGCATTGCCCGACGCCTCGACCGACCGCGCCAGCTTCTGCTCGACACCGAGATAACCCGCGAGGAGCGAACCGGCGATCGCCAGATAGGGATTGGAATCCGCACCGGGCAAGCGGTTCTCCACCCGCCGCGCGGCGCGGCCGCCGGCCGGCACCCGCAGGCCACAGGAGCGGTTGTCGTGCGACCATTCGATGTTGGCCGGCGCGCTGTGGTTCGGCCGGATGCGGCGGAACGAGTTCACGTTGGGTGCAAACAGCGGCATGATCTCCGGGACATATTTCTGCAGGCCGCCGATGAAATGGCCGAACATTTCAGTATCGGCATCATCCTTGCCGGCAAACAGCGTCTTGCCGGCTTCGTCGATGACCGACATGTGCAGATGCATGGAGCTCCCCGCCTGTGACGCGATCGGCTTGGCCATGAAGGTGGCGTGCATGCCGCTTTGCTGGGCGGCCTGGCGCGTCAACCGCTTGAACAGCAGCACCTTGTCGGCCAGCGGCAGCGCGTCGCCATGCAGGAAGTTGATCTCCAGCTGCGCCGTGCCCGATTCATGGATCAGCGTGTCGAGCGGCAGTCCGGATGCCGCCGCATAGTCATAGATGCGGCGGACCACCGGCTCGAACTCGTCCAGTGCCGCCATATCGTAGGGATGCTGCACGCTCTCGGCGCGGCCATTGCCGCCGACCGGTGCCGTCAGCGGCCGGTCGGGATCGGGATTGGGCGCGGTCAGGTAGAATTCGAGCTCCGGCGCCACCACCGCCCGCCAACCGCGCTGACGGTAGAGGTCGAGCACGGCTCTCAGCACATGGCGTGGCGAGGCCATCCATGGCCGGTCGTCCATGTGGAAGGCATCGGCGAAGACATAGGCCTTGCCTGCCCCAGCGCCGGGCGCCAGGGTAAGCGTCGAAACATCCGGCACCATGCGCATGTCCGGGTCCGAATAGGCAAAACCCTCGTCGATCGAACCGGTATAGCGGCCGTCAATGCTGACCAGGAAGGCGCTGCTCGGCAGATAGAGCGCGCGATCCTCCAGCGCCTTGAGGAACTTGGCCGCCGGCAAGGCCTTGCCACGCAGGACGCCATTCACATCAGGCACCAGGCATTCGACTTCGTTGATGCCGTGCTGGGCCAGCCAGGCCTTGGGATCGTTGCCGCTGGAGAGGGAAGTATTCGTGTTCATGTCAGGCATTTCGTTCATGTCCGTATCACAGAGAGTATGGCTTGCGCGGCCACATCCGTTCCAGGTTTCAGCGCCATATGGGCTGCATTGTCCCTGAGGCGGGCGCGCATTGCGTCATCGGCCAGCAGGCCGAGAATGGCTTTCTCCAATACTCCTTCGGTCCAGCCGTCACGGCCGATATGGTTGCCGACGCCGGTTTCCTCGGCGCGTCGGGCATTGTCGTGCCCGTCCCAGCAATAGGGCATGATCAGCGACGGCACGCCGAAGCGCAGCGCTTCGCAAAAGCTGTTATTGCCGCCGTGGTGGATGAACAGGTCTGATTTCGCCACCACCGATGGCTGCGGAAACCAGGCGTCGAGGTAGACATTGTCGGGCACAGCGCGATAGGCGTCGCGCAGGCCTCCGGCATTGACGATGAAGCGGGCCGGCAGCCTGTCGAACACGGCCAGCATGCGCTCGATCAGGCCGACATCCATGGCGCCGAGACTGCCGAAGCTGAGATAGACCAGCGGCCCGCCATTGCGCGGGAACACAGGCACTGCGAACGGCCCTTCCGAACGCACGCAGCCTTCGAGATAGACGAAGCGGGCCGGGTCGAGCGGCTCGGCGCGATCGTGGCGCACGATCGTCGGCGTCAGCAAAAGGTTGAGGTCTGGCGAGGCTTCGAGAAACAGGCCCTTCGGCAGCGGCGCCAGGCCGGCATCGGTCCGAAAACGGTTGAAGCGGTCATGCGCCGGCGCCGAGGCTCTGAGATAGCGGGCCTCGAACGCCGCGCGTTGCGGGTCGTCGGCGCCAAGCCCCGACAGATAGGGGGGCACCCGAGCGTCCGGAAGCTCGGTCTCGGCGCAGGAGACCACCCGCACCCACGGGCAGCCGGCGGCAGCGATCGCCGGGAACATGATGACATTGTCGAGCACCACCGCTTCCGGCTTCAGCCGCGCCAGCAATTGGCGCAGCGGCGCTTCGGCGTTGACCGCGGTGTCGACGATCGCCTGCCAGGTCGGCGCGACATAGGTTTCCAGCTGGTCGATCGGGCTCAGCCTGAAATGCGGCAGATGCCTGCGCACGAAGGCCTGCCAGTAGCTCTGCCGCTCGCTGTCGCTCAGCGGCTCGTCGGTCGGCAGCTGGTATTCCTGAAAACCATAGTCGGCAAAGACACCGGAGAACCCGGCATGACAGATAAAGACAGGCCGTGCGCCTTTCGCCCGCAGCGCCTGCGCGATGCCGACGCAATTCAACGCCGCGCCGAAACTCGCTTCGGGAAACAGCGCGATGGTCGGGCTGGCTCTGCGCGTCAATTAATCCTCGTCATTCCGGCCGGCTGATCATGCCGAACAGGGCGGGCGCCCCGCGACTGGCCGCTTGCGGTCGCTGGTTGCGGGAGAGCCGCAGGTGAATGCGAAGCAGATCTGCCGCCACCTCATACTGCCGGCTTTCAAGATGGTCGAGTATGCTCAGGTGCTCACGCAGCGATTGCCGCAACCGGAAGACGTTGACGCCGGCATAGATGCCCGGCAGCCGGCGCAGCCTGAGATGATCGGCCAGCGCGTCGGCCACGAAGCGATTGGCGGAGCCATCCGCCAGCATGCTGTGAAAATCGATGTCCAGCCGCTGGAACTCGCGTGTGTCGAATGCGGCGTCCGGCAGCGCTGATAGCGCTTCCATGCCTTGGCGCAAGGCCACGGCGCGTGCGCCGTCAAGCCGGAAGCCGGGGGTCAGGATGGCGGCGGGCTCCAGCAGCAAGCGGTACTCATAGCTTTCGCCTTGCGCTTCCGGGTCGTCAGGCGCGCGGCGGAAGAGCCAGGACTGGCCGGGCGCACGGTCGAGCAGATTCTCTTCCGTTAGTCTGTTAAGTGATTTTAGTACCGTCTTGCGTTCAGCATTATACCGCCGCATCAACCCGGCGACGGTCACCGTCTGGTCCAGCCGCCGCGCCGACCGGTCGCGCAGGATCGCCTCGGCGAGTTCGTCCTCCTCGGTAAGCGGCAATTCAGCGGCAACGGTCGGCTGGCTCGTGAGGTCGACGGCAAGGTGATAGCCGGAATCCGCCTCCCAACGCACAACGCCCTGTTCCACAAGCAGGCTAAGCGCCGCCCGTACCGGCGTGCGGGACACATTGCACAGCGAGGCGATCTGCTGTTCCGGCAGGCGCGCGCCGGGTTCGAAGCCGCGCTGCCGGGCCACATCCAGGATGCGCTGCGCCAGGTCGAGGTGGTTGGTGCGGGGTCGTCGGGCGGCGGCTTGCATGACAATGCTCGTGAACGGACATGACCTATATGCTTTGACCGATCGGCCTCACGGACGCAATCGGCCAGATTCCACGGTCGCTTGGCAAATTATGGATTGACGTACTTTTTTCTGCAATAGTACTGTCAGGACAATCGGCACAAAAAAGACCGAGGGAACAGGATCGAGGCGGCGGCATGGGTCGCCGCCGGCGAATGAATTCGACGATCAACCAGAATGGGGAACCTGTCATGACCGCCACCACTCTCTTGCGGCACCGTTCGCTGAAGATGCCGTCAATCGCACTTGGCCTGGCCTTGGCGATGGCCGCACCCGCGGCTGCGGCCGACCTGGTCATTTCCAACTGGGACGGCTACATGGCGCCCGACGCCATGGCTGCCTTCAAGACCGCCACCGGCGTCGCCGGCGAAGTGGTTGTTCATGCCACCAATGAAGAGATCATGGGCAAACTCATCGCCGCCGGCGGCAAGGGCTATGACGTGGTCTTCGTCTCCTCGCCCTTCGCCGAGGTGCTGAACAAGCTCGGCCTGACCGAGCCGATCGACCACGCCAAGGTGCCCAACCTCGCCAACCTCTACCCTGAAGCGACCAAGCTGCCGCATGATGTCGGCAACGCCTTTTCAGTTCCCTACACCTGGGGCACGACAGGCCTCTGCTACCGCTCCGACCTGGTGAAGGTGGCGCCGACCAGCTGGAGCGACCTTCTCGTCCCCTCCGACGACCTAAAGGGCAAGACCACCATGCTGGCGACCGACCGCTGGCTGCTGGCCGCTGGCCAGCTCGACAAGGGTTTTTCGGTCAACGAGACCGATCCGGCCAAGATGGCCGAGGTCAAGGACCTGCTGATCTCGGCCAAGAAGACCCTGCTCGCCTATGACGATACCACCTTCTATTCGAAGCTGGTTTCCGGGGAGGCGCTGATGGTGCAGGCATGGGACGGCTGGTGCAATTACGGCATCGCCGAGAAGCCCGAGATCAAATACGTCATCCCCAAGGAAGGGTCGGATCTGTGGGTCGACACGATGGTGGTGATGAAGGCTTCCGCCAACAAGGACGCGGCCTTCCAGTTCATCAACTTCATGCTCGACGCCAAGAACCATGCCTGGGCGGCGCAGAACATCGATTACAAGGTGCCGAACAAGCCGGCTATGGAAAGCCTGCCAGCCGATTTCCTGGCGAAATTCCCCAACATGGCGATGCCGGTGGCCGATCTCGTCAAGTTCGAGCAGCTGCGTGATGTCGGCGACGCCCAGCGCGACTATTCGAAGATCGTCAGCGAGATCAAGGCCGCGCAGTAAGCTCCCGACATTCGATTACTGGAAGCAAGCTTGCATTCCTTCGCGCCCCCCTCTGGCCTGCCGGCCATCTCCCCCCTCAAGGGGGGAGATTCGCTGGCTTGCAGCCTTTCGCGAATCTCCAAACCCTCGGATCGAGGCGCGGCGAATGGAGCTGCCGATCTCCCCCGTCGAGGGGGAGATGGCCGGCAGGCCAGAGGGGGGTACGCCTCGGTGAGATCTTTCGTCCCCTCTCGCTCCACCTTGCTGATGGCCCCGGCGCTGGTCTGGCTGACCGCGCTGATGGTGGTGCCGTGCGCGCTGGTGCTGGCGCTCGCCTTCTTCCGACGCGGCATCTATGGCGGCATCGAATACACCTTCACGCTGGAGAATTTCGGGCTGGTCTTCGACCCGCTCTATGCCGGTATCTTCCTCAAATCGGCGCGCATCGCCGGCACGGCGACGCTGATCGCTGTGGTGATCGGCTATGCCGCTGCCTATGCAATCGCCGCGGCACCGCGCCGGCTGCAGCCGGTGTTGCTGTTCTTCGCCGTGCTGCCGTTCTGGTCCAACTATCTGATCCGCACCTATGCGTGGATCGTGCTGCTCAACCGCGAGGGCCTGATCACCCAGCTGTTGCGCTGGTTCGGCTACGCCGGCGAGCCGCCATCGATGCTCTACACCGAAGGCGCCGTCATCGCCGGCCTGGTCTACAACTACCTGCCCTTCGTCATCCTCGCCTGCTACGCGCCGCTGTCGCGCCTCAACCCCGAACTCGCCGAAGCTTCGCGCGACCTCGGCGCTTCGGCCATCACCACCTTTCGCCGTGTCGTCCTGCCGCTGACCGTGCCGGGCATCGCCGCCGGCGCCGTGTTCGTCTTCGTGCTGTCGATCGGCAATTTCGTCACGCCTGCGCTGCTTGGCGGCGGCCGCTTCCAGATGATCGGCAACCTCGTCTACGACCAGTTCCTGACCGCCAATGACTGGCCGTTCGGCGCGGCACTCGCCATGGTTCTGATCGCCATCATGCTGCTGGTGCTGATGGCGCAGGCGCTGGCCGCCGATCGCGCCTCGGGCCACGCCGCGCAAGGGAGCGGAGGCGCCGATGGCTGAGCGCTCTCCCGCCACCCGGCGCACGCTCTGGCTCGTGCTGAGCCTCGTCTTTGCCTTTCTCTACATCCCGATTGCCGTGCTGGTGGCGCTGTCCTTCAACGAGGGTGGGCTGCCGACGGCATGGTCGGGCATTTCGCTGAAATGGTATGTCTCGCTGGCCAGCAATTCCGCGATCCTGTCCGCCGCGCTCAACACGCTGATCGTGGCACTGGTTTCGACGGCCGTCGCCACGCTGCTTGGCACGCTGCTGGCGATCGGCGTCGAGATGCGCCGACATTATGGCAAGGGCCTCGAGGCGCTGATCTTCGCGCCGATGATAATTCCGGACATCGTGCTGGCGATCGCGCTGCTGTCGTTCTTCTCCATGCTCAACCTGACCATGGGGCTGCACACCATCATCCTTGCCCACGTCGTCTTCAACCTCGCCTTCGTCTGTTCGGTGGTGCGTGCCCGGCTGAAAAGTTTCGACTGGTCGATCGTCGAGGCTTCCGCCGACCTTGGCGCCTCCGCCGCCACCACCTTCCGGCGGGTGACATTGCCGGTCATCCTGCCGGCGGTGATCGCCGGGGCGCTGCTTGCCTTCACGCTGTCGGTCGACGAGTTCATCATCGCTTTCTTTACCGCCAGCGCCGGGCGCGCCTCGACGACGCTGCCTATGCAGATCTACGCGATGATCCGCTTCGGCATCACGCCGGAGATCAACGCGCTGGCGACCATCGTCATGGCGGTCTCGATCACCGCGCTGACCCTGTCGCAGCGGCTCAACCGTGGGATGACAGGCCAATGAGCGAACCGCGCACGCTGCTGGCCATCGACCATGTGTCGAAGAATTTCGGCCGAGTGACCGCTGTCGACGGCATCTCGCTCGACATCCGCGAGAACGAGTTCTTCGCCCTGCTCGGGCCTTCGGGCTGCGGCAAGACCACACTGCTGCGCATGCTGGCCGGCTTCGAGACGCCCAATAACGGCCGCATCCTGCTCGACGGCCGCGACATCGCCAGGATCCCGCCCAACAAGAGGCCGGTCAATCTGATGTTCCAGTCCTACGCGCTGTTTCCGCATATGAGCGTCAGGGCCAATGTGTCCTACGGCCTGGAGATGGAACGTTTGCCGGCTAACGAAATCCGCTCCCGCGTCGATGCCATCCTGGCGACGACCGAGCTCGTTCCCTTTGCCGACCGCAAGCCGGAGCAACTGTCGGGCGGCCAGAAGCAGCGTGTCGCGCTTGCCCGGGCGCTGGTCAAGCGGCCCCGGCTGCTGCTGCTCGACGAGCCGCTCGACGCGCTCGACAAGAAACTGCGCGGCGCCATGCAATTGGAATTGAAGCGCCTGCAGCACGAGGTCGGCATCACCTTCGTCATCGTCACCCACGATCAGGAAGAATCGCTTGTCATGGCCGACCGCATGGCCGTGCTCAAGGACGGCAGGCTGCTGCAATGCGACACCCCGCATGCGATCTATGAACATCCCGCTGACCGTTTTGTTGCCGACTTCATCGGCGTGATGAATTTCGTGCCGGGCAAAGCCGTCGCCGATGGCGTACTGGCCGCCAATGGCGCACGGATTGCCGGCAAGGTTCCCGCCACGCTCACATCAGGCACATCGGCGGTGGCTTCGGTGCGGCCCGAGCGCATCCGGCTTTTCCCGTCAGTGGAAACTGCCAACCGCACCACCGGCACGGTCGAGGCATTGGCCTATCAGGGGCTCGACCTGCAACTGCATGTCCGCACCCCCCTGTCGCCAAAACCGTTCCTGGTGCGCGTCACCGCCGATGCCGCGGACCGCCGGCCGGTCTCGTCGGGCGACCAGGTCGAACTCGGCTGGGATGCCGCCGATGTCAGAATTTTCGCAGAGTGAAGGAGAAGCTTGATGGCGCAGAAGACGATCGCGTTTTTTCCAGAAGCGGCCTATGGCCCGGCGCTCAATTCCGTCGGCATCGCCCAGGCCGTCGAAGCGCGTGGACACAAGGCCGTGTTCCTCTCCGATCCCGGCTTCGTCGACGTCTACAAGGACTACGGCTTCGAAGCCCATCCGGTGAACCTGTCCGAACCGATGCCGCCGGAGCAGATGGCCAAGTTCTGGGAGGACTTCATCAATGGCCACATCCCGAATTTCCGCAAATCGCCTTATGACCAGGTCGACAATTACGTCAAGGATTGCTGGACGGCGATCGTCGACAGCGCCAAATGGGCGCAGAAGGATCTGCCGCGCGTTCTGGCTGACATCAAGCCGGACGTCATCTGCGTCGACAACGTCATCCTGTTCCCGGCAATCAAGCAGTTCGGCAAGCCGTGGGTGCGCGTCATCTCCTGCTCAGAAAACGAGATCGAGGATGAGGACATCCCGCCACATCTTTCCGGCTGCGGCGAGAACGACCATGCCGGCCACCAGCGCTACCGCGACCATTTCAACGCGGTGATCAGGCCGATCCATGACGACTTCAACGCCTTCCTCACCGCCAACAACGAGACGCCCTATCCGATCGGCCAGTTCTTCGAAGCCTCGCCCTACCTGAACCTGCTGCTTTATCCCGAGGCGGCAAAGTTCAAGCGCCGCCATCCGCTCGATCCAGCAAAATTCCAGTATCTCGAAGGCTGCGTGCGACAGGAAAAACCCTACACGGTGCCGACCTTCGCCGAGAACAATGACGGACCGCAGCTTTATGTTTCCTTCGGCAGCCTCGGCGCCGGCGATGTCGACCTGTTGAAGCGCATCATCGCGACGCTGGGCAAGACGCGCTACCGGGCGTTGGTCAATGTCGGCGGCTACAAGGACCAGTACACGGACGTGCCCGGCAACGTCATCGTCGAGAGCTGGTTCCCGCAGCCCTCGGTCATCCCGCAGGTCGATGCGGTGATCCACCATGGCGGCAACAACTCATTTACCGAGTGCCTCTATTTCGGCAAGCCGGCCATCATCATGCCCTATGTCTGGGACGGCCACGACAACGCCACCCGCGTCGAGGAAACCGGCCACGGCTTCGGCATGCCGCGCTACGACTGGAACGATGCCGAGCTGGTCGCCAAGATCGAAGCCTGTCTGACAGATCCGGCGATGAAGGCCAGGCTGGCGAAGACCTCGGCGCAGATGCACGCGCAGAACGGCCCGGAAAAGGCGGCTGGGTTGCTGGAGGCGCTGCTGTGACCTCCTCCGCACCACACCTCCATCAGGCCTCGACCCGCACCGATCTCGTCGACTGGGGCGCCCAGCCGGATGCACTGGACGGCGCGTCCCATTCCACCGGCAGGCTGGTGCACAAGGGCCCGAACAACCAGCCGGAATCCGGCATCTGGGTCTGCACGCCCGGCCAATGGCGGCTGGCGATCCCGCGCGATGAATTGTGCCATTTCGTCGCCGGCCGCGCGACCTACAGGTCGAATGTCGGCGAAGTGATAGAAGTCAGTGCTGGAACCGTGGTCATGTTCCCGGCCGGCTGGGCGGGCGAATGCACCGTGCATGAGACCATGCGCAACGTCTACATGCTGGCCTGACCCTCGGAGCTTCACGATATGCCGACACCGCACTGGCAAAACGCCTCGACAGTGGACCTGGAGGATTGGGGCGCAGGAAGCAACACGCTCGCCGGCGCGCCGCGTACCTCGGGCAAGATCCTGTCGCAGAACCCGGACGGATCGAGCGAATGCGGCCTGTGGTCATGCACATCGGGCACACGGAAGGTCACCTTTCCTGCCGACGAGTTCTGCCATTTCCTGTCGGGACGCGGCAGCTATGTCCATGAGAACGGCGAAGAGGTTCCGGTCGAGGCAGGCACGCTTGTTTTCTTCCCCGCCGGCTGGACCGGCATCTCCATCATCACCGAAACGCTGACCAAGGCCTTCATGTGCCGGTGAGCACCAATGCCACCTAGGGAAAATCGATATGACAACACCGATCATGAAGTCCCCGCTCACTATTACCGACCTCGTCGACTGGGGCGTCATCCCGACCATGATCGAGGGCGAATCCCACACTTCGGGCAAGCTGCTGTACAAGGGGTCTGAAGGCCGTTCCGAATGCGGCCTGTGGGTCTGCACTCCAGGCAAATGGCAGTGCCACGTCACCCGCGACGAGTTCTGCCACTTCCTCGAGGGTCGCTGCACCTATGTCCATGAATCCGGCGAGATCATCGAGATCGAGCCGGACACGGCGGCGTTCTTTCCGCAGGACTGGAAAGGCGTCTGCACCGTCCATGAGACGATCAAGAAGGTCTACATGATCCGCTGAGCGGGTCCGAGAGGATATCCATGCATTTCTCCCCAGACCGGCCGACCTTCTTCGTCAATCCCGATTACCGGCCGATGGCCAGCGCGATGAAACCGGTGATCGACCCGGCGACGCTGGAAACGGTCGGCGCGATCGCCGCTGTGACAGATGGCGAGATCGACGCCGCGCTGACCGCCGCGACCAAGGCGCAGGCCGCCTGGAAAAGGCTCGACGCCAAGTGCCGCGCCAAGCACCTCCATGCCGTCGCCAATGCCATCGAAGCGGCCGACTTCACGCATTGCGCCGAGCTGATGGTGCGCGAGATGGGCAAGCCCTATCCGGAAGCCATCGGCGAGATCGCCAACTGCGCGCCGATCTTCCGCTATTATGCCGAGATGGGGCGCGACGATGCCGGCAAGATCGCCGGCACGACGCAGGCCGGGTCGTTCCAGTATGCGCGCTACGAGCCCTATGGCGTCTCCGTCCACATCATGCCTTACAATTTCCCGATCCTGCTGATGTGCTGGACAGTCGCGGCATCGCTCGCCGCCGGCAACGCCTGCGTCATCAAGCCGGCCGAGGCGACGACGCTGTCGACGCTCGATTACATGACCGTGTTCCGCTCGCTGCCGGAGGGGATGGTCTCCTGCCTGCCCGGCGGCACTGCCACCGCGCAAGCGCTGATCGTTTCCGACCGCACCCACGCCGTCGCCTTCACCGGCTCGGTCGCCGCCGGCAAGGCGGTGGCGGTGGCTTGTGCCGAGCGCATGAAGCCGTGCGTCATCGAAGCTGGCGGCAGCGATCCGCTGATCATCAGCCAACACGCCCCGCTCGATGTCGCCGCGGCCGGCAGCGTCACCGCCGCCTTCCACCTCACCGGCCAGGTCTGCACCTCGGCCGAGCGCTTCTTCGTCGTCGACTCGGTGCATGACCGCTTTGTCGACCTGTTCGCCGAAAGGACACGCGCGCTGCGCATCGGCAACGGCATGGACAAGACCGAGATCGGCCCGCTGGTCAGCGAAGGCGCGCGGGCGAAAGTGATGCGCCTTGTTGACGATGCTATTCGTAACGGCGCCACGGCCGTCACCGGCGGCCGCATCCCGCCCGCACACAACACAGGCTGGTTCTACGAGCCAACGATCCTGACCGGTGTCACCCCTGATATGGCGATCGTGCGCGAAGAGTGTTTCGGGCCGGTCGCCGCGATCTGCCGGGTCCGGGATTTCGACGAGGCGATCCGGCTTGCCAATGACAGCCCGTTCGGGCTCGGCGCCTCGGTGTTCACCACCGATCTGGCCGAGGCGCATGAGGCCGCCGAGCGGCTCGAGGCCGGCATGGTCTGGGTCAACAACCCGCTGATCGACAATGACGCATTGCCCTTCGGCGGCTGGAAGGCCTCGGGCCTCGGCCGCGAACTTGGCCGCCAGGGCCTCGACGCCTTCCGCCGCTCGAAGATGGTGATCATCGACCACAAACCGACGATCCAGGACTGGTGGTATCCCTACCCCGACAGCTGGTTCCGCGAGACCGGTGGCCGCAAACATGTATGAAGGCAGCGGCGCGGCAACACCGCGCCGCCCGATACAAAGATCTACGCCTCGATAGCTTCTACCAATGTCCGCGAGACCGAGGCAACGACCGTATTGCGCTTGGCCAGGCTCTGTTTCGTGCCCGTCAGATAGATGGACATCAGCACCGGGTTGCCGGAAGCCGGCCAGATGACGGCCGCGTCATTGGTGCTGCCGCGCGCGCCGGTTCCGGTTTTGTCGCCGCATGTCCAGCCTTTCGGCAGTGCCGCCCTTATGCGCTCGTCGCCGGTCTTGTTCGCCACCAGCCAATCGACAAGCTGCGCCCGGCCCTTCTTCGACAGGCTGTTGCCGATCGTCAGCCGTTCGAAATTGTCGGCCATAGCCAGTGGCGAGGTCGTGTCGCGCGCGTCACCCGGCAGCGACTCGTTCAGCTCCGGCTCGATCCGGTCCAGCCTGGTCACCTTGTCTCCGATCGAACGCAGATAGGCCGTCAACTGCGCCGGCCCGCCAAAGGACTCCAGCAACAGATTGGCCGCCCCATTGTCGCTGACTGTCACGGCGGCCTCGCAAAGCTGCGCCACCGTCATCTCGCCGCCGGCATGTTTCTTGGTCGTCGGAGAGTTCGCGATGACGGCGTCGTGCGGGATCTTGATGCTGCGGTCGAGCTGCTCGATGCCGCCATCGACCCGCTGCAGGATGAACGCCGCCGCGAGTGCCTTGAAGGTGCTGCACATGGGGAACAGCTCGTCCTCACGATAGCCGAATTGCGCGGTCGTTCCGGAGATCCGGCAGGACACGCCGAGCCGGCCGCCGCTTTTCGCCTCGATCCGCCTTATTTTCGGCAAGACCCCATCAAATTTTGTCGGGCTCGTTGCCGCCTTCGCAATGGCCCCAACCGGGGCCGTCAAAATCACCGCGAGACCACTGATGAAACTGCGTCTGCTTGTCATGTCCACACTCTCTGTCGCCCCGCGCAGCAGAACTGGACCGGATCCGGCGCCATCGCAAACGAGTAAACATCGCCCCCGCCATAAGAAAAATTAGGGCTGGGATGATGAAGCGATCGCACCTCCCGTTGAATGGCTTGCGCGCCTTCGAGGCCTCCGCAAGGCATCTCAGTTCACCGGCGCCGGTCTCGAACTGCGCGTCACCCAGGCTGCCGTCAGCCATCAGATCAAGGGCCTCGAAGAGGTCCTCGGCATAAGGCTTTTTCGCCGATTGCCGCACGGCCTCGCTTTGAGCGAGGAAGGCGAAGCCCTGCTGCCCGTGCTGAGCGATGCCTTCAACAGGATCAGCGTCACGCTCGATCGCTTCGAGGGCGGCCGCTTCAACGACATCGTCACCATTGGTGTCGTCGGTACTTTCGCCTCGGGATGGCTGATCCCCAGATTGCCGGCATTTCACCAGGCCTATCCGGACATCGAGCTGCGCATCTCGACCAACAACAACCGGGTCAATCTCGCCGCCGACGGTCTCGACTTTGCCATCCGCTTCGGCGAGGGCTCCTGGCAGGGAACCGACAACACGCCGCTGCTGCCCGGCGGCTTCTCGCCAGCCTGCACGCCCGACATCGCCGCGCGTCTGCGCGACCCGTCCGACCTCGCGCGCGAAACGCTGCTGTGCTCCTACCGGGAAGACGAATGGCTACGCTGGTTCGAGACGGCAGGCTGCCATTGCCCGCCGATCAAGGGCATCGTCTTCGACTCATCGGTCACAATGGCGAACGCTGCCGTCCAGGGTGCCGGCGTGGCGCTGCTGCCGGTTTCGATGTTCAGCCGCGAGCTCTGTTCGGCTGAGCTGGTGCAGCCTTTCGACTGCACGGTCGATGTCGGCCGGTATTGGCTGTCGGCGCGGCGCAGGCGCCAGAACTCGCAGGCAATGACGATATTTGCCGACTGGTTGAAGGCCGAGACGGGGTGCAATTCCAGGAAAAGCGTGTAGCGATTTTCCGTCCGGAGTTGCACCAGCAAGTAGGCATGTCAGCCGATGCTTTCGCCACCGTCGATCACCAGCGCCTGGCCGGTCATGAAGGATGAACGGTCGGAGACGAGGAACAGGATTGCCTCGGCGATCTCTTCGGCGCTGGCCCAGCGTCCCATCGGGATCTTGGTGCGGACATAGTTTTCGATCGCCTCGCGCCCGCCCATCTGGGCGATGAACGGCTCGTTGAACGGCGTATCGACCCAGCCTGGGCAGAGCGCATTGACGCGGACATTATGGCTGGCATAGTCGAGCGACATCTGCCTGGTCATCGCCACCACCGCATGTTTCGACGTGGCGTAGGCGATCATCTCGCGGTCGTAGAACACGCCCGAATTCGAGGCGGTGTTGAGGATGACGCCACCGCCCTGCGCAATCATCGACGGCATGACCAACCTGGCCGCGAGGAACTGCGCCCGGACATTGACCCGCCACGAGGCATCCATGCCGCCGACCTCGACTTCGGTCAGCGTACCGCCGACCTGGATGCCGGCATGGTTGTGCAGGATGTCGATACGCCCATGCCTGTCGAGCGTGCCGGCAATGAGCTGCTCGACCGCCGCGTCCGCCGCGACATCTGTGGGAAGCGCCTCGGCCCGGCCACCCGCCGCGCGGATGTCCGAAGCCGTTGCCTCGCCGCTGGCCCGGTCCCTGTCGGCGATGACGACCAGCGCGCCTTCCCTGGCCATGATCATGGCGCCGGCGCGCCCGATGCCGGAGCCGGCACCCGTCACCACGGCGATGCGGTCTTTGAGGATCATGGCGCGACTTTCAGTTGGATGGTTTGCGTTGGCGCAGCTGCCATTGGGCAAGCACCACAAGCAGCACGGAGGCGACGAGCACGATCGTCGCGATGGCATTGATTTCCGGCGTCACGCCGCGCCGGATCGACGCGAAGACATAGATCGGCAGCGTCGTCTGCGCACCGGCGACGAAGAAGGCGACGATGAAATCGTCGAAGGAAAAGGTGAAGGCGAGCAGGAAACCGGCAACCACCGCCGGCATGATCTGCGGAAGGACGATGCTGCGGAACGTCGTCAACGGCGTCGCGTAGAGATCGCTCGAGGCCTCGACCAGGTTGCGGTCGAGGCTGCCGAGACGCGTGCCGACAATCATCGTCACCAGCGCCATCGAAAACAGGCCGTGTGCCGCGATGATCGAGCCATAGCCGAGCGACAGGCGCGGCGGCTGGTCGTCGGGCCAGATCGAGGCGAGGAACGGGTTGACGACGGCGAACAGCTGGACGAGCGCGACTAGCGTCGAGATGCCGATGACGACGCCGGGAACGACGATCGCGGCACCCAGAAGCGCATCGAAAACAGCGCGGGTCCGGACGCTGACGCGCGCCAGGCCAAGCGCGGCCGCGGTGCCGCACAGCGCCGCCAGCAAGGCGCTGGTGGTGGCGATGAACAGGCTGTTCTTCAACGCTTCGACCAGGAACGGGTTCGCCAGCGCCTTGCCGTACCATTGCACCGAAAAGCCGGTGAACTCGCTCGCATGGTGCCCGGCGTTGAAGGAGAACAGCACCACCAGCGCGATCGGCAGATAGAGGAAGGCGAAGACGGCAATGACGAAGGCGCGCATCAGATCAGATCCACCCGGCGGGCGCCCGAGACTCGGGTCGAAATGCGGTTGGCGGCTATCAGCACCACCACCGAGACCAGCACCAGCGTGATCGCGATGGCCGATCCGAACGGCCAGTTGCGCGACTGCAGGAACAGGTCGACCAGCGCATTGCCGATGAAGAACACCTTGCCGCCGCCAAGCAGCGTCGGGATCAGGTATTCGCCGAGCAGCAGGATCATCACCAGCGAGAAGCCGGTCATCACCCCCGGCAGCGACAGTTTCAGCGTCACGCCAATGAACGTGGAGAGTGGCGTCGCACCGAGATCGGCGGAGGCTTCCAGCAGCCGGCGGTCGAGCCGCGCGAGGCTGACATAGATCGGCAGGATCATCAGCGGCAGATAGCCATAGACGATGCCGAGCAGCACGGCGCCCGGCGTGTTGATCAGCCTTATATCCTCGAAGCCGACAGCGGCGAGCAGAGCCGGAATGCCGCGCCCGCCCAGCACATACATCCAGGCATAGGTCCGCATCAGAAGGCTGGTCCAGAACGGAATGACGACGAGCGCGAGCAGGATCAGCCGCCAGCGCTGCGGCGCTTGCAGGGCGAGGTAATAGGCGACCGGATAGGCGACGAGAAGACAGGCAAGCGCGCCCACCGGCGCCAGCATCATGGTGTTCCAGAAAGCGGTCGCCCGCGCCGGAAGGTTGGCATACTGCGCCAGCGTAAAGGCAGCCTGGTAGCCGCCCTCCGGCGCCCGCTCGCCGACGCTGAACACGGCGATGGCGATGAACGGCAGCACCAGGAAGACCACCAGCCACGCCGCCGCCGGGCCGAGCAGCAAGGCGGTCAGCAGATTATGACGAAATTTATTGCCGTGCATTGAAACCGCCCCGGTGCCGGCGGACATGTGCCCGCCGGTCAATTGTTTGCATCAGGCCGGTAGCTCAGGCCGACTTGAAGCGGGCCATCAATTCGGCCCGGCCGGGATCGGTCAGTGTTGCCGCTGCGCCGAACTCGAGCGGCGTCAACAGGTCCGCAGCCGGATAGAGGATCGGATTGTCGAGCACCTCCTTGGGCAACAGCTTGTTGACCCGCGCATCGGTCGACGGCGCACCATTAGCCAGGTGCTCCTTGACCGCGACCTGCGGGTTCATCAGGTAGTTGAGCAGCGCATAGCCGGCGGGCTTGTTCGGAGCGTCCTTTGGAATGGCATAGAAATCGGTCCAGATCTCGCCGCCTTCCTTGCCAAGCACATAGGCGATCTCGGGAATGTCGCGATGCAGCTGCGCACCGTCATTGGTCCAGCACATGGTCATCCAGGCATCACCCGCGCGCATTCCCGGCTGGTAGTCGGATGAGACCGCGAACAGATGCGGCTTGACCTTCAGCAGCAATTCCTCCGCCTTGGCGAGTTCGTCCTGTTTCAGCGAGTTGAACGAATAGCCGTAATATTTCAGCGCATTGCCGATCGTGGTCAGCTGGTAGTCGTGCACCATGGTGCGGCCGTCGCCCTCCGCCATCGCTGTGTCCCAGAACTCCTTCCAGCTGGTCATCGGCTTGGTCAGCTTCTTGGTGTTGACGGCAAAGCCGGTGGTGCCCCAGTTCTTCGGCACAGCGTAGGTCGTCCCGTCGATCGTGCCTTCCGAGGTGAAGCGCGGATCCTCCTGCGTGCCGTCGAAATTCGGCAGTTTCGCCATATCGAGCGCCTCGATGATGCCGAGCTTCTTGTAGGTCGAGATCGTATAGTTGGTCGGCACGAACAGGCTCCAGCCCGACGCGCCGGCCTGCAGCTTGGCCAGCATCTCCTCGTTGGAGCCGAACACGTTGACCTCCACGGCAACGCCAGTGTCCTTCTTGAAATTCTCGAACGTCGCCGGGTCATGATAGTTCGGCCAGGTCGCGATCGACATACGGTCGCCGAGGCTCTCGGCGGCAAAGGCCGGCGTCGGCATGATGCCGATCTCGCGCGCCATCACCGCCGTCGCAATGCCGAGGCCGGTGAGGCCGAGGAAATCGCGGCGACCGATCGAGCCGCGCTTGAGGCGCATCAGCTGGTCGACGAAGTTTTCAGGGCTTATCGGCAGTCCATCACGATATGATTTCGACATTTTTGGTTACCCTCTGGTTGGTCCCGTTGTTCTTGGGGTCCGGAAACGCCAGCGGCGTTCCGGCGGCAAAGCCGATGGCGACGGGTTCACCCGGCTTGAAGAGATTGCCGTGGCCGATCAGGTGATCAGCCTTGGCGAGCAGCGTTCCGATGCCCTGGACCTCGATCGCGTATTCGGCGGTCGAGCCGAGGAAAATCCGGTTCCGGACAATGCCCTTGAACCGGCCGCTTTCGGGCGCGCCGAGACTGAGCGATTCAGGACGCAGGCTGACCGAGACGGTCTCGCCCTGCTGCAAGGCCGTCCGCTTGCGCGCCGCAATGACGGTGCCGTCGGCAAGCGCGATATCTACCAGCTCGCCCGACTGCCCGGCGACCTTGCCGCTCAGCAAATTGGTCTTGCCGACGAAGTCGGCGACGAACAGATCGGCCGGCTCGTCATAGATCTCGCTCGGCTGTCCGAGCTGGACGATGCGGCCACCATTCATGACGCAGACAAAATCGCTCATCGACAGCGCCTCCTCCTGGTCGTGGGTGACCAATACGAAGGTGATGCCGATCTCGCGCTGCAGGTTCTGCAGCTCGATCTGCATGTCGGTGCGCAGCTTCTTGTCGAGCGCGGCCAGCGGCTCGTCGAGCAGCAGCACCGCCGGCTTGTTGACCAGTGCGCGCGCCAGCGCGACACGCTGCTGCTGGCCGCCGGACAGTTCGTGGATCTTGCGACGGCCATAGCCGGCGAGCCGCACCATGGCCAGCGCCTCGCCTGCCCTTGAGGTGATCTCGCGCGACGACAGCCGCGGCCGTGCCTGGCGCAGCCCGTAGGCGACGTTGTCCTCGACATCGAGATGCGGAAACAGCGCGTATTGCTGGAACACCATGTTGACAGGCCGCCGGTAGGGCGGCGTGCCGGCCATGTCCTGGCCGCGAATGAACACCTGGCCTTCGCTCGGCTGCTCGAAGCCGCCTATCATGCGCAGGCAGGTCGTCTTGCCGCAGCCGGACGGTCCGAGCAGGGCGACAAAGGCGGAAGGCGGGACGGCAAGATCGATGCCGCTGACCGCGGTCACCGCGCCATAGCGTTTGGTGACGCCGCGAAACTCGATGTCGGGCACTGCGGTCAAGGCTGCGGGCTCCAGCAACAGGGCAATTTCAGGACGCTACCAGAGCCAATGGCGGCTAGTATATACCTCGCAGGTGGTATATCTGATCTATTTTCTCGTTTAAGGGGGTATGGATTGTCCCGCAGCGACGAATACGGCCAGCTTGCAACGCTTGTCACCGCGACGCGGGAGACGAGCGGTGACCTCTTCGGCAAGGCGATGGTCGATTGGCTGCGCCAGCATGTCAGCTTCGACCACTGCGTGATCTTCGGCTATCGGGGTGCCGCACGCCCGCCGCTGCTGTTCGAGACCTTTTCGCCGGCCGAAAGCCATGTCTTCGTCGCGCTCTACCAGGAAGGGCCGTATCTGCTCGACCCGTTCCACCATGCGGCGGTGGAGCGCAAGGAAGGGTTCTGGCGCATGCGCGAACTCGCGCCGGACCGCTTCTATGCCAGCGAATATTTTCGCTCCTACTACAGCCAGACCAGGCTGGCCGAGGAGGTCGGCTTCTTCGTGCCATTGCCGGGAAAGGACGCGCTTGTGTTGTCGCTGATGCGGCTGCGTGCGTCGGGTCCGTTCGGCACCGCCGATGCCAGGCTTCTGCGCGACATGGCTCCGGCGGTGATCAGCTTCGCCAGATTGCGCTGGCCTGCCCTCCCGGCCGACGAACCTCCCGAGACAAAGCAGGACGAGACGATTGCTCCGGTCAACGAGTTCGATCGCGCCCATATCTGGCAGAGCCTGTCGCTGACGCCGCGCGAAAAGCATGTCGTCGACCTGGTGCTGCAGGGGCATTCAACCGAATCGATCGCCAGGGCGATGCGTATCGTGCCGGGAACCGTGAAGGTCCATCGCCGCAACATCTACCGCAAGCTCAAGATCAAGTCGCAGGCCGGCCTGTTCGCGCGCTTCGTCGAGATCATCGACGCACGGGTTCGGTAGTTGCCTAGGTGTGGAGCCTCAACAGGTTGTCCCCGGTTATGGCGAGGCGACTGATAG
>NZ_JBWKME010000146.1:0-10933 GCF_056431085.1 Mesorhizobium waitakense | reverse complement strand
TCGCCATGCGAGCTGACAAAACCGACCAGAGCTTCGCAGCCTTCATCAATCTTGCTGCTGCCGTCATAAACTCACGATGAATCTCAACAAGCCTTAGGGCGGACGGCGGCGGAAATCGTTGCAAAGGGAGCGTTGCTTCCCATATTCCGGCCACGGGCTTGGAAATGCCATCAAAGCATTGTATTGAGCCGCCTCCAATTCACCGGTCGTGTCCGCGACCGGGTAGGGCCTTGCCAGGATAAACTATGGAAACCGTACTGATCGTCATCCATCTCATGGTCGTGCTCGCCCTTGTCGGCGTGGTGCTGCTGCAGCGCTCCGAAGGCGGCGGCCTTGGCATCGGCGGCGGATCCGGCTTCATGACCGCGCGCGGTGCTGCCAACGCGCTGACGCGTGCGACGGCGATCCTGGCGGCCGCCTTCTTCGCCACGTCGCTGACACTGTCGATCGTCGCCCGCTATGGCGAGAAGCCGATCGACATCCTCGACCGCGTGCCCGCGACATCTGACGGCGCCGGCAAGGGTGTGCTCAACCAATTGCCCGGCACGACCACTCCGGCGCCTGCCGGCAACAGCGCGCCGACGCCGCCGTCCGGCAATGATGCCGCGGCAACGCCTCTGGCCACGGCGCCTGCGGCCGGTTCGACTCAGCCGGCGACCAACGGCACCGCCCCTGCTGCACCGGCGACCCCGCAGGTCCCGAACCAGTAGTCTCCAGCGCCTGAAGCCGCGATCTGTTGTCGTTTGAACACAGTCGCGGCAAATGCAGCACGATCACGAAGATTCGAGTGCCTGCAATGTGGCGCGACGCTTGAGGCGTCCGCTCTTATTCGACTATAGATTGCGCGCGGCATTTCCGCGCCCTTGGGGGGCGCTGGGCGACGCCGTGGGCAACGAGCATAGAACGATCGGATCTTCGCCATGCAGCTTCGCAGCTTCATTTTCATGGGACTCTGCGCCGTACTCGGCATGAGTTCCCCGGCTTTCGCCGGCATGCCGGCCAATATGGCCGCACATCAATCGGCTGACACAACCAGTGCCATCAACGTCGCCGTCAAGAGTGATGCGGCGCAACTGAAGCTTCTCAAGAAGAAGAAAAGCCCGACACCGGACGACCTCGCCCAGATCAAGAAGATCGAGGCCAAGATCGTTGCCGACAAGGAAGCGGCCAAGGCCAAGGCGCTCGAAGCCAGGAAGCTGGCGATGCGCGAAGCAGCGAAGGCCAGGGCCGAGGCGGACCGGCAGGCGTTCCTCGCCAAGAGGGGCAAGACCGCGCCGGCAACCGACGTGGCCGACGCCACGCCTGCCAAGACGAAGACTGTCAAGATCATCGAGCCGATTGCGCCGATCGAGTCGGCTGAGCCGCTCCAGGCCGAAGCGATGAATGTCGCTTTGACCGGAAACAATGGCGAGCTGCGCAGCGAGGCCATCGGCCAGAAGCGGTCGAGCGGTGGTCTGTTCGCCGGCCTCTTCGGCGGCAGCTCCTCGTCTTCGGTTTCATATCTCCCCGAGACACGTGCGCTGGACCAGGCTCTCGCCAAGAAAGAAGCCAAGAAGCAGTTCAAGGTGAAGCCGGAGTTCGTGCCACAGGACGTGGAATTCACCGGCTACGATGCCGGCACCATCGTCATCGACACCAGCGCCCGCCGCCTTTACCTCGTCGAATCGTCTTCCACCGCTCGCCGCTACGCCATTGCGGTCGGCCGCGAAGGCCTTCAGTTCAAGGGTACGGTCGCGGTCGGCGACAAGCAGGAATGGCCGCGCTGGATCCCGACGCTGGACATGCAGAAGCGCGAGCCGGAGCACTATGGCCAGTACAAGGACGGCATGCCCGGCGGTGGCCAGAACCCGCTCGGCGCCCGCGCCATCTATCTCTATGACGGCAAGAAGGACACGCATCTGCGCATCCACGGCACCATCGCGCCGCAGTCGATCGGAACCAGCGCCTCCAACGGCTGCTTCCGCATGATCAACGAGCACGTCATGGACCTTTACAGCCGCGTCAGGGTAGGCACCAAGGTCGTTATCATCTGACGCCTGCATCTATCATGCCGAAGGGCCGGCCTTTGCCGGCCCTTTTGTTTTGACTTGCCCCTAAGCGCGTTGCGTTGAAACGGATTCAATCGACGCGCTTCAGTTCTTTGTTTTGTGCATGTCGTTGTCCCAAAAACTGCTTCGCGCTTTGGGCGACATGCATAGGGGTATCGCGCCTTCTTGGGAAAAAACCTTCGCGGCGGTTTTTTCTCTGGCGGAATCAATCCGGCCGCGTTAAGCGATGAATCCCATGGCGCGATATGTATTCATCACAGGCGGCGTGGTTTCCTCACTTGGAAAAGGCATTGCCGCAGCGGCCCTTGGGGCTCTCTTGCAGGCGCGAGGCTATCGCGCACGCATCAAAAAACTCGACCCCTACCTCAATGTCGATCCAGGCACGATGTCGCCGTACCAGCACGGCGAGGTTTTCGTCACCGATGACGGTGCGGAGACCGATCTCGATCTTGGCCACTATGAGCGCTTTACAGGCCGCTCGGCCAACCAACAGGACAACATCACTACCGGCCGCATCTACAAGAACATCATCGAGCGCGAGCGGCGCGGCGACTATCTCGGTGCCACCGTGCAGGTCATTCCACACGTTACCGACGAGATCAAGAATTTCGTCCTCAACGGCAATGACGACTATGATTTCGTGCTGTGCGAGATCGGCGGCACGGTCGGCGATATCGAGGCGATGCCGTTCCTCGAGGCGATCCGTCAGCTTGGCAACGACCTGCCCCGCAACAACGCCGTCTATGTGCATCTGACGCTGATGCCCTACATCCCGACGGCGGGTGAGCTGAAAACCAAACCGACTCAGCATTCGGTCAAGGAACTGCGCGGCATCGGCATCGCGCCCGACATTCTGCTGGTTCGCGCCGACCGCGCCATTCCGAAGGAAGAGCGCAGAAAACTGTCGCTGTTCTGCAATGTGCGCGAAAGTGCTGTGATCCAGGCGCTCGACGTGCCGCATATCTACGATGTGCCGATGGCTTATCACAAGGAAGGGCTTGATTCGGAAGTGCTGGCCGCGTTCGGCATCGATCCGGCGCCGAAGCCGCGCATGGAGCCCTGGCAGGCGGTGTCCAACCGCATCCACAATCCGGAAGGCGAGGTCACCATCGCCGTGGTTGGTAAATACACGGGCCTCAAGGATGCCTATAAATCGTTGATCGAGGCGCTTTCGCATGGCGGCCTGGCCAACCACGTCAAGGTCAAGCTCGACTGGATCGAATCAGAGATCTTCGAAAAGGAAGATCCGACGCCCTGGCTGGAAAAGGTGCACGGCATCCTGGTTCCCGGCGGCTTTGGCGAGCGCGGCTCCGAAGGCAAGATCCTGGCGGCGAAGTTCGCGCGTGAACGCAAGGTGCCGTATTTCGGCATCTGCTTCGGCATGCAGATGGCCTGCATCGAGGCCGCGCGGTCGCTGGCCGGCGTCGAGCATGCCTCATCGACCGAATTCGGCCCAACCGACGAACCGGTGGTCGGCCTGATGACCGAATGGCTGAAAGGCAACATGCTGGAGAAGCGCCGGGAAACCGGCGATCTCGGCGGAACGATGCGGCTCGGCGCCTATCAGGCCGATCTCGCCAAGGGCTCCAAGATCGCCGAGATCTATGGCGATACGCAGATTTCCGAGCGCCATCGCCACCGCTACGAGGTCAATGTCGATTACAAGGAGCGGCTCGAGGATTGCGGCCTGGTGTTTGCCGGCATGTCGCCCGATGGCGTGTTGCCGGAGACGGTCGAATACCCCGACCATCCCTGGTTCATCGGCGTTCAGTATCATCCCGAACTGAAAAGCCGGCCGCTCGACCCGCATCCGCTGTTCGCCAGCTTCATCGAGGCGGCAGTGGAACAGAGCCGGCTGGTGTAACGATTGCTGGCTGGCTAGAGCATGATGCCGGAAAGTGTGAAGCGGTTTTCGGACGACATCATGCCCTATCTCTTTGATTTAGAGGCGGATTCAGATTTCCGGTCGATTCGACCAGAAATCATCCGGCTCTAGGCGATGCAGACCTATGTCGCGCTGCTCTACAGCATTATCCTGGGCGAGGGACGGCGGGTCGTCATGACCGACCTGAAGGCGATGGCGGAAGACCTCGGCCTGAAGAATGTTCGCACCTTGGTTGCGACCGGCAACCTGGTCTTCGAGACGTCGGCAACGGCCGTCGCTGATCTGGAGCAACGGCTGGAAGCAGCCTTCGAAAAAACCTTCGGCCGGCATGTCGATATCATCGTGCGCGGTGCCGAGAACTGGCGGACGCTTGCCGCCGGCAATCCGTTCCCGGGCGAGTCGGCCGAAGCCGGCGACCAGGTGGCGGTGCGCGTGATGCGCAAACCCGCGCCCGTGGATGCTGTAGCGGCGCTCCAGGCCTATGCCGCCGCGGACGAGAAGGTGATGTCGGTCGGTGGCGACATCTGGGTTGTTTTTTCGCGTGAGCGGCCCAGTTCGCGGCTTCTGGCGGCAACGAGCCATAAACGTTTGGGCATCGGCACGTCGCGCAACTGGAACACGGTGCGCAAACTGGCCGAGATGGTCAGCGCATAGGATCCGGGGCGGCTTTGCGCCGCCCCGGACGATGCTTGTCAGGCCTTCGCGGTCTTGGCGTCAGCGCCCAAAGCCGCTGTGCGCAGCACGTAGTAGATGGTGCCGGCGATGCCAACGCCGAAGAACCAGCCATAGACACCCCACCAGGACGGCCGCCAGTTGGTGAAGTTGGGCAGGATCGACGAGAAGATGGCGCCGATGCCGGCGGCGATGAAGGCATTGACGTGCCAGCCGCCCTGGAAGCGGAACTCGCCGTCCTCGCGATAGAGTGCTTCGACGTCGACCTCACCTTTGCGGATCAGATAATAGTCGACCATCATCACCCCGAAGATCGGTCCCATCGTCGCGCCGATGATGTTGACGAAGGAGGCGGCACTGCCTTCCCACGGAGCGAAGGGGTAGAGCACCAGCGCGATCAACGCTGCGATGTAGCCGCCCTTCTTGAAGTCGATTTGCCTGGGAAAAACGTTCGAGAAGTCGAAGGCCGGCGACACGAAGTTGGCGACGACGTTGATGCCAAGCGTCGCCACGGCGAAGGTCAGGGCCGCAAGGGCTGCCAGGAACCAGCTGTCGAATTTCGCCGAGATCTGGTCGGGGTGCAGCAGCACCTCGTGATAGACGTCGTAGGCGGCAATGGTGGTGACGCCGGCGACCAGCGAGAACAGGATGAGGTTGACCGGCAGGCCCCAGATGTTGCCCTTGCGCAGCGACGCCTGATCGGGCGCATAGCGGGCGAAATCGCAGAAGTTGAGATAGAGCGCCGAAAAATAGGTCACCCAGATCGCGGCCACCGCAAACAGCGCGGTCCACGAGCCCGGCGTTCCCGGCACGCCCGCATCCTTGGTCTTCTCCAACAACACGTCCATTGGGATGTCGCTGGTGAAGGCGAAGGTCCCGGATTTGAGGCACAGGTAAATCGCCAGGATCAGCATCATCACCCAGACCGCCGGACCCGCCCAATCCTGGAAGCGGCGCACCGTCTCCAGGCCGCGCTGGATGATCAGAAGCTGCAGCGCCCAGATAACGACGAAGCAGATCACTTCCAGGCCGGAATGACCGAGGAAATGCGAGTTGGCGTTGAAATCGGCGAACCATTGCGAGCGGATCAAGAGTGCCACGATGGCGCCGGCGCGCACCAGCGCCGGTATATTGGCGCCCCAAATGCCGAATGAGGCGCGGGCGAGCACGGGGTAGGGCACGCCAGTCTTCACGCCGGCATAGCCGACCATGTTCATGAGCGCGTAGATGATCAGCGAACCGATGCCGATGGCGATTATGAAGTTGACGAAGCCGCGATCAGGTGAAGCACGCTGTATTGTCATTGCAACGTTCCCCTTTTGCAGCACGCGCCCTCACGCGTTGGCCGCACGCAGGGCAAGCCTGACGTTGGGGAACGGACAAGCAACCTATTTGCCGGCTTTGGCCTTAAAGATATTCAATGAGAACTGCGATTATCGAAGGGGCGCGATGGTGGGCCGTTTTGCGTTTGCCGGTCGAATGATTCGAAATTCGGCATATGGCGATTTTTTATGATTCCGCTTCTTTACACGGAACCAAACCGTGGATGGTGCGTTTCGTAAGGTTCGATCGCGTGCATCGCGGTCAACCGGGAGGAAATAATGGATTATCTGCACTTCTTTTCGCCTGTGCGGATTTCGCGCGGGCAGGGGTATCCTGCTGAAGAAATCGATAGTGTTGCCGAGGCAATGGTGTTCTTGAGGAAGTGGCCGACAGGACGGCGCGGTCCAGTCTATCAGTGCGCGCTCAATTGCTGCTCGGCCGCCCTGTCGGGCCAGATGTCGCCCGAGGAAGCAAGGAAAGCGTTCACAGGCTTTGCCCGCATCACGCGCCTTCTCGACGATGACATGGCGTTGCCGGCAGCCAGCGAAAGCATGGCAAAGGTGTACGCGCTGCGGCGGTAAGGGCCTGTTGTCTTGACGGTCATGCGAGGGTCTCGCGCCGTGACGGCGCGGGTCTTGGTTTGAGATGTGCGCTGACATCACTGGTCGAAAGCTCCTCCGGATCAGGCGTTTGCCTCTGGTGGCTCAGGTGACGGAATAACGGTCGATCACCCATAACCAGGTGCCGTCGCGTTGCCGACGGGCAACCTCGCTGGTCACGTCGCCATCGGGAAGTCGGGTCGATGTGAGGGCAAGGTCGCCGCAAACGAGCGCCGGCCGCTGCTCGCCCACGGCAAACTTCCGTCCTGACGCGACGATCTCGGCATAGTAGTTGTGGATGGCCTCCTTGCCGCGCAGCAAATTTCCGCGGCCACGGTCGATCACCGCATCGGGTTCGAATAAGGCCGTCATGCCGTCGACATCGCCCGCGTGCTGCCGCGAAACCAGCAACGGCTCCAGTTGCTGGGGATCGTAGACAGGTTCTCTGTCGGCTGTGTCGTCCATGCTGACCTCCGTACCTCATCTAGTAGGAACCTTATTGCAAAAGCTCTGTTCCATCCGTGGCAGATGAGGGAATTTTCTGGATCAGCGCCGCCATCGACGGACGAGGCTAGGCCGGGCTCGGCAGTTGACCGCGCGCGCCCATCATGGGGCGGCATCCCTGCATAGAAGCACGGCTCCGCCCTATCGTGCGAGCCTCTTCGCCAGGGTGTCCGTGAGGGGCCCGTGGGCGGTTCTGGTTGCGTGAAAACTCGGCGGGTGTCTACAGGCGTGTCGGACCGGGACTAGCGTAAGCAGGATGCACCCGTAGCTCAGCTGGACAAAGCGCTACCCTCGCAAGGTGGAGGCCACACGTTCGAATCGTGTCGGGTGCGCCAATTTGTGATGAGCATTCCAAAGCTTGCTGAGCGACGTCTGCTCCTGACCCTCAAAGCAGCCAATCGATTTGGGGTTGAGACGTCACCCTATGGCCCGCACCGGTCAGCTACGTACTCAGCTTCTGACCGGTCCATTCCGAGCCGTTGGAGTGATGTCGCGAAGCCAAAGAAGTCCGGCGGTCCGACGCCGCAAGCATCCCTCTTGCTTAACCGAAGCGACTGCCGTGGGCCCAACAGGCGATAACCACCAAGGGGTGCGCCGAACGTCGAACTGGTCTACGATGCAAAGCCGACCAAGCCCGGCCGACGCGGCGGCAACGCACACGCCGACTGGAAACAACGCCGACAAGTACGTCGCCGAAGTAACACTGTTGAGGATGTGCGGGCCGGCGCACGCGTTCAAGTTCATGGCTTCAGGTGGCATCCATCTCCCGACAGAAGACGCAGGCCGTATCAAGGCCATCCTTGATACGGCCGTTGACGGGATCATTACGATAGACGAGCGTGGTATTGTCGAGAACGCCAACCCAGCCACCGAGCGATTGTTCGGCTATCCACCTGCCGACCTGATCGGTCGCAACATTTCCATGCTGATGCCCTCGCCACACAGCGAGCGGCACGACGGCTACCTCGCCCGCTATCTGAGCACTGGTGAGGCGCGCGTGATCGGCATCGGACGCGAGTTGGAAGGCCTACGGCGGGACGGCACGACATTCCCGATGGAACTGGCGGTCAGCGAAGTCAGAAGCGGCGATCATCGGAGTTTCACCGGCATCATCCGCGATATCAGCGCGCGCAAGAAGGCGGAACTGGAGTTGCGCGAAAGCCAGGCGCGCATCCAGGCCATCCTGGAAACCGCCGTTGACGGGATCATCACGATAGACGAGCGCGGCTTTGTCGAGAGCGCCAACCCAGCCACCGAGCGATTGTTCGGCTATCCGTCTGCCGACCTGATCGGTCGCAACGTTTCCATGCTGATGCCCTCGCCACACCGCGAACGGCACGACGACTACCTCACCCGCTATCTGAGCACTGGTGAGGCGCGCGTGATCGGCATCGGACGCGAGCTGGAAGGCCTACGGCGGGACGGCACGACATTCCCGATGGAACTGGCGGTCAGCGAAGTCAGAAGCGGCGATCATCGGAGTTTCACCGGCATCATTCGCGATACTACCGCCCGCAAGCAGGCTGAATTGGCGTTGCTGCGGGCGGACGCCCTGAAGGATGAGTTCCTGGCAAATACCTCACACGAACTGCGCACACCGCTCAACGGCATCATCGGCATCGGCCAGTCGATGCTCGACGGCGCGACCGGGCCGCTCGATGCCGAGCAGTGCCGCAACCTTGGGATGATCGTGGCAAGTGGCCGGCGACTCGCCAATCTCGTCAACGACCTGCTCGATTTCTCCAAGCTGCGGCACGAGACGGTCAAACTGCATTGCGCTCCAACCGATCTTCACACTCTCACCGATCTGGTACTTGCCGTTTCGCAGACGCTGATTGGAAAGCGACCGCTCCGTCTGTTCAATCGTATCGACCCGGCCGGACCGCTGGCCGAGGTGGACGAGAACCGGCTGCAGCAGGTGCTTTTCAATCTCGTCGGCAACGCCATCAAGTTCACGCCCGCCGGCACCGTCGAGGTGTCCGCCAATGCGGTAGACGACTGGCTGGACGTGACGGTTTCGGACACCGGCATCGGTATAGAAGGAGAGCGCTTCGACGACATCTTCGGGATGTTCTCGCAAGGGGACGGTTCGATCGAACGCGAGCAAGGCGGTGCCGGGCTTGGGCTGGCGATCACCAGACAGCTCGTGGAGCTCCACGGTGGAACCGTCAGCGTCCAGTCTGAAGTCGGTGTCGGATCAAGGTTCACCGTAAGGTTGCCTCTCAGCGGGTCGACGCGCGCGAGCCTTTCGCCGCCGACCCGACCGGACCAGGTCGTCAGCCGGGTCGTCGACGACGTTCATCTGGCCGACGTCAACCATCCCGGCGTTGCGGCGAGTGCCAGCGGCACCGGGCACAGGATTCTCGTCGTCGACGATGAACCCGTGAACGTCCAGACGCTGGTCAATTATCTCACTCTGGCAAAGTACCAGGTGGTGACCGCAGCGAACGGCGAGGAAGCACTGGAGTACCTCTCTTCCGGCCAAACCTGCGATCTCGTTCTGCTCGACGTCATGATGCCAAGGATGTCGGGAATGGAGGTTTGCGAACGAATACGGCAGCGCTATTCGCCGGTGGACCTACCGGTGGTCCTGTTGACGGCCAAGAATCGCGTTTCGGATCTGGTCAACGGTTTCAGCGCCGGCGCCAACGATTACCTGACCAAGCCGTTCGCCAGCGATGAACTTCTGGCTCGCGTGAAAGTGCACCTGGAACTCGCGAAGATCAGCGACAGCTATGCGCGGTTTGTGCCGCGGCAATTTCTCCAGCAACTCGGAAAGGAGCGCATAACCGAGGTGATTCTTGGCGACCAGGTGCAGCGGGTGATGACGGTTCTTTTCGCCGACATACGCGATTTTACGCGGCTGGCCGAGAAGTTGTCGGCGGCGCAGACATTCGAGTTCGTCAACCAGTATCTGGGCGCGGTCGGTCCCGCGATAACGCGCAACCACGGCGTGATCGATAAATTCGTGGGCGATGCGGTCATGGCCCTTTTTCCCGGCCGGGCGGAAGACGCGATCGATGCGGCACTGGACATGTTTCGGCAACTGGAAACGTTCAACGGGGAGCGCGCTCAGCGAGGAGAACCGCGCGTCGAGATCGGCATCGGACTCCACACCGGCGTTTTGATGCTTGGAACGATCGGCGCTGCCGACCGCATGGACACCACGGTCATTTCCGATGCGGTCAATCTGGCGTCCCGGGTCGAGAATCTCACGAAGACCTATCATGTGCCGCTGATCGTCACTGAAGCGACGCATGACGAAATCAGCGATCCGGTAGCCTTTGCGTTGCGGCGGATCGACCGGGTGCTGGTCCAGGGCAAGTCCCAGCCGGTGGTCCTCTTCGAAGTGCTGGACGCGGACACCCCCGAGCGGCGTGCAGCAAAGTTGCAAAGCCTCCGGGACCTGGAGACAGGTTTGACCCGTTACGAGGCTTCCGATTTTCCGGGGGCTGTCGACTCGTTTGAACGAGCGCTGGCCATCTTGCCCACGGACACGGTTGCGCAGGTCCTTCGCGAGCGCGCGCAAGGCCTCGCTGCTACGGTCACTCCCGCCGCTCCCGGTGTGGCTCGCATGGCGAAATCGTGAACTGCGGACGAGCGCGACGCCGACCACCACCCCGAGACAGATTTCAGAAATCAATAGGCGTAACAATGACATAGCGGTACCCAGTTTCATCCTGTCGGGTGCGCCACTTCGGTATGAAACTGCGAACCTCGACGCGTTGCGCGAGCGCATGCAAATGGTCTCGCCAGTACATTCCATCTTCGTTCTGCAACTTGGCTACACGGCCGAAATAAACGCATATCCATGCCCCTCTTTGACTATTCTGCCGATGCCTGGTCGTCCTAGGTGTGGAGCCTCAACAGGTTGTCCCCGGTTATGGCGAGGCGACTGATAG
>NZ_JBWKME010000145.1:0-12796 GCF_056431085.1 Mesorhizobium waitakense | reverse complement strand
TATCCAGGAAGTCCGGCGCATCACCACCAAGCTTGCCCAGCGTCGCATAAACCCCGCCTACGTCATCGCATGGTCATGCTGGAGGCGCGCCCATCAGGCGGCCGCTCGACGAGCTCACCTAAAATCTAGAATGCAACTGTAAAGCTAGGATAGACAAGGTCCCGGTTGCCCATGTTCCAACCAGTTTTCGAGTGCCAGTCCAGGCACGAGGGAAAACTCGCGCTCATTGTCTGTGACCGGCGTGGCGTCGATCGCCAACGCTTGCGCGGCAATCCATGTATCGTTGGCCCCAATTGGCGTTCCTTGAAGCTCCAGAAATGCTCGAACCTTCGCATAATGTCGCGTTGTGTCGTAGTCGACTCCGACAAACGGGAGCCGTTGAGCCAGCGCGGCCAAGCGAGCGCGGTTGCGGTCGCCATAAGCGCTGTTCTCGGCGCCGAATTCTAGTTCGCCCAGCACAATGGCAGAGAGCCGCATGGCGCTCAGTTGCTCGGACTCCGATCGTCCACGCACCTCGATCCGGCCTTTCATAGCCGCTATCAGGATATTCGTGTCGAGAAGGTAGAGTGACGTCACAATCTAACCGTCCAACGAAGTCTCATGTTCAGCCTGCTTGTCGTCAGGCGCGACCAGATCGATTTCATCGGCGTCTGCCCAAAAATCACGAAAGGCGTCGGCCGCCACGCGGGGATGGTCGGGAACAAGGCGCGCGATCACCTTGCCGTGCCTGGTGACGGCGATTTCTTCGCCAGCTTCGACTTCCGCCAGCAAAGCTGAGAAGCGGGATTTCGCCTCCACTACGGTGATGCTTTTCATCGGCGTCTCCATAAAATGACCATGTGGCCAGAATATATGTGCAAGAGCAGGTCGTCAAACGAACCCTGCACCGTCGGGTCACAGACGTGATTCCGCAGCCTCATGTAAGATTCGTCGAATTGCACCTGCGGACTTCTCGATCACAACTCCGCAAGCCGCCGCTTTCGTGTTGAACCGTCATCGCCTTGACAACACATTCTGCTATCGTGAGCGGGTTCCGGTGATGCATCTGTTCGCACAAATTAGCTGTTCAGCAGATCGGGAGGAAAGAATGAACGCTGAGGCTTTCGGCACCCCGCTGTTCGTGAAACGTGACACATACATCGTACAAGAGATTGCGGACCTCGCGGACGCCATCGATTTCCTCACTGAATGGCCAGACGATCGCAGGGACGGAGTCCACGAGATCGCCCTTAGGACGTGCTATGATGCCTATGATGGGCGAAAGCCTGTGAGTGCTGCCCGCAACGCCTTTTTTGGCTTTGCGAAACGGGTCGCCATATTGGAGGATGAAACTTCCGCGATGCAGTGGCTCGCCGCCTGCAAGTCGGGCACCGGAAAGGTGCAAGCATAGGTTTTGGCCACTTCTGCTGCTGGGACTTCGTGGATGGCTAGAGGCGCGTTGAGGGAGGTTCGCCATGCCGCACAACAGTTTTGCTCGTCCAGAGCAATTGGCAATGCTCAGCAAGGCCCTCGCGGAGCTAGGCGGCCATTTCCCGCCGGACAGCCCCGAACGCGAGGCCTTGGCCGCGAAGATCATGGCGCTGTTCGAAAGCGGGGCCGGCACGCTGAAAGAGATCAAGAAGGCGCTGAGCGACCGAGACGCTGCTCCTTGAACCTCACTGGCCTTGTCCGGTCCCAAGGGGTGAAAGCGGCTCGCCCGTAGCAGCAGGCGGTTTCCGTTCTTGCTGCGGATCCAGCCGATGGGCGCTACCAGCCTGCGGCCGTTTGACAAGCCGGCCATCGGGGCGCTAGCACCATCCAAAGCTGAGAGTCGCAGGGCAGAACTGACCGCATCCATCGGGCTGCGCGACCTCGACCGGCTTACACCCAACTGGACTTATCGCGCATCAGCATGGTGATGCGACATCTCCTGTGTTGAGAGCGCGATGACGGAGCTTGGTTGTGACGCAGCTGTGCGCGAAGCGCCCAGCTGTCGGCAGGTGAGCGAAGAACGACTTGGTGGAGGTGAGATAGTCATGCGGCGTGAAGATTCCCCGCCCTTTGCGGCAACCACACTGATGCCTCTTCAGAACCCGGTCTTTCGCTCGATCTGGACAGCCACGCAGATTTCCAGCCTCGGCTGGCTCGTCCAGAGCGTGGCTATCGGCTGGCTCATGGCGACGATTTCAGCCTCCGACCTGATGGTGGCACTCGTTCAGGCTGCATCTACACTGCCCGCCTTCTTCTTGTCGATCCTTGCTGGAGCCATTGCAGACAGTTTTAGCCGCCGCGGGGTGATGCTTGCCGGACATTGCCTGATCGCACTGGCGTCCACGACGCTGGCTCTCGCTGTCAGTCTGGGCTTTGTCAGTCCGTGGTTGATCCTCGGTTGGGTTTTCTGGCCGGATGCGGCTTTGCCTTGAATGATCCAGCCTGGCACGCCTCCGTCGGTGATATCCTGGAAAAGCGCGAGATACCCGCTGCGGTGACACGGATGTCGGTGGGATATAATATTGTCCGAAGCGTAGGTCCCGCACTGGGCGGTGTTATTTTGGCCTTCCTTGGCCCGCTGGCAGCATTTGCATTGGCGGCGCTGAGCGACCTGGTCCCGTTGAGCGCTGTCCTGCGCACCAAGTGGCAGGTTCGCTCTTCGCCTCTTCCGCGCGAGCGCATGGCGACCGCCATTCATGATGGCATGCGCTTCACCGCGATCTCCTCGGAGATCAGAGTGGCGATTGTGCGTGCAACCTTGTTCGGGCTGTCGAGCATCTCGATCCTTGCTCTCCTTCCCCTCCTCGTCCGCGATCAGCTGGCGGGTGGGCCACTTGTTTACGGCGTCCTGTTGGCCGGCTTCGGCACAGGTGCCTTTGTCGCAGGCATTAGCAATGGTTACTTGAGACGCATTGCGACCCAAGAGCGATTTGTCACGCTGGCGTCCGTTGCCTGCGCAACGTGTTGCCTTTTGCTGGCCGTCACATCATCCGTGACGGTGGCGGCGATCGCGCTTGCAATCGGTGGCGCAGGCTGGGTCGTCACCTGGACCGGAACCGACGTGTGTGTGCAGTTGGTAAGCCCAAGGTGGGTCGTTGGTCGCACTCTGTCGATCTATTACGCTTTGACCTACGGCGGTATGGCAGCCGGCAGCTGGATCTGGGGAGCTGTCGCGCAGAACTATTCCCTGACGTGGGCTTTGGAAGGTGCTGCAGTGGCACTGTTGCTGGTTGCAGCAGCGGGAAAGGTATTGCCGATACGACTATGGGAAGAATCGGATCAAGGAGCTGCCGACTTCATCCCACCAGAACTGGCCCTTACTCTCCGGCCGAGGAGCGGTCCAATCGTGGTCAAGGTGGAGTACTCGATCCCCGAACCTAATATCGAGGCGTTTCTGCGCTGCATGCGCGAAAGGCGGCGCGTTCAGACCCGTGCCGGTGCGCGCAATTGGACGCTGCAGCGAAATCTTCAGAATCCGACTCTTTGGACTGAGACATTCCGCACTCCGACATGGACGGATTACCTTCGTCTAAATCATCGCCTGACTTTGGCTGACAGGGAGGTAGCCGAGCGCCTAGCCGCTCTGCAGGCTGATGGGTCTTCTCCTCATCTCGCACTTTCGATCGAACGGCCGACAAGCCCTGCCTCTGGCAGCGAAGTTCAGCCTGTGCCCTTTGTATCGCGCCCGTAGCTGACGTTTGAAACGGCGCTCGGCGGGCACTCTCGCAGTTTTTGGGAAACCTGATTCGCAATTGACGCGAGCAGTTGTTGATCTACGTCACGATCTAGCTATTGCCTTGGCAGGCTGTGCAGCCTGCCGCTCGCTCCTCCTGGAATGGTGAATGCACAATCCTTACGGTTTGACCCTCGTGGGTGGCCGTCAGCAACGCGAGCACTGACACTGACTACAGAAGGGATGAACCATGATGCTCTCCGGCGTTCCCAGTCCATGGCCAAAGCATTGCGAAAAGCTTTGGCCATGCGGCAGATCGATTTGTCGGCAGCGAATGCCCATGAAGTAGTCCCTCAGCAGCATGGCATTTCAGACGGGAACGTTCTCAAGTCGGTTTGCGATGTTGGGATATCACTCTCACTGACGATTTTTGTGGAGCATGGTGGGCAGCAGGGAGCTGCGTCGTTCTATCAAGCCGCATTCGGAGCAGTGCAAACCAATGCGCATTTTCTAAAGAGACGAAGTGAGCTGATGGCCGTCGACATGCGGCTTGGGGATCGGACGATCTCTGTTTGCGGCGCTAACCCTCGTCGTGAAACTGAGCCACTTCGGGGCGGCCCATTTTTCCCGAAAGAACCTGGCTCGGTCAGCACGACGGCCTCGGGAGGCCGCGAAATCAGTGCCGTATGCGTATCCGCCTGAACATGAGGCAGGCCCTTAGTGGGGCTGGCCGCAGGAGTCGATCGGTTCTTTGACCGGGGGTTAACGAAAAGTAGCGGGCGAGCGCATCACTGCCACTTTCCCAGCTTTCCGCCGACGGTAACACTGAAATCGGAGGAGACTGGAAATGGATGCCAACGTCCCCGGCCTATAAGAGGTCAGTATGGACCGCGCACCTGTTTCGGAAATTTTTGGAAGAATTTCGGCAAATGGCACGACAAGGCGCGCCAGGCGTCACGGCAGAGCTCATTTCGGCCGACGACCCTATCGTGAGGGTCGCCGCCTCATACATAGCTTGTCATCGACCTGGATGACGTGAAATGTCCATCGCCGCTGCACTCGAATTTCTAAGGCCGCGTCCTCGGCTATGAATAAAACGCCTGTAAATAGTCAATAATAATCATATGTTTGGCCGTTCCGTCGGTGGCTTGAATGAATGGTGAATAAAACATACTAAGTGCCATGGGTTTTGGATCTGCCGCTGATGTAGGCGACTACCCTGTCAGGGTCGACGTTCCATGCCCTCGCGTTTTCCGGTGTGATCGCCGTGATTATCTCGGCCACTAACCCAACGAGGTGGTCCCGGTCTTCATCATTCAGGTTCTGGAAATAATCCGAAGCGAACGACCGCACGTCGTCTTCCGGGAGGCCATCCTCCACGATGGTACGGACAGCCTCGTCGATGCGCCTCCGCTCACGCAGTTCGACAGACTTCGGCACCCGCCTGGTCGCCACCGCAGCCGTGTAGTTTTTCGACGTCTCCTCATAGGCGTCGGCCACGGCGCCGGCCATCAATGACGCGTCGCCCAGTTCGTAGAAGAGGATGAGTCCGGACAGGTATGCGCTGCGGTTGATGCCGATGAACGAGATCGGCGGCAGGCCCTGCCATAGCAATGGCACGTTGGCCATGAGCCGCCCCATCCGCTTGTCGCCGTCAATGAAAGCCTGCAGGTAGGAGAACTCGGTCAGCAGCAGGAAGCTTGCCTCGAACGGGTCCTCGACTTGTTCCGCTTTCCAGAGCAGCTGGCCCAGGTCCTGCGTGAGCTGGGTGCGATCGCCGCTCGGCTGGTAGCTGGAGCCTTGAATCTTGACCGGGTTTCCCCGCACCCGCCCAAGGTCTTCGGGCGAGATCAGGTCGCGAAGGAGCATCGCGTGGATTCGGGCGGCGAACTGGGGGTTGAGGACGGGCCTCCCCACGCTATCGAGCAGCTCGGAAATCGCGTGCTTGTGGTTGAGGATCATGGTTGCCTCCGCCAGTTCGTGGCCGCTCGCTTTCTGGCCGTATTGAAGGAGGACTTCCGTGTCGAGATAGGTGTACGTGTTCCCTTCAAGGTTCGATGATGCCCAGGCGAGGTCAATCAGGAAGCGTTCCGCGATCGCCCTGCTATATGTCGATGCATCCAGGGCCTGGTTTACGCCTTCCGCGGCGGCCCTGATGCGCGCCAACTGTTCCGCTGGAAGCCATGTTGTTGTGTTCGGGACGTAACCTCCGATCCGCTCAGGGTCATACGGAACCTCGGGGCGGTAGTGCGGTGCCTTCGAGAACCAAGACGCTGCTGGGGACAAATCGAACGATGCGCCGCGGGTTTCTCCCGTTTTGATGACGATTCCGTCGGCGACGAGCCTGGCCATCGCCCGGGACACGGTTGGCTGGCTGGCGCGGCTAGTCAGTTTCGCTACGATGCCAGTCTGCGACATGCCGATCCCGGCGCGGGAAAGGATGCTGACGATCTCCTTCTGAAGAGTGTCCAAATTACGAAGTGCCATCACGGGATGCATGGGATTCACCATTCACAAGTTCACGCAGGGACGACTAAGCGCCCGCCGCCCTGCAAAAATCAAATGAGAATATCGCCATTCATGAATAAATAGAAGCATAAAAACGATTTGTTTACAACGATATAAAAACTACCGGAAGGTGTCTGAATGAATGAAGAATAAATCGTTCACCTCGGACCGACCGCAGATGTAGCCTCAGTTCTCGGTGAGCTAAGCCGAGTGGCCAGTGAGCGCGCCTCCGCCTTGACAAGGCGACGCGCGTCTAACTTTGGATGCCTTGTACGGACCTGGAGCTCCATAGGAGGACCTGGAGCTCCATAGGATCGACTGATCGCGACAAGGGCGAACGGCGTCTCGATGCGCTCTGGAGAAGCCTGACTCCCTTACGGGAACGGGGCGACGGGCGCTGGTCTTTCTGGAGTAAGGTCCAGGTTGAAGCGTTAATTTGGGAGTTGGTGGCGGTTGCTACCGAATTAGCGCAAAATTGCCTGAAACTGCATTGTCAGGAGAGGGTTCTGGGGGATGCGGATCATGCTCATACCGGGGGTGCCGTCATGCGCTCCTGTGTGGTTGGCCGCGACGGCGTGGCCGGAAGAAAGCCGCGCCAACATGCAGGGGATGAGAAAATCCAACAGCCCCATATCGGTAAGAATTGCACGTTGATTTTTTTGGACATTGCTCCAACGTGGGGGTAGTTCGATTCCGGCCTGGAGTGCGGCTAATGGTCGACCAGGAGGCCGCTGTCATCGCCAAAGAACTCGTTCGATTGCCGCTCCAAACCGCCGAGCTTGGCGATAAGATCTCCATCAAGGCAACCGTCGCGGCAGATCGCAACCGCGGTCCGGACCTGAGCGGAACGGACTGTGAGCTTACCGAACGCATCGTCTTGGAGACCCATGTTTCTCGCCGCGTTCGTTATTTTCGATCTACATGAATGACGCCCCCGGTGTCCCTTCATAGGTTTTCGCCACCTGTCGTGATAAATATCAGCACCCCAGGTATTCGCTACGAGTGCAGCAGCGTCGAAGATGCAGCCGATCAGCTGCTCCAGTGGACTAAGCACGGTCCCAGATGGAACGAGGCCGTACGCGTCTGTTTGTCCGCCTTGGCCGGAGAACTGACGCCTGACGATGCCCGCATCGCCTTCAAGGCAGCCGCCAGAGAGGAAGGCCTGCTTGTCTAGCAATCTCTATCATGGATCGAGCGGAGGCCCGGAGAGCGCCCGAGAAATTCGAGGCCGGCGCCGGTCCGATCTGAAACCGTTCTCGGCAAAGGGAAGGTCGGCACGCGCCATGACGGCACGTCATTACCCGTAACCCATTCGATCACTGGCACGTCCGCGCGAAGCCGATCTGCAGCGGCCGAGCCGGCACGCCGCACCAGATTGGTGCAGTGCACATACCACTGTCACACATCAGCCCCAATGTGCTGTCGCGGGCGGGAAACCATCTTCAAGCGGAGGTTCAAGAAATGTCCAAACCCACTGACAAGTCCAGCGCAACCGAAGCCACCGAATTTGCGGCATTCAATCCCGACAAGGCTACCGATCAACTTCGCGCCGTCGCTGACAAGGGCATGGAGCAAACGAACGATGTGCTTCAAAAATTCAAATCAGGCGCTGAAGAGACCCAGAAGGCGCTCGAGTCGAGCGCCGAAACCGTGAAGTCGGCCGGCAACGAGTTATCGCTGAAGATGATCGCGGCATTGCGCGCGAACGCCGAAGCTGACTTCTCGCACCTTGAGGCTCTGGTCCGTGTGAAGTCGCTGTCCGAAGTTTTTGAGTTGCAAAGGATCTTTCTGCGCAAGCGCGTTGAAATGGGTGTCGAGCAAGTCAAGGACATCCAGGCGCTCACCGCCAGGGCGGCGGCCGACGTTTCCAAGCCGGTCAAGGACGCCTTCGCGAAGGCCCTGAAGGGCCTCGAGGCCGCCTAGTTTTCTAGATGATCCAATCAATGCGGGAGCACTCCTCGATTTCAGGCTACCCGTCATTTGCCGGTCAGGGGCCTGTCGTGCAACGCGGGTTTCTGGCCGGAGCCCGATTTGGAATGGTGGTCCATCATGGTCGACCACTCCCCCCGCAACCGGGACTTGCCAAACAGTCGCTCGCCTGGACCGGCAACGTCCAGCGCCGGAACTCGACGGCGCGATGTGCTCATCTGCCGGCGGGACACCGAAACAGTCGCGACGGTCATCAAGCGCCCGAGGTCCGCTCGTGGCCGGATCGGGTGGCAAGGCCGCGGCCTCGTCGACCGTGACCCACATCGACGACCTGGTCGGCACACCAGCTCCTTGTCGAGGCGGCGCCGAACGGCCGTCCCAGAGCGTAGACCAGGGACAAGGTGGATCTTGTCTGTGCCCAAGAGAGTCCGAACCCTGTTTCTTCTTCGGCCAAGTGGTCAAAGGCCTTGCGATTTGGCGATCTTGCTGCGTTATCTCCTGGCGCAATGTAAACCGGCCTGGCTTTTGGCCAGGCCATTCTGCAGTTGTTATGAAGGAATAAGAAGATGGCGACTGGAACCGTGAAGTGGTTCAACAGCACCAAGGGCTTCGGCTTCATCCAGCCCGATGGCGGCGGTCAGGACGTGTTCGTCCACATTTCGGCTGTCGAGCGTGCCGGTCTTTCGACCCTCGTCGATGGTCAGAAGATCAAATATGAAATCGAGAAGGACCGCCGCACCGGCAAGTCTTCAGCTGGCAGTCTGAGCAAGGCAGGCTGACTGTCTTGCGCGCCGCGCAAACGTGACGGAGCCAAAAGGCCAGGGCAGCTTTTTCTCAGCCTTCACGAATTACAGGCCAAGCCAGACAATTTGCAAGGAAAGGCGGGGTGTTTCCCGCCTTTCTCAAAATACCGGCCGGAAGGTGCGTCTGAAGGCGCCGTTCGCCACCTGCCTCATCCAAAGCCTGGTGGTTTATCCCACACACCGACAAGCTGATGCCCCTGGTGAGAATACCGGCGAAAAGTTCGGAGAGGCGGCCCGCAGCTATCTGGCCCCGCGCCACCGAGACTCGCACAGCGCCTACAGGCTGACACTCACACCGTCGGCCGTCGCCAGCAGTCTGCTGCCGACGGCTCCTTGTCATTGATTCCACATAGGCGCGCAGCAGCACGTTTGGGTCAGCGGCCCCCGGCCGCAGCGCTATCCTCGATGGCGGCTGGCACCTTTTGTGGCGCCGCTCCAGCCGGCGGATCGTCCTCGGTCCTCAAGTCCAACTGCCCCCAGATCGACGTCTTCCGTGGGCCGGATTTCGGCTTCCGTGAGGGTTTGACCTCGATGATGAACGGTTTTGTCTGCTTGCGCATTGATCCTCCAGCCGATTCGCGGCGCAACGATACTTCGCTTATCGGCAAAGGCAACTGTGCCGGGCATTGGGAGGTGCTCAGGAGACATACCCAGCAAGGTCCGGTGGCTCAGGTGCCGCGACCCTATTGCCCGGTGTGTATATCCGCGAGTGCGGAGCGCCCGGCGAGAGCCGCCAATCACATTGCCATTCCTTTTGGAGGACATTGACTTTTTTATTCACAAGGCCGCTTCGTGGTAAAAAAGATCTCCCTCGATATAAACAACGCGCTCTGCCGTCACTTTGCGGCGCGGCGCCAATGCCAACGACATGCCTATGTGATTTTCGTCCCGCCAATCCCTGTGAATGTCATTCGGGCTTGGCGACGCAAGGATCCGGGCGGTGTTGTCAATCGGATGGCACCAAGTTTTCGCGAGCGCCGGCTGCGCAAGCAGTAGCGACAACGCCGCAAGCACAAGTTGGCGATGGAGCCTGAGCATCGTGCCGGGCCATCGCCCGATATTGAAAGGCGACAGTTGCCTTCTTCTAAGCTCGTGCCTTTCGCTTGTCAGGCGCCTTCGCAGCAACCTTGCGGCCGAGACCGCTCGCTTTCGCCAATTGCGATCGCGAGGCCGAAGAGTTCGGGGCGACCATCGGATAGTCGGCGGGCAGGCCCCATTTGGATCGGTATTCGTCCGGTGTCAGCCCATAATGGACGTTTAGATGGCGCTTCAGCGATTTGAACTTCTTCCCGTCCTCCAGGCAAATGATGTGGTCCGGGAACACCGACCGCTTCGGGTTGACTGCGGGAGCCTGCGCCGGCTTCTCGGGTTCGGCGGGCTGTCCGAGTTTCGACAGCGATTGATTCACGCTGTGAATAAGATCCGGCAGAGAGGAAATCGGCGGCGCGTTCTTGCTGACGTAAGCGGAAACAATGTCAGTTGTTTCAGCCCGAGCATGTTAGTCATGTCCTCAGCCAAAGCAGGTTCTCCTTTCGAAACATTCATCTTTCTAACTTCCAAACACAATCAACGGGAAAATAGCATGTTCATCCGTAACTCAACGCGTCAGCGGTGACTGCAGGATTCCACATAGTGGATTTGCCGACGGGACTTTCGGAACACCGGCAAGCGTCGCTGCATTTCCCCAGGGTAATCTACCAATCAGGTGATTCGCGCGGCTCGCCGTTCGGCCAATACGGTCCGAAACGTCTCCGGATCCAACGGAAGCAACATCTCCACTTCACTAGGTCATAGACCCATAAAATGGGATTCCCAAAACGTTTGATGGGTGATTCATTCCTCTCATGATGGAGGTATGAATGGCGCGCTTTGATCTTACGGATTTCGAGTGGTCGGTCATCGAGCCCTTGTTGCCGAACAAGCCTCGTGGCGTCGCGCGTGTTGACGACCGGCGGGTTTTGAACGGGATATTCTGGCGATTGCGGACCGGTGCGCCTTGGGCGGACATTCCGGAGCGCTATGGCCCGCACACGACATGCGTCAACCGCTTCAATCGGTGGCGCAAGGCCGGTGTGTGGGATCGGCTTCTGAGCGCGGTTTCAAAGGCTTACGATGGCGATATCCAGATGATCGATAGTTCCAGCGTGCGCGTGCATCAGCACGCCGCCAACGCCCAAAAAAAGATGGCCGACCCAGTTGCATGGGTCGCTCGCGGGGCGGTTTGACGACCAAGATCCACGCGCTCGTCGATGCTGAAGGCCTGCCGATCGACCTAAAGCTGACCGAGGGCCAGGCTCATGACGGTCGCAGCGCCCGTGACATGCTTGATACACTTGTCGAGGGACAGATCCTGTTGGCCGACCGTGCCTATGACAGCGACGAACTGCGGCAAGGCCTGACAGAGCGAGGGGCATGGGCCAACATCAAGCCCATGCCGAACCGAAAGAATGTCCCAGCTTTCAGCCCCTTCCTCTATAGATACAGAAACCTCGTCGAGCGGTTCTTCAACAAAATCAAACACTACCGTGCAGTCGCCACACGATACGACAAGCGATCTGATAACTTCCTGGCTGGCGTCAAACTCGTTTCCCTGAGAATCTGGATGCGATTTAATGAGTCTATGGCCTAGAGTAATATCAGCGCCAGCGGTTAGCTACACGCGACAGCGAAGCTGGTGTTCCATCGTGCGGACCAGCATTACAATTGGCGCCCATCAAGACGGGGCCTGTCTGATGGCGTCCCGCCATGTCGGCGCTACCCAGCCGCTCGCCGATTGCGGGGACTGCTACGGCCGAGCCGGTCCCTGAATATGATTGATCGACGCGGTTGGCGGCGAACCCATCGGGCCGCACCCGCTGTCGCGGTTCGGATCGCGGCGGCAATAGCTTACATGAAACAAAAGGGCCGCCCGAAGGCGGCAAAATCGGGAGTGCCCGAATCTGCAATGGGATTGACGATCCAGGACGGGCCAAGCTTACCCCACGTCAGCGCAATTGCAATCGGTGCGTCGCCAGCCTTCCTGTTTACGGAATATTAGGCCTGTTTTCGCATCATCGATCCGGGCGGCTGAGTAGTGCGTTCCGCCCGCACCCCATTTCAGTCATGGGGCTGCCAAGCCGCCGGGGCGGTTTACTGCTTCGCAGAAGCGCCGTTTTTCGACCGATCTGTGACGCCAAGACCTTTCAGTGATCTCAGTGATCTCGGTCTCGAGCTGACCGGCAGCTACGGGCTCGCCGAACGATGGCCACTGCTGGGCGCTGCGGTCGCCTCGGCGGCAATAGGACAGCCGGCCAAATCATCATACCGGCTGTCTGCAATCGCCTCACGAGCGTCTTGACTCTCCTATGCCAGGAGCCTATCCCCCGCGGTGTTAGCACTCGCCATTGATGAGTGCTAACTAATGTCCGGAACCGCCGGGCGTACTGGTTTGTCCGGCTTCGCCGGATAGAGGGACAGTTCTCACCGTTCTCATCGAGGAAGAAAAAATGGCAAAGTCGAAGTTCCGCCCGCTTCATGACCGCGTGGTCGTTCGCCGGGTCGAATCCGAATCCAAGACCGCCGGCGGGATCATCATCCCCGACACGGCAAAGGAAAAGCCGCAGGAAGGCGAGATCATCGCTGTCGGCTCCGGCGCTCGTGACGAAGCCGGCAAACTGGTTCCGCTGGACGTCAAGGCTGGCGACCGCATCCTGTTCGGCAAGTGGTCGGGCACTGAAGTCAAGCTCAATGGCGAAGACCTTCTGATCATGAAGGAATCCGACATCATGGGCATCATCGGCTGAATATCGGCCTCTCTTTCACCTGAATCTTCATCTTCGGGCTCTCTGCGAGCCCCTGCCAGGAGCTAAACATGGCTGCCAAGGACGTAAAATTCTCCCGTGATGCCCGCGAGCGCATGCTGCGCGGCGTCAAC
>NZ_JBWKME010000144.1:0-4195 GCF_056431085.1 Mesorhizobium waitakense | reverse complement strand
ACCTCATGTTGGACGAGTATCGCAATAACCTGGCGAGAGATTTATTGCTTTCCGCGGCAACCACCACTAATGAAGCAATCCTTCACCGACTATGTTTTCACGCTACCCGGAGAGTTTCATGACAGAAGAAGCCGACGACAACATCGACGTCCTCATCGAGCTCACCGCCGATGTCGTCTCAGCCTATGTGTCCAACAATCCGGTGCCGGTGGGCGATCTCCCTGCCCTGATCGGACAAGTGCACGCAGCTTTGAAGGGCACGGCCGAAAGTGTCTCCGCAGAAGAGCCGCAGGCTCTCAAGCCTGCAGTCCCGATCAGGAAGTCGGTGACACCGGACTACATCATCTGCCTTGAGGACGGGAAGAAATTCAAAGCGCTGAAGCGTCATCTGTCGACCCACTATGGGCTGACGCCGGATGAGTATCGCGCCAAATGGGGTCTGCCGGCGGATTATCCCATTGTCGCGCCGAATTACGCCGCGGCGCGCTCGGCGTTGGCCAAGACGATGGGGCTCGGCCGCAAGCCGAAAGAGCCGGAAACGCCGGCGCCGGCGAAGCGGACCCGCAAGAAGGGCGCAGCTTGATCTTATCTATCAAGTTCGTTCTGAAGCGCGCAGCTGCCGTCGGCGTCTGCGCAGAACATCAGAAGGCGCGGACCAGCCCGCTCCACTCGCAAACATCCTCGCGGCTTGCAACAATCTGCTGTCCCGGTCTGCGGTAATGTTCTCGCCCGCTCTTATCGAGCGGGTCAGTACGATCGGGACGTGGCGCGTCGTGCAGGCTTTTGCCGGGCCGCAGGAGAAAAGTCAGCCAGCTTTGCTGAGGCTGCCAGCGGAGGACTTGCCAGTACGGCGGTCCTGTTCGATCTCATAGTTGATCTTCTGGCCGTCAATGAGAGTCGAGAGACCCGCACGTTCCACAGCGGAAATGTGGACGAACACATCCTGACCGCCATTGTCAGGCGGGACAAATCCAAGCCCCTTGGTGCTGTTGAACCACTTCACCGTTCCAGTCGCCATATCCGTATTCCTTTGTAATAATTGCAACGTGGGTAGGCCATTAAGCCTACTCGATTCACAGCCGAGGCGTTACGCGCAGCAAAGACAAAAAATTGCAAGGCCCGGCCGGACCACCCGGCAGCCAGCCCCACCCCGCGCTGCCGCCAAGCGCATGGCCCTGCGCGACCAACCCGGCGGTCAGGATCGGCGAGCGCATGGCCAGCCGGGTCGGCGCCGAATGGTGCGACATCTGTTGGGATGGCCACGGCGCTGTAGCTGTCGGCTAGCCGAGAGGCAGCGCGCCCGTGCGCGCCATCTCGAAGACATCGAGCAAGATGGCCAGCCCGACACCACTAGCAGTCAGAATAAGCCCGGTCAGGAAGATGCGGTTGGCGCGCTCATAAATGCGCCGTTGCAGGGAACTAATGTCGAGCAGCATCGACAGGGCCCGCATCTGTAGCGCGATGCCGATCAGCATCGGCGCTGCGGCCAGCAAATGGTGGAGCTGCCACGGTATTGGGTTGGCGGCCCAATGCGTGATGAAGCCGAGCGAGAACGCCAGCAGGATGCCGACGGCGGTGATGGTGCCATTGCGAAAAATCGTGTCGATCAAGTCTTCCTTGGGATCCTGCTCGTTCAAACCTTCTCTCTCCTCGGGGCGATCAGCCGGTCGTTTGTGGTCGAGATTAGGCTGTCTGGAAATCACTGTACACCACCGGCTTCGCTCGCCAAATGCGTGGCCAGGCAGCCGGGCCGGAACAAGCCAGCCTGGGCTGGAACCATTCAGACCAACGAAAAAACGGGCCATGAGGAAGCCCTCATGTTGCTGAAACGGTCCATCTCCTCTTAAAGGCGGCGATAGGGGGTAGCCGTCATAGCCGATATAGGTGTCCAAGCCCGGATCGGCTGGCGTAGCAGGCGAGGCAGCGGCGGACCTACCAGGAACCGCTGTACTCGTCGAGATAGAGGGTCCGGGGCTGCTGGGCGAGCAGGCGCCGCACGAACCCGCCGACGCCGGCGGCAATGCCGATTTCGCGGTGGTGATGATAGCCATGGGCCGCCGAGGGCCGGACGGTTCCGGCCAGCGAACCGGCGGCGACGATCAGGCCGGAAACGATGGTGCGCTTGAACACGATTGATTCCTTGCTCCGGTACAGAGCCGAACCATCCGCCTCTTGAACAGCCAGCACTTCACGACCTACCGATTAGATGCAGGTGCCGACGATGCGAGCTATGAGGGGATGGAGGAAGGTCGAGACGAGCGAGCCTGTTGCTGCGGGCGGCCACAGGTCCCGACTATGTGCACTATCTGAATAGCCAAACTATCTCACCGGCCTTGACAGACCCTTTTTCATCGACGCTGCCGAAAAGCAGTGGCGATCCTCTTGCGATCGCGTCGTTCCGCAGGGGCTATGACGATGTCTTTTACACAATGCCAACGCTCGTCAGTCCCGCGGCTAGTGTGGCAGCACGCACAATGCCCTTGCGCTCACCCGTCACTATCGACACGTCGACGGGCATATCCGGATAGAGCTTCACGTACGGTAGAGCTTTGAACTGGTCGGCACCCACCTCGATAGTCGCGGTGAAGGACGTCGCGCCGCTCCGTTCGTCGACCTCGGCATTGGCGGAAACGCGGGTCACATCGATGCCTACAAGGACCTGGATACGCGACTTCTGCAGCTCCTTCACCCGCCACATCAAGCACGAAAACCCTGTTCCCGTGGCGGCCGCCGGAGGAGCGGAGGCTGCGGGAAGCGCACGTCTATACGGTCGTGAACAGCGATGCGCTTGCGGACTCCATCCTCACGCCATGGTCAAACGTCACCCGTTCGAATTCTCTTGCGGAAGGCGCTGCAGCGCCATAGCCGGAACCTCTTGGAGTAGGGCCACTGCGCGCGTCCATCCGGCAGAGGCGCCTTTGATCTTTACCGGAAAGCAGGTAACCGTAAAGCCCTTGGGCGGAAGCTGGTCGAGGTTGGTCAGTTTTTCGAGGTGGCAATAACCGATCTCGGCTCCCGCCTTATGTCCTTCCCAGATGATGCTGGCGTCGCCGGTTTCAGCATAACGTTTGGCGGTGAAGGGAAAGGGGGCATCCCAGCTCCATGCGTCCGTGCCGGTCACCCGCACGCCGTGTGAGGTCAGGAAAAGCGTGGCCTCACGGCCCATGCCGCACCCCTTGCCCAGATAGGCCGGGCTGCCATAAGCGGCGGCGGCCGAAGTGTTGACCAGCACAATTTCCAGCGGGCTCAACGTGTGGTCTATGCGGTCAAGCTCGGCCTCAACGTCGGCGGCCGTCACCACATAACCGTCTGGCAGATGACGGAAATCCAACTTCACACCCGGCTGCATACACCAATCCAGCGGCACTTCGTCGATGGTCATTGCCCGTTCACCACCGTTCATGGTGGGGTGATAGTGCCATGGCGCATCAAGGTGGGTGCCGTTGTGCGTGTTGACCTTGCACTCTTCAACTGCCCAGCCATAGCCACCGGGCAGCTGATCCACGCCGAGCCCGGGAAAGAACGCCACCATGCCTTCGGCGCTTTCGCGATGCCCAGTATAGCTGATCACGGGGCGGATCGGCGGCGGGTCCGCTGGCGTTTCATTGTCGAGGGCGATGGAGAGATCGATGATTTGGCGGGTCATGGAGTTCCTTCTCAATAATTATTCGAACGTCCGGCGAAGAACTTGGTTGCGCAGGGTGCCGAGGCCGTCAACAATGCCTTCCAGCACGTCTCCCTGCTTGAGATCAACTGGGCCTGTCGCAAAATTTCGGCGTTAACGCGCTGTTGACCACACCTGATGCTCTTCCCGCTCTGATGGTTCTGAATGCCATTTCCGAAAAGCTGGAGCGCCGATCGAAAGATGATTTCTTCAATCGGCACCAAAGATTTGCGCGTAGACCGCCTCGATCCGCCTTGCCTCGTCATCGGTCAGCGCGGCGAATTCCTTTTCGCGCTCGCGACTCGAAAGCCGGCCAGAGGCGACTGCTGCATGCCGGTCAGGCACGCAGCGTTCGCGCCAACGAGCGCCGGCTAAATTCCAACGACGAGTGCCCCGCCGCTTAAGCCCGCCCCCGCGGCAGCAAGAAGGACTTTTTCGCCAGGCCGCAATGGCTCTGTCTGATTGGCCAACGATAGGGATAGCGGGATCGTCGCGGCCGAAGAGTTGCCGTAGTCGGCGATTGTCTTGACG
>NZ_JBWKME010000143.1:0-119225 GCF_056431085.1 Mesorhizobium waitakense | reverse complement strand
GTAACTCCAGTCTCCCCGGTCCGGTCCGAATGGACAACCTCCTGAAAGCTCACACCTAGGTCAGCCGATCGCCGGACGTCTTGTCCGAACGGGAACTTTATTTTGACTGAAAGCGCACTCGCGCCTTGGGCGGCTTGAAGCCGGCCGACGCGCTCCATAACCCTCGGTGCAAAGTGTTCATCAGCATCGAGGAGGATGGCGTGAACGAGAGAACCGTACCGCCGATCAGCGCCGCCGCCGCCGCATTCCTGGTGCGTTCGCACCGACCCTTCATCAATGGCCGCTTCATCGACGGACTTGCCGGTGAAGGCCTCGCCGTCGACGATTCTGCCTCGGGCGAGATCGTCGCCCATGTGCCCGAAAGCGGCCTCGAACTGGTCGACCAGGCGGTGCGCGCGGCGCGTGCCGCGCTCGAAGGCCCATGGGCATCCATGCGGCCGGTCGACCGCCAGAACCTGATGCTGAAACTCGCCGATGCGGTCGAGGCCGATGCCGACCTGTTGGCCGAGATCGAGAGCATCGAGAACGGCAAGTCGCTCGGCGTCGCCCGCACGCTGAGTGCCGGCGGCACCGTCGACTGGTTGCGCTATTACGCCGGCTGGGCGACCAAGATCCAGGGCTCGACCTTCCAGGTTTCCATTCCCGTGCCGCCCGGCGCCAGGCATCACGCGATGACCATGATGGAGCCGGTCGGCGTCGTCGGCGCGATCGTGCCATGGAATTTTCCGCTGCTGATCGGCATGTGGAAGATCGCGCCGGCGCTCGCCTGCGGCTGCACGGTAGTGCTGAAGCCACCGCAGGAGACGCCGCTCGGCCTGCTCAGGCTCGCCGAATTGATCGAGGCGGTCGGCTTCCCGCCCGGCGTCGTCAACATCGTCACCGGCAGCGGCGCCCTCACCGGCGAAGCACTGATCCGCCATCCCGGCATCGACAAATTGACCTTCACCGGCTCGACGGAAGTCGGAAAGCGCATCGGCCACGCCGCGGTCGACCGCGTCGCCCGCTTCACGCTGGAACTCGGCTCGAAATCGCCGATGATCCTGCTTGCCGACATGGAGGACGGCATCGAGCCGCTGATCGCCGGGCTCGGCATGTTCTTCAACCAGGGCCAGGTCTGCACTTCGGCCTCGCGGCTCTTGATCGAGAAGTCGATCTACGACCGCACGCTGGCGCGGCTCGCCGAAATCGCCGACGGCATGACGCTGGGCGCCGGCCGCGATGCAGAGGCACAGATCAACCCGCTGGTCTCGGCCAAGCACAGAAGAAGCGTCGAGGGCTTTGTCGAGCGTGGCCTCGCTGCCGGCGGCGAACGCATCAGCGGCGCGCGGCCGGTGCCGTCCAGGGGTCATTATGTGGCGCCGACCATCCTGCACAATGTCCGCCCCGACATGGAGATCGTGCGCGAGGAGGTGTTCGGGCCTGTCGTGGCGGCAATGCCGGTCGTCGATCTCGACGACGCCATCCGCATCGCCAACGACACGCGCTACGGTCTCTCCGCCTCGATCTGGACCCGCGACATGGGCAAGGCGATGACCGCCATCCATGGCCTCAAGGCCGGCACGGTCTGGGTCAATTCGCACAACACGCTCGACCCCAACGCGCCCTTCGGCGGCTTCAAGCAGTCCGGCATCGGCCGCGAGCATGGCCGCGCCGCGATCGACGGCTATCTGGAGACCAAAACTGTCATCATGCGGTACGCCTGACCAGATGAGCACTGAATACGACTACATCATCGCCGGCGCCGGTTCGGCCGGCTGCACGCTGGCCAACCGGCTGGTCAACGCGGGCAAGCGCGTGCTCGTCGTCGAGGCCGGGCCGGCAGACAACACGCGCCTCATCGACATGCCCGCCACCTTCGCCAAGGTGATCGGCACGGCGCGCAGCTGGATCTATGAATCCGAGCCGGAGCCGAGCGTCGGCGGTCGCCGGCTGCCGGTGCCGCAAGGCCGCACGCTGGGTGGTGGTTCCTCGATCAACGCCATGCTCTACATCAGGGGCCAGCCGCAGGACTATGACGGCTGGCGCGACCTCGGCTGTCCCGGCTGGGGCTGGGATGAGGTGCTGCCGGTGTTCAAACGGCTGGAGCGCAACGAGCGCCTGGCCGGCGACCGTCATGGCACGGCCGGCCCGGTTCGAAGACAACATCGACGTCGCGATCCGCTATGGAAGTCCACCCTTTGATGACGCCGAGGCGACCTTCCTGGGCCGGCAAGCGATAAGCCCCACCTGCGCGAGCACGTTTCTGCCGCAAGGGACGATTTTGGCCCCAGCCGACCTGCTCAAGCATCCCCTCATTCATTTGGAGGGCCCCTTTGATGAACAGACCCGCTGGTCGAAATGGTTCCATGCGCTAGGCATGGATACGGCGAAGGCGCGGCCAAGCATAACAGTCAACTCCTACACCAACCTTGTACAGGCAGCGCTCGACGGCCAGGGGTTCGCCCTGATCGGTCCACCGCTCATCGAGAGGTTCCTGTCCAACGGCACTCTGATACAGCCCGTCGACGCGCCTCCGGTCGTGCGCCATGCGTTTCACTTGTTGCTGCCCAAGGGAGGGATGCCGTCCGCCTCCTCGCAAGTCTTTTCCAATTGGGTCAAACGTTCATTCCCGAAGAAGGAGGCAGATCTGGCGCGGGCCATCGAGCTCGACGATCGCTAGTCAAGGTTAGTGTTGGTCGCCTTCACGTGTCATGAAGCTGAGGCTGGCGAACAGGGCCACTCACAAGCCGCGATCTATACCGCCCCCAGGCTTTCGCCTACGAGGAACTTCCAATCCAAAGATGGCTCAGACTGAACGTCTGAAAAGCGCCCGGAAGCAGTCATTTGCCGTTGCGTCAAGCTGCATAGGCCCCGTATTTATCCTCATACGGGAAGGCATCGACATGATCACTGATACGATCGAAGTGACCACGCGATGTGTAAGAAGTACTGCTCGGATTTCAGGAAACAGTTTGTTGCCGGCCGTGGGGAGCAGTGACAGTTGGTATTCGAGGACTGTTGGAACTCTGCTGAAGCCGGCTCGCCAATGCCACGGTGAGAGCTTGTGCAAGGCACATTGGTGCTGCCAGCGAGCGCGAGAACGTATACTCATGTTCCGGCACGGCGAAAAGCACTGAGGCTGATTTGGCAAGTGGCGACAGGGTGCTGTCGGAAATGGCTATGATAGGCACCTTCGCTGCGGCCACCTGTTCAACCACATTGACGACTTCCGTCGCGTAGAACCGAAAGGATACCGCAAACAGCAGGTCGCGCTGGGTAATCGTGCGCGCCATGTAGGTTGCGAGGCCGCCGCTGGGATCCAAGAGGACGCAACGCTTGCCAAGCATTGTTAGAACGTAGCGCAGCAGGTCGACCACCGGGGCCGAGCGCAACTGCCCTATAAGGTAGACCGTCTCGCTCTTCTGCAACAAATCGACGGCTTCGACGATCTGGTCAGCCGAGACATCCGCGAGCAGATCTTGGAGTGATGCGATGTCCCGCACGACAAGATCTCGAAGGAACCCAAGTTCGCTTCGATCCTCACGGGTGCCAAGCTCAGCTTCTAGGGCGCGCATCCTTGCCTCGAAGCCGGGAGCGGCGGTTGAAAGACGCTTTTGAAATAGACCCTGAAGCTCTTTGAAGCCCTCATAACCGAGCGACTGCGCGAACCGAACAAAACTAGACGCATGAATGCCACAGCGTTCGGCGATCGCACTGACCGAAAGAACCGCGACGTCGTTCGGGTTCTGGGTCAGGTAAACTGAGATGGCCTGATACGATTTGCTCATGCCCTCGAAACGATCATGCACGAGACGAATGAGCTCTTCGTAGTTCTTCGGCGGTTCAGCAACATTCATGATCACGATTCCTGCAAAATTCGTTGCAGTGTGCCCCGAACTCATCGGAATTGCCAATGGGGTTGGCGAAACGGTCCGCACCTTTCAGTGCGGACCATTTCCCATCAGCTCAATAGGCCTGCTGACCGGTCAGCTTCTCGATGATCTTGTCAATCGAGACGGCCAGGACGAGGAGCAACCCGGTGACGATGAGCCTGACTTCGTTCTTCACCCCCATTAGATTGAGACCGTTTTGAACCGTTCCGATGACCAAGGCGCCTAGCAAAGCCGCATGAATAGCGCCGCGCCCACCGAACAGACTGACTCCCCCGATGACCGCCGCTGCTATAGATTCCAGCAGGAGTGTGCCGCCACCCACGCCACCACCCGAAAATACCCCCACACCGAGCGTTCGTGACGACGCAATGATGCCCGCAATTGCCGCGACGCCTCCCGCAATAGCAAACGCTGCGGTCCGGATGCGCGGCACCTTGATGCCCGCGCGCCTTGCCGCTTCGGCATTGTTACCGATCGCGTAGAGGTAGAGACCAAACTGGGTTTCGTTGAGAACATAACCGCCCAGCCCAAGCAGGACGGCAAATATGAGCACCGGCAGCGGTATTCCCTGGTTGGCATTGAGCACCAGGACCGCCACTGCGCCTATCAGCGCCGATACGACCAACGGAAGGACTACCGAATGCATAACAGAGACTTCTAAACCAACGCGCCGTCTGCGCCGGACGCTGGAAAGGATGAGAAGCGCCAGGAAAGCGATGCCGATTGCCCAGGCGAGCCAAGCGTAAATTCCGTCGATCGTTGTTTGAGCAATCAACTCGACGCCGGTCCCCATGAGTCCGAAACGAGCTGTGGCAGGCAATAAAAGAAGTTGGATGCCGTTCAAGGCGAGGCCCAGACCGAGCGTTACCACGAAGGACGGAACACCGATCCAGTTTACCCAACGCGCCGAGACCGAACCGACCGCTGCTCCAAGGATGACCGACAGCGGCAGGGCAAGCAGCGGAGAGACTCCGTATTCGACGATCAGTTTGGCGCTCACCACTGCCGTGACGCCATGGATAGCCGCAATCGAGAGGTCGATCTCGCGTACGAGAAGTACAAACATCAGGCCAAGCGCCATGATCCCGACGACGGTCGACTGCAACAGCAAGTTCGAAAGATTCCGAGGCGTGAGGAATACGTCGCTTTGAAGAGCGAAGAAGACCCAAAGCACCACAAGCCCAATAATCACCGGGAGCGCCCGAAGGTCGCTCCCAAGCAACTCTCCAAACGTGCGGCGTTTCGGAGCCGCGCTTGCCGGGATCGAGACCATAACTTTCCTCCCTAAGCGAATTTTCGGCCGCTATCAGCCCGCCAGGTTTACACCTTCGTTGCCACCCACCATCGCGTTCACAACCATCTCTCCGGTCACGTCTTTTGACCGGAAACTGGCGGCGTTGGCGCCAAGGCGCATAACCTCGATTCTGTCTGTCGAGTTCACCACGAAGTGGTGGATGTCATGGCTGACAACGACCACGCCAAGGCCATCGTCGGCCAGGCTGCGAATGAGGTCAGCGACCTGCTGGGCGGCGGAGTGGCTCAGAGCCGCGGTGGGCTCATCCAGGATCACCACCTTGGGCTTCCACAGCACCGACCGGGCAATCGCGATGTTCTGGCGCTGCCCTCCTGACATCGCACCGACAGGGCGAGTTAGGGACAGATTGCTCAGACGCATACGGGACATGACCTCGCGAGCCCGCACTTCGCACTCCGCCCGCCTTATGCGATTGCCGAAGAGGCGCGAGCCGGTAAGTTCGCGCCCCAAGAACAGGTTCTGCACGGCATCCAGATTATTGCACAGAGCGAGGTCCTGGTAGACGGTGGCAATTCCATGCTCGGTGGCATCCGACGGGGTACGAACGAGTGCCGGCCTGCCCTCGATCTCGTATTCGCCGGAGTCAGCGGCATGAACGCCTGCCATGACTTTGACCAGCGTCGACTTGCCGGCTCCATTGTCACCGACAAGGGCAACAATCTCGCCGGCGTGAACGTCCACGGACGCGCCGCGTAGCGCATGCACTGACCCAAAGGACTTCTGGATGTTGCGGAGGGAAATGAGCGGCACGGACGAGTTCGTGCCCGGCGCTCCCCTTGCGGAAGGCTCATCTGCTTGTGCGGTCATCGTCTCCTCCTCCCGGGCTACAGGGGGGCCATCCTCGGTGCCCCCCTTTTCGCGGCTCTACAGGTTCTTCTTGCAGATATCCGTTGTTTCGATGCCCTTGCAGATTTCCGCCCAGGTCCAGACGCCGGCCTTCACCACATCGCCGAGGTTGTCCTTGGTGATGTTGGAGACCGGAAGGAACACCGCCGGCACGTCCATGAACGTGTTGTTGACCTTGCCGTTGATCAGGTCCTTCGGAACGCCTTTGCCTGCCACGATCGATGCGACCACATCGGCCGCATAGTTCGCCTGAACTTTGAGGTCCTTGAGGACGGAGTTGTCCTGCCAGCCCTGCGCGACGTAGCGCAGCGCTTCTACGGTTGCGTCCTGTCCGCCGGTCACCAGCTTGTCGCCTGGCTTGAAGCCCTGCGAAATTAGGGCCGCAACCGAACCGCCGGTCGTACCATCATTCATGCCGATGAAAGCGTCGACGTCGCCGCCATTCTTGGTGAGGCAGTCTTCGGCGAAGCTCTGAGCGATGGTCGGATCCCAGTTCTGCGTGTACTGCTCACAGACGACTTGTACCTTGCCGGAGTCGATCAGCGGCTTCAGGAATTCATCCTGGCCGGCTTCATATTGCTTGGTGCCATATTCGCCCTGATTGCCCTTGACCCGCGCGACCTTAACCGGGGTCTTCGACATGGCCGTGATAAGTTCGGCGGCGCGCTTGCCCTGCTCCCGGCCGACAGCAAGCGAATCAAACACCACATGAGCCTCGGCCTTTCCGCCGACCGCGTCATGATCGTAGAGCACGACCGGCACATTCGCCTTGGCGGCCGCCGCCAGTTCGCCGGCCGCAAGATTGGCGTCGGCCGAAGTGAGAAGGATGACCTTCGCCCCCTGGGCAATGGCGTCCTCGACTTGAGACTGCTGCTTGGACGGGTCGCCCTGGGCGTTCGCGACGACGACTTCCACGTCCGGGGCTTTCTCCTTCATCGCCGCAACGAAAAACGGAGCATCACGGCTCTCAAAGCGGATCGTGGTTTCGTTGGGCAGGAGAAAGAAAACCTTCGCCTTGTCCGCTGCGGCGGCACCGCCAATCAGGGCCGCGGAAATGACGGTTGACGCGAAAAGGGTAGAAATCAGTCGTTCCATTTATACCTCCCGTGGAACAAGGTTACCGGAAGCTGCGGAGCTAGGGAGATCTCTCCCCGCCTTCTCCTCCCCGGCCTGAACATCGACGATTGCAATGCTCATTGCATAATTCTGTATTCTGCAAAACACGATGAGTCAAAGGAAAAATGCAACGCTATGTGATCGATTCATAAAGCCGCAACAAATATTGCATAGAGGCGCCCGCCTCGCTCTATAGCCGGCTCGTTCACGCGGCTTTCCCTGCGGAGCGGTTCACCACTAGAGCCGGATCGATCTTCCCCGAAAAGAAATCGATCACGTTTCGAACCGAAGCCACGGCCATGCGCTCTCCGCATTCTTTTGTAAGTCCCGCGATGTGAGGTGAGAGGATGACCTGATCCAGATTGACCAGCGGGTCGTCTTCGGCTGGCGGCTCACGGTCGAAGACGTCAAGGCCGGCAGCGCCGACCTGGCCAGAGTGCAAAGCCTCGACGAGAGCTCGCTCTTCAACAATGCCCCCTCTAGCCGTATTCACGAGTATGGCGCCGCGCCGCATAACAGCAAATTCTGCGCGGCCAATCAGCGGCTGGTCAGCCTTGGGTATGTTGATCGAAACGGCGTCGGCCCACGACAACCCCTCACGCAGCGTGTCCACCGCGCTGACCGGGCCTTCGGGCCAGCCTTGGCCTTGCAAGTAAGGGTCGAACGCTTTGACCTCCATGCCAAAGCCGGAAGCCATGCGGGCCAGATGGCGGCCAATCCGGCCGAATCCGACGATGAGGAGATTCTTGCCTGAAATCTCCTCGGCCTCCAATTTGTTGCGCCATCCCCATTCACCTGCCTGCCGCACCGCACGATCGGCACGAACCGCGCGCTTGGATGCAGCAAGAATGAGCATCATGGCGTGCTCAGCAACGGAGACAGAGTTTACATCTCCAACGATAGTCAATGCGATGCCGCGCTCGTTCAACGAAGGCAAATGCACCGCGTCATAGCCGACGCCATGCCGAGAGACGACTCTCAGGCGATCGGCCTTCGCGACGGTCTCGGCCGACAAAGGTTGAGTACGAAGGACAAGCGCATCAGCGTTGCCGATCAGTGGCGCATAGGACTGCTCGGAGACTTCCTCGATATAGTCGAATGTGACATCGGGCAGGCTGTTCAGAAGTGCCATGCCGGACGGGTGCAATTTCCCGGCAACAAGGATGTGCGGCATCAGTAGGCCCCCTTCTCTCCGGCGGTGCCGACGCGACCCACCAATTCCCGAAAACGGCTGACACTTGCCGCGGCGGCTGCAGCCAGTAAGCGGGAATCCCCTGCAACAGTGGTCATATTGAATCCCCACTCGATTGCTCGGGCGGCATACTCTGCAGTGCCGCAGTGCAAGGCAGCCTTTATGCCGTTCGCTTGGCACGCCCCTACGATCCGATGCAGCGCATCGAGCATCTCAGGCTCCTCACGGTCGAAGCCGGGGGAGAGTCTGCCGTCCGTCACGCTGAGGGTCAGGTCTGCGGGCCCCACATAGATCCCGTCCAGCCCGGGTGTAGCGGCAATGTCGTCGAGGTTGTCCATCGCCTGCTTGGTCTCGACCATCGCAAAAGCCAGGATTTCGTCATTGGCTTCGCCTGCGTAGTTCGAGCCGGCGGCGAAGCTGACCCTGGTTGGCCCGAAGCTCCGCTGCCCAAGTGGTGGGTAACGCAGGTAGCTGACGAACTCTGCGGCCTGCCCTCCGGTGTTTACCATCGGACAAATGATGCCGTAGGCCCCAGCGTCGAGCGCCTTCATTATGATGCCGGGTTCAAGCCAGGGAACGCGAGCCATAGGCACGACGCCTGAAGCGCGCATGGCCTGAAACATGGGCAGCACGGCAGAATAGTCCAAAGCGCCATGCTGGATATCGATTGAAACAGAGTCATAGCCCTGTGCGGCCATGATTTCGGCTGTGAAGGCGTTCCCGATCGAGAGCCAGCCATTGATGGTCGGTCGACCTTCCGCCCAAATCTGCTTCAGTTTGTTCTTTATCATCGCAGCCTCCTAGAACACGACCTGTGCGAGCTTGGTATCGAGGTAGTCGCTAATGCCTTCGGTCCCGCCTTCTCGTCCCATGCCGGAGTGGTTGGTGCCGCCGAACGGAGCTTCGGATGCCGCCAACGCAAAGCTGTTGATCCCGACCATCCCAGCCTTCAGTGCGGAAACGGTGCGACGAGCTCGTCCAGGCGAACGGGTAAATGCATAGGCGGACAGGCCCATGTCCGAGGCATTTGCCCGGGAGACTGCTTCCTCTTCCTCGGTGAAGCGTGTGATTGCCGCGATGGGACCGAAGTTCTCCTGGTCGAAGACTTTCATATCGTCGGTGACATCGGTCAGGACGGTCGGCTCGAAGAAATGCCCCGAATTGAGATCCGGCGCGCGACCGCCTCCGGCGACCAATGTTGCGCCCGCCTTCAGCGCATCGGCAACGATGGCCTCGATCTCTCTGAAGCGCGCTGCGTTGATCAGCGGGCCCATCTGGGTCGATGGGTCAAGCCCGTCACCCAACTTCAGGCTCTTGGCCCTTTTGACGAAGCCGTCGACGAACTGGTCGTGAAGGCTGTCATGGATGAAGAACCGATCGGGCGTCACGCACACCTGGCCGGCATTTGCAAATTTCGTCGGCACCGAAACGTTGAGCGCGAGCTCGAGATCCGCGTCGTCATAGACGATCAAGGGGGCGTTGCCGCCAAGTTCCATCGACACTTTCTTGACGGTGTCCGCCGCATCCCGGATCATCTGCTGGCCGACGCGGGTCGAGCCGGTCAAGGACACTTTTCGCACTGCCTTGTCGGCCATGATCGGGGCATAGGTCGTGGCCGTCGGCCCCACCACTAGGTTGACGGCGCCCTTGGGAAGGACACGCATGCAGTCGACCATCACCATGGCGACGCCTGGCGTTTGGCTTGAGGGGCGCAGGACGACGGAGCAGCCGGCAGCCAGCGCCGGCGCGACTTTTCGAGCGACAAGCGCAGCGGGAAAGTTCCAGGCGGTGAAGGCGCCGACGATGCCAACCGGCTCGCGGAATACTTCGAAGCGGCCGCCGGGAACCCGCGATTCGATGATCCTGCCGTAAATCCGCCGCGCCTCTTCAGCGAACCACCTGAATTGATCGATCGCCAATGCCCATTCTCGCTCCGCTTGCGCGACGGGTTTGCCCGTCTCGAGCGAAATCATGCGTTTGGCTTCCTCGGCGCGCCGGGTCATCTCGTCCGCGATCTTGTGAAGGGCGTCAGCACGGGCGAACCCGCTCGTGGACCGCCATTCCCGCAGGCCTCTAGCGGCCGATGCGAGAGCGGCCTCGGTATCAGCCACGGTCGCAACGGGCACAGCGCCCATTGTTTGGTCGCTTACGGGGCTGACGACTTCGGCTTGCGTCTTGTCCGATGAGGCCATCCACTGGCCATCGATGAACAGACCATAGTTCTTGTACATGGATCACCCAATCTCACTGATGCTGACGGTGCGGCGCTCGGCCGCCGACCTGATTGCCGCCTCGGCCAGGACGAGGGCCGCATGGCCGTCCTCGAACCCGACTTCCGGCTTTTTTCCCGTTTCGATGGCATCCACGAAGGCGCCGATTTCGGCCATGAAAGCCTCGGCGTATCGATCGATGAAAAAGTTGAGCAGCGGCGCCGCCTTGCCGGTGAAGTCTACCCGATGGAGGCTCGTCATATGCGGCCGGCGATTTTCCGACACCAACATGCCCGCGGTGCCCAAGGCCTCGACCCGCTGGTCGTAGCCGTAGGTCGCCTGCCTCGAATTGTTGATGATGCATTGCTTGCCCGTGGCCGTCCTAAGGACGACCGAAACGGTATCGTAGTCGTCCAGTCGATCCATCAACACCTTGTCGATTAGTCGACTTCCGGCAGCGAATACTTCTGTGACCTCTTCACCCAGAACAAACCGCGCCATATCGAAGTCGTGAATGGTCATGTCGCGGAAAATACCGCCGGAAGCCTCTGCGTAAGCCTCTGGGGGCGTTCCAGGATCGCGGGATGTGATGACTACTTGGTGGAGATCGCCGATGTCCCCAGCACGGATCGCGTCGCGGAGCGCCCGATGGCCGGGGTCGAAGCGCCTGACAAAGCCCAACATAATAGGGACATCGCTCTTGGATCGGATGGCCTCTGCACACTTTTGCACCCGGCCCAGGTCGAGATCGATTGGCTTTTCGCAAAGGACTGGTTTGCCGACGGCAACCGCCTTCTCAAGCAAATCGGCGTGAGTGGGCGTGGATGTCGCGATCAGTAACGCGTCGACATGCTCACTTTCGATCAGATCATCGACGGTATCAAAAACCGGCACTCCCAGTTTGCTGCCCAATTCTTGAGCCGCGGGACGATGCACGTCGAGCACGCCGGCCAGTGATGCGCGTGGATGCGCAGCGATGTTGGCCGCATGCATCCGACCGATCCTACCGCAGCCAAGCACCGCAATTTTCAACAAGGAGTCCTCCCATTCAGCCAATTTTGCAATGTTTGTTGCGGAACTCTTGCATTGTCAATAAATATTTCGTAGGTATCTCGAAACCTGATGCATGGGAGGAGATGCGATGTCCCGCGAGACCGTGCGCCTGACGATGGCGCAGGCGCTAGTGCGCTATTTGTGCAATCAATTCACAGAGATAGATGGACACAAGGTGTCCCTCTTCGCTGGCGTTTTCGGCATCTTTGGCCATGGCAACGTCACCTGTCTTTCCGAAGCGCTTGAGGCGGTGCAGGACAAACTGCCGACCTGGCGCGGTCAAAACGAGCAGTCGATGGCCCTCGCGGCCGTTGCCTTTGCGAAGGCATATCGACGTCGCCGGCTCATGGTTGCCGCGACATCGATCGGACCAGGCGCGACCAACATGATAACCGCTGCCGGAACGGCACATGCCAATCGTCTGCCGGTGCTTCTCCTTGCGGGCGATATCTTCGCCAGTCGCGTGCCGGATCCGGTCATGCAGCAGGTTGAGCACTTCACTGATCCGACCATATCCGTCAATGACGCCTTCAAGGCCGTGACCCGCTATTGGGATCGCATCCTGCTCCCTGAGCAGATTATTTCGTCTTTACCCCAAGCGGTCGCTGCGATGCTGGACCCGGCCGATTGCGGGCCTGCCTTTCTGGGTCTTGCTCAAGACGCGCAGGAGGTGGCGTACGACTACCCGCTTGCATTCTTCGAGCCGACGACCTGGGCAGTTCCGCGTCCTAGGCCGGACCGCACCAAACTTTCCGAGGCCGTGAATCTGCTAAAGAAGGCAAAGAAGCCGCTCATCATATCAGGCGGCGGCGTTCGCTACTCGTTGGCCGAGGAGCTGGTCGCTGATTTTGCGGTTCGCCGTGGCATTCCCATCGTAGAGACCATAGCCGGCAAAAGCGCGCTCACGCACGACCATCCCGCGCACGCTGGGCCGATTGGCATCATTGGCTCGACCTCTGCGAATGCGCTCGCTGGGGACGCCGATCTCATTCTGGCGATAGGAACACGGCTGCAAGACTTCACGACAGGCTCGTGGACTGCATTTCGACGAGACGCCAGATTCATCTCGATCAACACCGCCCGCTATGACGCGACCAAGCATCGCGCGATCGCAGTCGTCGGCGACGCGCTCGAAACAGTGACCGAACTGGACGCGGCGCTCGGCGACTGGAAGGCGAGCCCCGACCATATGAAGCATGCAAAGGCGCTGTTCGCAGACTGGAACAAACTACTCGACGAATATCAGGCCCCCACCAACGGCCCCGTTCCCACCTACGCCCAGGTAGTCGCGGTTGTTAATCAGGTCGCCAAGCCGAATGACACCTTGATTGCTGCTGCCGGCGGCACACCGGGAGAAGTCACCAAAGGCTGGCGGGTGAAGCAGAGCAACACCTTCGACTGCGAGTTCGGTTTCAGCTGCATGGGCTATGAGATCGCCGCTGGTTGGGGTCACGCCATGGCGAAGGATGGTGATGGCACGCCGATCGTGATGATCGGAGACGGCACGTACATGATGATGAATTCCGACATCTACTCGACCGTCCTTACCGGTCACAAGATGATCGTGGTGGTTTGCGACAATGGCGGCTTTGCTGTCATCAACCGGCTGCAGCAGTACAAGGGTGTCCCGGGCTTCAACAATCTCCTCAAGGATTGCCGGGTCAAAGAGCCGTTTGCAGTCGACTTTGTGAAGCACGCAGAATCCATGGGTGCTTTAGCTCGCCGTTGCGAAAGCCTTGCCGATCTCGAGGCCGCGATGGAGTGGGCGCAAGAGACAGATCGCACCACGGTCATCACAATTGTCACCGATGCCTTCGCCTGGGTGCCAGGAGATGCAGACTGGGACGTTGGTGTGCCGGAAGTCTCCGAGCGGGAGTCCGTCCAGAAAGCGCGTGCCCAGCAAATTGAAATCCGCGAGAAGCAGCGGGTCGGAGTGTGAAGTGAACCGAATTGATGGAAAAATAGCGCTCGTCACGGGCGGCACGCAGGGACTCGGCGCGGCCATTGCCAGGCTTTTCGCCCAAGCAGGCGCAGCGGGGATCGTGACCTGCGGTCGCGACCGCGAGAAAGGCGAGTCTGTCGCGAAAGCAATCACTGCCGACACTGGCGTCGATGTCTCTTTCGTGGTGGCTGACCTTCAGAACGTCGATCATTGCCGGGCAGTTTTGGCCCACGTAGAAGCCAAACACGAGCGCGTCGACATCCTCGTGAATGCGGCCGGCCTTACTGACCGCGGAAATCTGCTCGATACGTCTCCCGAACTGTTTAATCGCATGTTCGCAATAAACGTGCGGGCGCCGTTCTTCCTGATGCAGGAAGCCGCGAAGCTGATGATCAGTCGGGGCATTAAAGGAAGCGTCGTTAACATCGGCTCGGCGTCTGAGCGGGCCGGGCAACCCTTCTTGTCATCGTACTCGGCATCGAAGGGAGCGCTCGCGACCCTAACCCGGAATACTGGATACGCTCTTATGCGCAACCAGATCCGGGTGAACCAGCTCGACATCGGCTGGATGGCTTCAGACGGAGAGGACAAGGTGCAGCGGGAGTACCATCACGCGGAACCCGATTGGCTGGCCAAGGCCGCAGCCGCTCAGCCATTCGGCCGTCTCCTCGCACCGGAGGAAGTTGCCCGCGCGGTTCTCTTCCTGGCATCGGACGATTCCGGGATGATGACGGGCGCTGTCGTCCACTTCGATCAATCGGTCTGGGGAGCTTATGACGGCGGCCCACCAGCTCCTGCAATGGCCCTATCCGCATGAGGAGGCAACGATGAGAACGATCAAAGGGCCGGGGATATATCTGGCTCAGTTCGCAACCGACAACGCGCCCTTCAACACCCTCCCCGATATCGCCGGCTGGGTCGCGGACAGGGGCTTCGCCGGAGTGCAGATACCGACGTGGGACACACGCCTCATCGATATGAGGCTTGCGGCCGAAAGCAAGACCTACTGCGACGAGCTTAAGGGTGTCGTTGCCGCGAAGGGTCTCGAACTTCCGGAGCTCGGCTCGCACATCACTGGCCAGTTGGTAGCGGTGCATCCTGCTCACGACCAGATCATGGATAGCTTCGCGCCCGCAGCCGTTCATAACAACCCTGCCGCGCGGCGGGCGTGGGCTGAGGAGCAGATGAAGTTTGCCGCGCGAGCCTCGCGCAATCTCGGGATCGACCGCCACGTGACTTTCACCGGCACGTTGCTCTGGCCTTACCTTTATCCTTATCCGCAATGGCCGGAAGGTCTGGTCGATGATGCCTTCGACGAACTCGCCCGTCGCTGGCTGCCGATACTCAACGATTTCGACGAGCAGGGTGTGGACCTCTGCTTCGAGATCCATCCCTGCGAGGATGTTCATGACGGACTGACCTTCGAGATGTTCCTTGAGCGGGTCGGCAACCACCCGCGCTGCAACATCCTCTATGACCCTAGCCATTTTGTGCTGCAGGCCTTGGACTATTTGGCCTTCATCGATCACTACCATGAGCGGATCAAGATGTTCCACGTCAAGGACGCGGAATTCCGTCCAGACGGCAAGACCGGCGCATATGGCGGCTTCCAACCATGGTCCAAACGTGCAGGCCGTTTCAGGTCGCTCGGTGACGGCCAGGTTGATTTCGGCACGATCTTCACGAAGCTATCAACTTATGGCTTCGACGGATGGGCGACACTCGAGTGGGAGTGTTTCATCAAGAACCCAGATGACGGCGCCACCGAGGGCGCCAAGTTCATTCGCGAACACATCATTCGTGTCGCCGATCGCGCTTTCGACGATTTTGTGAAATCTGGCGCTAACAAAGCCGCCAACCGGGCGATGCTCGGGCTTGACTGAGGCGTAGGCAGAATGTCTGAAACGACGACGAAGAAACCTCTCCGGCTGGGTATGGTTGGAGGCGGCCAAGGGGCCTACATCGGCAACATTCATCGCATCGCGGCGAGGCAGGATGGCGCCTGGCAACTGGTCGCCGGCGCGTTTGATGTCGACGCAGCCCGCGGACATGCGTTTGCGGCTCGCGAGGGCCTCGACCCCGCCAGGTCGTATGACAATTACAAGGCGATGATTGAGGGAGAGCTGTCTCGCGAGGACAGGATCGACGCCGTAGCAATCTGTACGCCAAACTTCACGCACTTCGCTATCAGCAAGGCGTTTTTGGAAGCGGGCTTTGAGGTGATTTGCGAGAAGCCACTGACCGCGACACTGGAAGATGCCGTCGCACTCGAAAAGCTGGTCCGCGACAGCGGTAGGTTCATGGGCGTGACCTACACCTATTCCGGCTATCCAATGGTGCATGAGGCCCGGCACATGGTCGCTACCGGGCAACTCGGAGGGATTCGGACTGTTCAGGTCGAATATCCACTTGAATGGATGGCGACTGCAATCGAGGCCGAGGGCAACGCACAAGCGGCGTGGCGCACTGATCCCAAGAAGAACGGTAGAGGCGGCTCGATCGGCGACATCGGTACCCACGCCTATCACCTGGCGGGGTTCGTGTCCGGTCTCAAACTCGAGTGTCTGACTGCGGATCTCGCGACGTTCGTCCAAGGGCGCGCGCTCGATGACAACGCGCACGTGATGCTCCGCTATCAGGGCGGCGCCCGCGGCCTCCTTTGGTCCTCGCAAGTAGCGCTGGGATCGTCAAATGGGGTGAGGCTGCGCGTGTTCGGCGATAAAGCCTCGCTCTCCTGGTTCCAGGAACAGCCGAATGAGCTTGTCCGTGCGCGCCTCGGCGGAAGAACTGAGATTGTCAAACGCGGCGCAGATAATCTCAGCGACGGAGCAAAGGCCCGTACCCGCACCCCGCCGGGGCATCCCGAGGGTTATTTGGAAGCGTTCGCCAACCTCTACGCCGGGTTTGCGGAGGCGATCCATGCCAAGCGCGAAAGGCGTGAACCCACCGACATAGGTCGCGATATCCCGACCGCTTACGATGGCCTGAAGGGTGTGGCGTTTGTCGATGCAGTGGTGGACAGCGCAAGCGCACCCAACCCCTTATGGATGACGCCCGTCGCTGTATAATCGGCTCAACGGGGCGCCTATTTTGACTCCTGAGTTGGTCGTTCTCTGACTGCGTCAGCTGCCTTCGGAAGGCAACACGCGGCCCCATTATGCCGCGCGTCGTCGATAGCAAAAAAAGGCTTCTTCGATAGTGGGTCTTGCGATGTAGCACTCTCCCGCTACCAAAATCCTCCTAAGGTATTGAAATAACAAGACAAAGGTAGCTAGATGGTAGCGCCTCCAGTAGAAATTAGTCAGTAATTTCAATGCCGAGCCATCGACTTACTTCCCGCTACAGGATCGCCCGTGCGATACTGGGGACTTTCTATGAACGGGCAAACAGCGGACGCCTTCGCTATCGCGGATCGCGTCCTTTATTCGGACGTCATGCGAGGCATGTCCATTTCTGTTATAGGCTTTGCGAAGGTTCCACATGGATAGCAAAAGGCCTAAGGCGAGGAGTGATATGGAACAAGCTGACGCGCCTCCCTATCACCTCCAGCTCGCGCGGATGTTTGCGGAACGACAGACGGCAGACCTCGATGCTCCGGTGTGTCCTGTCAGGGACGTTCTGGATCGAGTAGGGGACAAATGGACGATGCTGGTCCTGATCGCGTTGGCGGAACGCCCACGCCGGTTCAGCGAGGTAAACCGCACGATTCCAGACATCTCCAAGCGCATGTTGTCGCAAACCCTGCGCACGCTGGAACGGGATGGGCTGGTCCTGCGCAGCGTGTTCCCGACCAATCCGCCCAGCGTGGAATACAGGCTCAGTGAGCTCGGCCGCACCGTCTTCGAGCCGCTCACGATGCTTGTGCGCTGGGTGGAGCGAAGCCACGATGCGATTGGGACAGCGCGAAAGCAATACGATACCTCGCCCTAGCCCGCCGATCGTTGCACCACAAGCGCGGCTGGTGGCCGACCGCGCAAGCCAGCGCGTCGAAGGTGGGTGACCTCTCCGCCTTTCCGGTCAACCGATCGTGATGACGAGCCGCCCGGTGACATGACCTTGCGCGCTTAGTTCCTGCGCGACGGCAATCTGATCGAGCGGAAAGGTTCGCTCCACAGGCAAGGTGAAGGACCCTGCTGCGTACAGCGCGGCAGCATGTTCCATGGCAGGCGTCGCGTCCCTGTTGTCGAACGATGTCCTCACACCGTGCTGTGGTGCACTGAAGTCGGCGATCGACACAACCTTGGAAGGATCGCCAGTGATCGCCACCAGATCCGATATGATGCCGGAACCCGTGATATCAAGCGCCGCTTGCACTCCGTCCGGCGCCAGCGCCGCCACCCGCTCGCGAAGGCCGGCTCCATAGGTCGTCGGGATGGCCCCCAGGGACCGCAGATATGCATGCTTCGGCTCGCTCGCCGTGCCGATCGTGCGGATCCCGGCGGTCTTCGCCAGCTGGATCGCCGCGGTTCCGACCCCGCCGGCTGCGCCGCTGACAAGCAGCGTCTCGCCGGGCTTCACGCCGACCTCGTCGATGATCCGCGTGGCCGTCTCCACCGCGACCGGGAAACCCGCCGCCTCTTCGAACGATAGGCTGTCGGGCTTGCGTGCCCATTGGTGGAGGACTGCATACTCGGCCATCGTGTCATGGCCCTTGCCGAACACGGGATCGCCCACGGACAGGTTGGTCACGCCTTCACCGATCGCATCGACAACGCCCGCTGCGTCGATCCCGACCCCGACCGGGAACGAGAGGGGCATAAAATCGCGCATATGTCCGGCCCGCAGTTTCCAGTCGATCTGGTTGATGCCGGCGGCTTTGACCGCGATCCGCACCTCGCCAGGACCTGGCTTAGGAACATCGACCTCCTCGATCTTCAAGACTTCCGGGCCACCGTAGTCGTGAAAACGTACTGCCTTCATTTGGGCACTCCATATTTGCGTTGGTGATTGGATTCAGTATTGAAGACGTCGATGGCTAACCCCGTTCCGGCATAAACCGATCACGAAAATCTCGCGTAAGTCGAAGTCGCCATGATCGCCCTTCTTCGGCCATATGCCGTAGAAAGTAGCTAGATGAGACCACGAAGACTGTGAAGGAGGCAGGAATTTATCACCAGGTAACGCAGCGATAACCACCTGCCGCGCCGCTTGCATTGTAGCGTGGCTCCGTTTTATCCAACGCATCGCGCCGATCCTTGTTTCGACTGATCGCTCGCCTCCATCAACCTGCGAAGGATCGGCCATGCCTGCGTGCCTGCGGACCGATGCCCCGTGTTGCCTATGCGACGCCGCGGAGCCGGTCCCAATTGCCGTGCGCAAATTTGCGCTTGCCTGTTTCGTCCAAGGTCAGCGCATCGAAAAAGCGGCGCGCGTCGCCGCCCGGCCGGTACTGGTACGGATAATCCGTCGAGAACAGGATGCGATCCGGCCCGACGGCGTCGATCGCGCGGTGCAGATAGTCCGGACTGAACATGCCGCTGGCGGTCAGGTAGAGATTGTTCCGCACATAGTCGAGCAACGGCCTGTCGAGTTTCGAGACCCGGTCCAGCATCACGAGGCGCTCAAGGTAGAAAATCACCACTTCGCCCCAATGACCAAGAATGACTTGAAGACCGGGGTGGCGATCGAAGACCCCGCCCAGCACCATGCGGATAAACTCGATACCTGCTTCGTAGTGCCATCCGAGCCCGAAGCTCGCCAGGGCAAGGTCCATCGGCGCGCCAAATCCCGAATAATAGGCATCGCGGACGGCGGGCTGGGGAATTTGCGGATGGATCATGAGGGGTATGTCGAGCGCTGCGGCGCAAGCGAAGGTCGGCTCGAACAAGGCATCGTCGAGATGCTTCTCGCCGACCCGGCCGTAAAGAACTGCGCCTTTGCAGCCAAGCTCCTCGACAGCGCGCCGGAGCTCCTGCGCCGACATATCCGGATCGGCAAAGGGCAGCACGGCGAGCGCCTCGAACCGGGTCCGGTTTGATGCCACCGTTTCGGCCAGTTGGTCATTGACGCGGCGCGCTAGATCGATGCCGTGAGACCCGAGATTGTTGAGGCCCGGCGTCGTAAGCGACAGGACTGCCACGTCGATCCCAGTTTCGTCCATCAGCGCAAGCCGCCCCTCACCGAAATCGGCAAGGCGCTCGTCGATGACCGGTGGATTGAGAGCGAGGGTTCCATCATCGCCGCCGAGGATCGTGGTCCAGGCCTGTTTGACCTCGCCCGGGAGGACATGCTCCTCGATTGCGACAATCTTCATGATGCACGCTCCTTCACGGCTCCGTCCGCGCTCCGGCGCCAGACGACGCGCCACACTTCCTCGTTCCGCGTGGACGTGAGGATGAGCTGGTCGCCCATCACCCGGTAGGCTCGTGGAAGGTCCTGCCCCACGAGATCTTGAACCAAGGCGCCGTCAACGTGATAGACAAAGGTACTGGACACGGGGTCGAGCATGATCGTGCCGTAGCTCGCCTCGTATCCGCCGGAGCTATAGGCGTTGTCGGCCTCGGACGCATCCAGATTGCGGACCTGAATCGCCATGTGCCCATCAGCCGTGAGGACGAGGAGGCCGACCGCGTTCGACTCCCTTGTCGTTCCGTCCGCCTGCGGCAGCTCGATCGCCGCGAGACGCCAGGCTCCCGCCAATCGGCCTATCGTCTCGATATCAGTTGCACCTTGACCGCTCGTTCCGGCAACGGTCGCCATTAGCGGATCTCCTTTGACTGTCGAAGGTGGCCTTGCGGGGTCTTACTTTGCAACGCGAATATGTGACCGGGCACTCGACGGACCGAACGGTCGTTCCCGAGCGGGAACGCCGATGTCGCTCAGGCCGTCGCGGTCAGCTGATCGACGATCGCCTGTCCCACACCATGCGCCGAGGCCGGGTTCTGGCCGGTGACGAGCCGCCCATCGACCACGACTTTCACTGTCCAATTGGGGGCGGGCTGGTGCAGCGCACCTCGCTCCTTCAGTGTCGTGGCGAGCAGATAGGGTACGACCTTGGTGTATTTGACTTCCGCCTCCTCTTCGTCGGTGAAAGCGGCAAGCTTCTTGCCGGAGACGAGATAGCTGCCGTCAGACAGCGTCGCGTCGACCAGCGCGGCGGGGCCATGGCAGACCGCGGAAACGATGCCGCCCGCCTCCCAGATCTCACGGATGACCTTCTGCACGGCCGGGCTGTCGGCGAAGTCCCACATCGTACCATGGCCGCCGGCGAAGAAGACCGCCGAGTAGCGCGAAGGGTCGAGGTCGCCCAGGACGAGCGAATGCGCCAGCGCCTCACGAAACGCCTTGTCCTTCCAAAAACGGTCGTTGACCGGATCGGAAAGGTCGAAAAAGTCGATCGGCGGATGGCCGCCGCGGATCGAGGCGATCTCCACTGGAATGCCGGCCGCCTCGAACACCTCGAGCGGATGGGTGAGTTCGACCATCGCAAAACCGGTCGGCTCGCCGCTGTCGCCACGGATCGGATGACTGGTGACCACGCAAAGGATAGGCTTGATGTTGTCTGACACGTTTATGCTCCTTGGGACTTGAGTGAGGCCATGTCGATGACGAAGCGATACTTCACGTCGCTCTTCAACATGCGCTCATAGGCTTCGTTGATCTCTTGGATGGGAATGATCTCGACATCGGAGACGATGCCGTGCTGCCCGCAAAAATCGAGCATTTGCTGGGTTTCGGGCACGCCGCCGATGAATGAGCCGGAGATCGCCCGGCGACCACGCACGACCCCGCCGGCATTCACCGGCGTGCCGAGCGGCCCCATGTATCCGACGAGCACCAGAACGCCCTCCAGCACGAGCGTTGGCAGGTACGGGTTGACGTCATGGTCATAGGGGACGGTGTCGATGATGACGTCGAACCGCCCGGCGACAGCCTTCATCTGCTCCTGATCGCGCGAGAGCACGACATGATCGGCGCCGAGGCGGAAGGCGTCCTCCTCCTTGCCGGCCGAGCGCGTGAACAGCGTGACGTCGGCGCCCAGCGCCTTGGCGAGTTTCAGCGCCATGTGGCCGAGGCCGCCGAGGCCGATCACGGCGACCTTGCTGTCCTTGCCGACATTCCAGCGGTGCAGCGGCGACCAGGTGGTGATTCCGGCACAGAGCAGAGGCGCTGCGCCGGCCGGATCGAGCCCGTCGGGCATCGACAGCACGAACCTGTCACGCACAACGATGGAATCCGAATAGCCACCATAGGTGACGCTGCCGTCCAGCCGGTCGATGCCATTATAGGTGTAGGTCGAGCCCTCGACGCAATCCTGTTCCCAGCCCTTCAGGCAAGGCTTGCAGTGCTGGCAGGAGTCGACCATGCAACCAACGCCGGCCAGGTCGCCAGCCTTGAAGCGGGAAACGCCCGTGCCGACCTCGCGCACGCGGCCGATAATCTCGTGACCAGGCACGATCGGATAGGTCGTGAAGCCGCCATGGTTGCGAGCCAAGTGCAGGTCCGTGTGGCACACCCCACAGAAGAGGATGTCGATGACGACGTCGTCTGGACGCGGTGCGCGCCGTTCGAACGCGAACTGTTCGAGCGGACCAGTGGCAGATTGAGCTGCGAAGCCCATTGCTTTCATGTTGGTACCTCTTATTCTCGCGCCTCGCGCAACTTGTCTGCCTGACCCGACCGCGCCTTCCGAGCGTGGTCGGCAGTGGATATGGCGAGTCTCAGTCTCAGGCGTTTCCTGGGGCAAACAGCGTTTCCCAGTTCGTGAAAGGACCGAGCGGAATCACGTCCCAATCGATCACGCCGGCCTTTGCGAGGGGAAATTCGGCGAGCGCCTTCTTGGCGGCCTCGACGGACTCGGCCTCCGCGATGATGGCGACGCCAGGACGGTCCACTCGGAAATAGATGTCGCGGATGATGCCGCCCTTGTACATCTGCCAGGCGTGGCGGGCTTCGTCCTGCATATGCGGTTGGTACTTTTCCATTGCGGCGCCGGGCTGTGGGACGTCGAGGCAAAGCAGCTTCATGGTTATGCTCCTTGATTGGATAAGGCGGATTAAGCGGGTTGGAACTGGCGAGCGATCTGCGCCACGCGACGGCCGAGATATTGCGCGGTGCGCAGATCGCTGTCCGGCGGCGCGATGTCGGGCGCCTGATCCACATTCGCGTGGGTCATCACCCCGAGCCAGCTTCCAAGCCGGTTCAGATCATCGGGGCTCGACGTACTGCTGTTGTTGCCCGGCATCAGGTCGAGGCCGACCCAGATCATGCCATGCTGGGCGGCGAAGAGCGCCATCGAGACCAGCGAGTTCAGTTTGTCGCCGTGCTGCGCGCCCGAATTGGTGAAACCGGCGGCGATCTTGTTGCGCCACTTCAGCTCGGTCCATGCGGTCTTCGTGGACTCCTCGAAGAACTGTTTGAGCCTGGCGCTGATCATACCGTTATAGGTTGGCGACCCGAAGACGATCGCATCGCTCTTCTCGAGCGTCTCCCAGTCTATCGGGCCGTCGGAGACGGCGATGAGCCTAGCCTCCGTGGCTTCAACATCCCGCACGCCTTGGGCCGTCGCTTCGGCGACGCGCGCGGTATGGCCATAGCCGCTGTCATATACGATTGAAACTAACAAAATCGGCGTCCTTCTGAGTCACGTTGGGGAGGACGAGGACGGCCGTAACGTCGGTTGCCGGCGTTCGGACTGAGCTCGCCTCAAAAATATCGGTTGCGTGGCAGCCGCTATACCGTAGAATTTGAATTACCATTAGTGATTGTTTATCCCGTCTTTGGTTCCACCTGTTCTACAGTTGTTCAGTTTGGTTTGTTGGAGAGGCGAGAGTGCGCGACCGGTTCGATCGCGTTCAGATCGTTGCCGGGGTGGGAGAGGCGAGCGGTTTCGCACGAGCGGCCGACGGGCCGTCGCTGACGCGCACTAGGCCGTGGGCGTGGCGGCGGCGCGCTTGGAAGGGCGCAACGGCGCTCTCGGCGCTGAAACCTCGCGGTGGGCTCAGCCGAGCCTCTTCTTCAACTCAATGTTCTCACGGAAGAGACGCGTGACTGTCATGAAGACGCCGTTCAGATAGTTTTGATAGACGATCAGGGTTTCCGGATCCACGCCCGCCGCCGCCGCAAAATGCGCTACCAGGGCATCGGAATCGGACAGATATTGGTACAGCGCGATTTCGGCTGTCGGGAAACTCGACTTGCCCGTCGTGTTCTTCAGGAGGTCGGCAATTCTGTTCTGCTCGTCCGGCGTCGAGGCTTCCACCAGCTTCACCCGGTCGATCAGCCCAGCCTCCAGCAGGAAGATCAAGAGTTTCATGCAGAATGGGCAGCCCTTCAGGAGGTAGACGGTAGGGGTGTGTCCAATCACCGTCAAAGTGGCTGTCCTTGCGTTGCTTCGGTTCGGGCGCCGTTCCGGAGGAGATAGATCGGATACGTCATGGCTCGAGCTTCACGACCCTGCGCGACAACTCCAACACGGTGATTCAGCTGCGACTGTTCATCCGCTCGAACATGGCCTCGCCCAACTGGCGAGTTTGAACCGAAATCCCGACAAGAACTTCGTCCTTGTCCGCTTCGAGCTGGGCCAGCGCGTCGGTTGCGAACGCTTCGGGGGTGACCATCATGCGGCTGGCGGTCCCCTCGCTGCGCGTGCCGCCCCCGAGGCCTGTGTCGACGATCGGCGGGGCGATCTCGACCACGTCGTCTGCTTCAACTGGTGCCGCAGGCTGAGGGTGAAGGAGTGGATCGCGGCCTTGGTGGCGCAATAGACGGGGACGTCCGCCATCGGCGAGAAGGCGAGCCCGGAGCTTATGTTTACGATCGCCGCATTTTGCCGTTCCTTGAGCATGGGTAGCAGCAAGGCGATCAGATGGATCGGTGCAGTGAGGTTGATCGCCACCTCTTGATCGAGCGTTTCCATGCCCGGATCCCTGGTGAAGTCGCGATGATGCTGGACCCCTGCATTGTTGATGACAATGTTGAGGTTGGGATGCTCTGCCTTCAGCCACTCCACCATCGAACGACGGCTTTCGGCGGCGGCGATGTCGCAGACGCGCGTGGCAAATGCAGGCACCTCCGCCCGAGCGTTCGCAAGCGCTTCCTCTTTCCGACCGCAGACGATGACTTGGTCACCTCGTTCGCAAAGGCGCCGTGCGAGTGCCAAACCGATACCGGTCGCGCCGCCGGTGATGAGAATGGTATTTCCTGTAAGCTTCAAAGTCGTGCTTCCTGCTACCTGCGAAGCGCCATGGTCACGAGCCGCACCAGCGTCAGGCGCGGCCAATCGCTCGCTCCCATCCCCCAGAACCGGCGCCTGCATCGGCCTTTGCGTGCTCGCCGATCCGGCCGACGACAGGCCAAAGGCGAGGAGAGTGCTGTCAAGCAGGCTCAGCGGTCACCAAAAGGCAGAAGCGGTAGCCTGAACGCACAGCGTGCGGGACAGTTGCAAACGCCTGGCTGTTGGTCCGCGCTTCATTGACTACGTTTCATCATTGCTGCGATACTGTCGAACGAGAATGCACAGTGCGGATATTTTTTCCGCACGCTGTAGCGCGTCAGGAAGCAATGGGTCAGTGATGCGGGACAATCTGGACGGGGTCTCGGTTTTCGTGGAAGCGGTCGAGGCTGGTGGTTTCGCGCGCGCTGCACAACGTCTGGCGCTTACCCGCTCGGCGGTCGGCAAAACGATCGCGCGTCTGGAAGCGCGACTGGGTGTTCGGCTTTTTCATCGCACGACGCGAAGCCAGGGCCTGACCGAAGACGGCCAGATTTATTATGAACGCTGCCTGCGCGCGCTCGAGGAGCTGCGCGCGGGAGAAGCGTTGCTCGAGTCCGGCCGACGCGAGGTCAGGGGAAGGCTGAAAGTATCTCTACCCCTGTTATTTGGGCGCCATTGCGTTGAACCTGTGCTGCTCGAACTGGCGCGGCAACATCCGAGTCTCGAACTGGACCTCCGGTTCAGCGACTCTGTGGTTGATTTGGTCGCAGAGCGATTCGATCTTGCAGTTCGCAATGGGACGCCTGGCGAGGGCAGCGGTCTGAGCACTAGAAAACTCGTCAGTCAGAAAAAAGTTGTTTGCGCGTCGCCGTCTTACTTGGCTGCCCATGGCATACCCACGGATATTGCGAACCTCCTCGATCATGACGCGTTGGTTTATTGGCGGAACGACCAGCCGTTCCCTTGGACGTTTCACGATGAAAGCGGACGGGTGATTGTAGCGAAACTCAAGTGGCGCCTGCAATTCGACAATCAGGAGGCAATCGCGGATGCCGCAGTTCAGGGTATGGGAGTTGCTTGGCTGCCCAGTTGGCTGGTCAGTGATCAGCTTGCAGCAGGTCAGCTGGTTACCCTGTTGGATCAATTTCAGTCTCTCGCCCTCGATACCTACGCGGTCTGGCCTTCGGCGCAATACATTCCGATGAGGCTGCGTGCTGCAATTGATACACTCGCAGCGAACCTCAAGGCTGTGACCGATATTTGACAGACGGCCAACTTGTGCTCGACTATTGGAGCCACCCTCGCCGGCTATCACCTCTACTACACAACCAGGCGGTAGATCTTTGAGGGATGGGGGTCATCGTCAACGCACTTCGCCACCGGATCCAGCAAGCGCAATCGCTCGGTTCGATTGTTCGCACCTAGTGTAACGCGGAAGACAGTTCCCAGTTGACGAATGCTCCAAGGGGCGCCGATTTCGCTGGCGTCTCAGCCGTCGCGTCCAGCTGTTCGCGAACGAGCGTGACCTCCGGACTGACCGAAAATCCTATGCGCGAATACGCAAGGCTTCCAGCAAGACTGCGAACGCCGGTGAGGCTTGGCGACGGCTTGGGTAATACAGATGATATCCAGGCCAAGGCGGGCACCAGTCATCGAGTACCTGGCGCAGACGTCCCAAGGCAAGGTGTGGCCGGGCCAGGTCCTCGGGCACATGAGCAAGGCCGAATCCGTCGAGCGCGGCGTCGAGCACGTGGAATATGTTGTTGAAGATCAGCGGTCCTTCGACACGCACCTTCAATTCCTGATCATTCTTCTCGAACTCCCACGCGTATAGGCCGCCGAATGTTGCGAGACGCAGGTTGATGCAGGTGTGTTCGACCAGGTCCTGCGGTACGACGGGCGGTGCATGATTCTCGAAGTAGCTCGGTGTTCCCACGACCACGAAACGCATGTCAGGGCCGATCCGCACCGAAATCATGTCCTTGGCAACCTGCTCTCCCAACCGTACGCCGGCATTGAACCCATGGGCGGTGATATCGGTCAGGCCGGCATCGGCGCTAAGTTCGACCTTGATATCGGGGTAGTCGACCAGAAGTTTCCGCAGCTTCGGCCAGAGCAGCGTCACGATGGCATGGTCTCCGGCCGTGATCCTGACGGTGCCGGCGGGCCTCTCGCGAAGCTCGCTCAATCCTTCGATCTCGGCTTCGACCTCGTCCAGACGCGGACCGACATTTTGCAGGAGGCGTTCGCCCGCTTCGGTGGGCGACACGCTGCGCGTGGTGCGCGTCAGCAGCCGAAGGCCGATCCGTTCCTCGAGCAGCCGTATGGTCTGGCTCAGCGCAGATTGCGACACGCCCAACTTGGCTGCCGCCTTGGTGAAACTGCGCTCCCGCGCAACCGCGAGAAACGCCACAAGGTCATTCAGGTTCTCGCCAGCCATTTCATAAGTGCTTCTAATTAGTTTATGCGGTTTTTGCTCCCTAATGCAAACTCCAAGGCGGCTTATATTGACATCATCGGCTCATCGCGCAGCGGCAACGCAGGCGAAGCCCTGGTGATCAAGGCCAACTGAGGAGGTACCCGACATGAAAAAGCTCGCTGCGGCCACACTGATCAGCCTAGCGGCATCAGGTGCCGCTTACTGTGAGGAGGCCTCGACCGACCCCGATCATCCGCCGGTGGCGGTCGGCAGTCTCGCTCTCGTGGCCCCTGCCCTCGAGAAGTACAGGAAAGAAACGCTCGGCGGTGATCTATGGCAGCGTGGAGCCCTTTCACCCCGTGACCGAAGCGTCGTGACACTTGCCGTCATGATCGCTCGCAACCAGACCGCCGAGTTGGGCCAGCAGGTGGCGTTCGCCTTGGACAACGGCGTGAAGCCGGCCGAAATCTCCGAGACCATCACGCACCTTGCCTTCTATTCAGGCTGGGGCAATGCCATGGCCGCCGTCAATGAAACCAGGCACATTTTCGAGGCACGAGCCATCGGCACCGACCAGTTGCCGGCAGCGTCGCCGACGCTTCTGCCCATCGACCAAAAGGCCGAGGATGCGCGTGCCGCCAGTGTCCAGAACAACGTCGGACCCGTATCGCAGAGCCTCGTCGATTTCACCGGCGACGTCCTGTTCAAGGATCTCTGGCTAAGGCCCGACCTGGCACCCCGCGACCGAAGCCTTGTGACCGTCAGTGCCCTCGTGGCGTCGGGTTACGTCGGCCAGATTCCGTTCCATCTAAACCGGGCGATGGACAATGGCCTGACGCGGGACGAGGCATCAGAGGTTCTCTCGCAGGTTGCGTTCTATGCCGGATGGCCGGCCGCGATGACGGCCGTCCCAGTCGTCAAGGACGTCTTTGAAGGCCGCCAGAAGTAAGCGCCATCCTGCATTTGCAAGCACGTAACCAAACTGAAAGGGCATGCCCATGAAACGCAAACTTGCAGCGGTGGCGACCCTCGACACCCTCGGAGCCGCGCCCGCCGGCGCCGAGGCCATCCATATCTCGAAGAACGGTTCCAACCCGGCCACTTTGGGAGCCCAGGAGTATTTTGTCGGGCACGTCGTTGTGAACGCGCTGTTTCCGGCAACCGAGTTCACCCATGGCACGGGTGGCCAGGTGACATTCGCGCCGGGTGCCCGCACCGCTTGGCATACGCACCCCGCCGGCCAGACCCTGATCGTGACTTCGGGCACGGGTTGGGTTCAGGGAGAAGGCAAGGACCGAACTGAAATCAAACCGGGCGACGTCGTCTGGATCCCCGCTGGTGTCAAACAACGGCATGGCGCCACCGAGACCAGCGGTATGACCCATATCGCCATCTCCTACATGCTCGACGGCAACAACGTCGACTGGATGGAGCAGGTGACGCCTGAGCAATACCGCGTGTCTGAATAGGAGCGTCACCATGACCTGGTCACCCGATGAACTGCGCAGGATCGCCGAAAGCGACGATCTGTATATCGCGCCGTTCCGCGAGGATGGAACAACTTGCGGCACGCCGACCTGGATCCGGTCCGTCGTCGTCGACAACGCCCTCTACGTTCGCGGCTACAACGGACAAAAGTCGCGCTGGTACCAGGCAGCTCCGGCAAAAGGCTGGCAGGGTGACAGCCGCCGGGCTGGCCAGGGAGATCTCCTTCGAACCGGTCGACGGAGCCGTCAACGACCCGATCGACCGCGGCAAGTACGCCGCCAGTCCCTATCTCGCCGCGATGGTCGGGCCGCGTCCACGGTCCGCCACGATCAAGATCAGCCCCCGCAACACGTAAGCACGAGGACATCATCATGCAAAAACGCAAACTGGGTTCTCTTGGCCTGGAGGTTTCGGCGCTCTCGCTGGGCTGCATGGGTTACAGCAGCGATGCCCGTCAGCTACGCGACAAGCCCGATATGATTGCGCTGATACGCGGCGCGGTGGAGCGCGGCGTCGATTTCTTCGACACCGCGGAGGTCTATGGCCCTTTCACCAACGAAGAGATGGTCGGCGAGGCTATCGCCCCGATCCGCGACCAGGTCATCATCGCGAGCAAGTTCGGTTGGGACGTAGACGCCGACACAGGCGTGCATCATGGCGGCGTCAACAGCAAGCCGGCCCACATCCGGGCGGCAGTCGAGGGCACGTTGCGGCGGCTTCGCGTCGACCAGATCGACCTGCTCTATCAGCACCGGGTCGATCCCGAGGTGCCGATGGAGGACGTCGCCGGCACTGTGAAGGACCTCATCCAGCAGGGAAAAGTCAAATATTTCGGCATGTCGGAGGCCAGTCCGGAATCCATCCGCCGCGCGCACGCAGTGCTGCCCGTCTCGGCTCTGCAAAGCGAATATTCGCTTTGGACCCGGGAGCCTGAAGCGGAAATCCTGCCGACACTCGAGGAGCTTGGCATCGGCCTGGTTCCATTCAGTCCGCTCGGCAAGGGGTTTCTGACCGGCAAGATCGACGTCAACACGACCTTCGACAGCACGGACTTCCGCAACTCTATCCCGCGCTTCTCCGCCCACGCGCGTCAAGCCAATCAGGCCCTCGTCGATCTGATCCGCACCGTTGGCGAACGCCACAGCGCGACACCGGCGCAGGTAGCATTGGCATGGCTGCTGGCGAAAAAGCCCTGGATCGTCCCGCTCTTCGGCACACGCAAGCTCGAGCGGCTGGAGGAAAACCTCGGCGCGCTCGATGTTCACCTCAGCAGCGCGGATATCCAGGAGATCGAAGAGCGATCGGCCGAGATCGGCGTGCAGGGCGAACGCTATCCCGAGCAGATGCTCAAACTGTCAGGGCGCTGATCTCGCAGGATCTGCCACCTTGGCGCCTCGTATCGGTCATGAGGGTGCCTTCGACCCTTGCTGAAAGTCGACTTCCCAAACGACTACGCTGGCCGACATGTTTGCGCCATGAGCAGATATCGAGCGAGGCCGTCTTGCGTACCTAAAAGCAAGGGAATTTCTATCTGACCTTGATGACGACCTTGCCCTTGGCACGCCCTGTTTCGACGTAAGCCAATGCCTCGTTGGTCTGTTCGAACGGGAAGACCCGATCGACAACGGGGCGTATGATTCCGGATTCGATGAGCGAGGTGATCTTGCCCAGCTGATCGCCCTGCGCCCACATGAACAGGAACGAATAGCCGACACCAGCGCGTTTGGCCTTGCTGCGTATGCCGCGGCTTAGCAGCCGCAGGACCAGCTTCAGGATTATGTTGAGCCCCTGTTTGCTGGCGAATTCAGGATCCGGCGGACCAGAAATCGAGATGAGCTTGCCGCCCGGCTTCAGCACATGCAGGGATTTCTCGAGCGTCTTCGCGTCCTGGCTGTTCAGAACGACGTCGTAGCCTTGCAGGACTTTCTCGAAATCGTCTTTCTTGTAGTCGACGACGATATCGGCGCCGAGACTTTTGACCAGCTCGGTGTTGGCCGCGCTCGCCGTCGTCGCGACCGTCGCACCGATGTGCTTGGCCAGCTGGATGGCGAAGGTTCCTACACCGCCCGAGCCAGCCTGGATGAAGACTTTCTGGCCTTTCCTGAGATTGGCCTTTTCGACCAGCACCTGCCAGGCGGTCAGCCCCACCAGCGGGATCGAGGCGGCTTCTTCCATGCTGAGGTTCTTTGGCTTCAAGGCCACGTCGGCTTCGCCCATAGCTATTGATTGCGCGAACGTCCCGACCCGGCCATCGCGGGGCCGCGCATAGACTTCGTCGCCGGGTTTGAATTTGCGAACCTTCGATCCAACCCGCACGACAATCCCCGCCACGTCATGGCCGAGGATGAAGGTCGGGCGATACGGCAGGATGGGCTTGAACTCCCCATCGCGGACCTTGGCGTCCAGAAGGTTCACGCCGGCGGCGTGGATCTCGACCAGGACATCATTGTCCAGCAGATCCGGCTCGGGCATTTCGGCAAGCCGCAGAACACCCTTCTTCTGATATTTATCGACGACAAAGGCTTTCATCATGTTCGCTTTCTGAAAATGGGTCTTGATGTCCGGCACAAGGCTGGCGCGCAAGGCGTCATGCCTCGAGGAATGACAGGGCTTTGGGTACGAACTCGGTGTGATTCTGGAAGACCCCGCCATGTCCGGCGTCCTCGTAGATCACCAGTTGCGCCCCCGGGATGCGCCGGGCGAGATAGCGGACATTGACGTGGCCACGGGTATACGGCGCGGCCATGCCATTCTACGACATTGAGGAGAGCCTGCGGAAGGTCGCGTTGCCGCAGGAGCGGACCGTGGCAAGCTGCGGGTCAACCAACCTCTATGTTCATCTCGGCAATCAGACGTTCGCGCCCGGCCAGCGAGTTCAGCGCCTTGTCGCCCAGCTCCCTGGCAACGAGGTTGAGCAGTGCCTCGCAAAAAACGACATAGGCGCCCATGCTGTTCGAATAGAAGCTGCTGGTGTGCGGGATGAAGAAGGCGTGCGCGGCCGGAGGCACAAGGGGGGAGGACCGGGAATCAGTGATCGCGATCACGGTCTGGCCATTAGCCGCCGCGATGCGGGCAACCTCGGCGACGCTGCGCGTATAAGGGGCACAACTGGCGACGATGACGACGTCGCCCGGGTCGAGTTGCGACAGTGCTTCGGCGACACCGAGCCGCGGCGCGTCGAGCAGCGCGACGTCGGACCGCACCATGCCCAGGCAATAGGTGAGAAAGCTCGCCAGCGAATGGAACTGGCGCACGCCGTGGACGCGCACGCGGCGCGCGCTGGCCAGCAGCCTGGTCGCGCCCTGCAGCGAAACGCCATCCAGTTGGCCGAGGAAGCCATCGACATTCGCCGCCGTTTCGCGCGCCAGGCGCTCGAAGACATCGACCTCAGCATTGCCGACGGACCGCGTCGCCAAAAGCCGTCCGGCCTGGCGGCTGTAGAAATACTGCTGGTCGTTGGCGATCGCTTTGCGAAAGACGGCCTGGAAATCGCTGAAGCCTTCAAAACCGAGACGTTTCGCCAGCCTGGTCAGGGTCGAGGGATTGATGCCGAACTGATTTGCCAGTTCCGAAATCGAACGGACCGCCGACTGCTCGGGGGCCTCCACCAGCTTGGCGAACACGTCATGCGCCTTCGAGCCGAGCGAAAAACCGGCCTCGTCGCGGCCGACCGAGAGCGCCAGCGCCCTCAGATCCTCGATGGTGCGCGGCGGCTCTGCAACGGGTTCCTCTGGCATCGCACCGTTCCTGTTCACGTCGCGACAGGTACCAGCCCATCCCGCATTTCGAAGCGAGCCGCTTCATACGGCCTATCGTAGACAGACCATTCGACCTTGTCAGCCCCGATGCGGAAGACGGCGCTCGCCAGCGTGTTCTCTATATCGCCGTCATCCGGGTCGGTGCGGTAGATCGGCAGTTCCGGGTCGGCCGCGTCCCACAATATGCCGACAGCACAATTCTGCGGATCCGGCTGCGGCGTTTGAGCCAGCAATACCTCGCCCCGCCGCTGGCGTGCGCCAGATGATCCGGTGACGACCTGTGACACGCGTCCGGTGTCGGCGTGGATGAGATGGTTGGAATGGATGCGCGGCGCTTCAACGCGATCGACGGAGAGCGCCTGGGCGGTGAACTCGACACTGAGCAGCCGCTCGTCTCCCGCCTGGGCCAGGGTCAGGTGAAAGGCGCCGGCGCGCGGCACCGATTTGAGCAGGGCCACCGCAGCGCCCAGATCGGGCGCGTCGAGGATCGCGCGGGTCAGCACCATGCGCGGCGTGCCGCTGCCGCCGGCCAGCGGCCTCAGGTTGTTGACGGTCTGGACCAGCCCCGCCGACGTCGCGGCAAAGGTGTGCCCCGGCAGCGAGCCGGGATAGACGAATGCCGTGAATGGGCTGCCGCCTTCGCAGATCACATGAGCCAGGGCACAATGGCCGGCAAAGTCCGGATCGCCATCCTCATTGTGCCCGACGACATGCGGAGAGCCCGGCAGTTGCACGGTCGTGCAGCCATCCGGCGCCATCGCCCAGATGTCGCCGCGGCAGTTCCACAGGAAGACATCATCGAACGGCAGCTCCAGCCCGGCGGCAAGACCTTGCAACTCGGCCCAGCAGCGCGGAAACCTCTCCCGGACGATCGTCGCCATCAGGCCGATGCGCGGATCGGCGCGGCGCGCCGTCAGTTCGCGCCAAGCCGCGGAGTGGCGGAAATGGTCCTGCAGCGCCACGCGACCAAAGCGCCCGAGGGCCGCGCCGACATCATGCGGCGAGCCCTCGATATCGATGAAGGAAAGCCGGCGGCCGGCGTCAGGCGACATGCTGCAGAAACTCTTTCAAGCGCGGGTTTTGCGGGTTTTCGAGCAGCTCCCGCGGCGGACCGTCGACGGCGATCTTGCCGCCCTCCATGAAAATCAGCCTGGTTCCGACCTTGCGGGCGAAGGCCATCTCGTGGGTGACCACGATCATGGTCATGCCTTCCTCGGCCAGCGCCTGCATGACGCGCAGTACTTCATGCCTGAGTTCGGGGTCAAGCGCCGACGTCGGCTCGTCGAACAGCATCAGCTTCGGCTTGACCGCCAGCGCCCGCGCAATGGCGACGCGTTGCTGCTGGCCACCGGACAGCTCGCTCGGATAATGGTTCGCCCGGTCGGCGAGCCCAACCTTGGCCAGTATCGCCAGCGCCTGGCTGCGCGCCTCCTGCCTTGTTTCGCCGCGCACGCGGTGCGGGCCGAAGGCAACATTCTGCAGCGCCGTCATCTGCGGAAACAGATTGAACTGCTGGAAGACCATGCCGGCTTCCTGGCGGATCAGGCGGACCATGCGGCCGCTGCCCTTGACGCTGATGCCGTCGACGATGAGATCGCCGCCATTGATCTCCTCCAGCGCATTGATGCAGCGCAGCAGCGTCGACTTGCCGGACCCAGACGGGCCGATGAGAACGACCTTCTCGCCCGGCTCGATCGACAGATCGACCTCGTCGAGGATCGTGACCTGACCGAAGCGCTTGGTGACCTTCTTGAACTCCACGATGCTCACAGGATGCGCATCCTCTTTTCGGTCACTCTGAGGATCAGCGTCAGCACCCCGGTCATGATCAGATAGAGCAACGCCACGGCGGACCAGATTTCGACGGCGCGGAAGTTGGCCGCCATGATTTCCTGGCCTTGCCGGGTGAGTTCGCCGACACCGATGACGATGAAGAGCGACGTATCCTTTAGGCTGACGATGAACTGGTTGCCGAGCGCCGGGATCATGCGGCGGAAGGCGAGCGGGCCGATGATGTAGACAAGCACCTTCCAGAACGGCAGGCCGAGCGCCAGCCCGGCTTCCCGCAATCCCTTATGGATGGAGAGGAACGTGCCGCGCACGATTTCGGCGATATAGGCGCCGGCATTGACGACGATCGCGATGATGGCCGCCGCCAGGGGATTGATCCGGATGTCGGCGAGGATCGGCAAGGCGAAATAGATGAACATCACCTGCACGATGATCGGCGTGCCGCGGATGATCTCGACATAGACGAAGGCGATGGCGTTGAGGACGACATTGCCATAGGCGCGCGCCAGCCCGGCGGCGAAGCCGATGACCAGCCCGCCGGCGAGGCCGGCCAGCGCGATCAGCACGGTGAGGCGGGCGCCTTTGAGAAGTTCCGGCAGGGCCTGCCAGATGACCGACCAATCAAAATCCATGGGACGCTTTCCCTTCGAGGAAAGCACGCCGGCCATGCCGGCGTGCTGGGGAACCCTGGGGGATCAGCTCTTCGGCGGCTCGGTGCCGAACCACTTCTTGTAGATGGCGGTGTAGGTGCCGTCGCCCTTCAGCTTGGTCAGCGAGGCGTTGACCTTGGCGACAAGTTCGCTGCCCTTCGGGAAGGCCATGCCATATTGCTGGGCCATCATCTGCGGACCGACGGTCTTCACTTTTCCCTGACCGTTGGTCTTGATGTAGTAGAGTACATTCGGGGTGTCGTGCATGGCGGCGTCGGCGCGACCAGTCGCGACTTCGAGATAGGCGTTGTCGCTGTTCGGGAACAGGCGCAGTTCCGTGCCCTTGAAGTTCTCCTTGGCGTAGTCGGTCGCCGACGTGCCGGTCTTGACCGCAAGCGTCTTGCCGACGAGATCCTCCGGACCTTTGATCGAGCTGTCGATCGGCACCATCAGCAGGAAGCCGCTGTCGTAGTAGCCGTCCGAAAAATCGATGACCTTCTTGCGCTCATCCTTGATGGTGATGCCGGCAAGCCCGACGTCGACCTGCTTGGTCTGCAGCGCCGGGATGATACCGTTGAAGTCCATCGGCTGCAGCGTGTAGGTGACGCCGATATCCTTTGCGACGGCATCCCACAGGTCGATGTCGAAGCCGACATATTTGTCGCCCTCCTTGAACTCGAACGGGACGAAAGCGGTGTCCGTCGCCACGATCAGGTCGTCGGCACGGGCCGGCTGGCCAAGCAGAAGCGTTGCCGCGACAGCGGCAGCGGTGAGACTTGCAAATGCGAACTTCATGTCCGGGTTCCCCTTTTTTGTTGGAATTTGCGTTGGGAACCGTAACACCGTCGCAATCGTCTCGCAAATCTAAAATGCATGTTTATATCACATGCATTTGATATTTGCGTATCGGGCCGACGATCGGGAACGCTTGATCCAAGGGCGAAATGAAATCCGATGCGCTAGATATCAGCCCAATGGCCGCGCAACGTGTCAGCGTCGGCGGTCGCCAGCCCGCAGGCTTCGACAGCCCGTTTCGTGGCCGCGACCAGATCCTGGTTGCCGGAGGCCAGCGTGCCGTCGGGCAGGGAAAGATTGTTCTCGAAGCCGACCCGCGCATCCCCGCCAAACAGCGCCGCAGACGTGACGCACGCCGTCTCGTGTCGGCCGAAGGCGCAGACCATCCAGTGCCTGAAGGCCGCAGCCTCCGGAGCCAGAAATGGCAACAGATCGCCGGGCCGGGAGGTCTGCCCGACCGTGTAGCGGCCGAGCACATAGAGCACCGGCGGGTTCTCGAATGGGATCATGCCGCGTTGCGCGAGCGCCCTGAGGTAGGACGCCTCGGCGGCGGAGTAGAGGATGATCTGCGGCGTGACTTGCTCCGCGCGCAGCCAGTCGAGGAACGAGGCGAAGGCAGCCTCATGTGTTTCGTCGGGCACAAACTCGCGCAATGCCAGCGAAACGGCTTCGGGACGCACCTCGCGCACCACCTGCATCTGTTGTTCGGGTGCGTAGAGGCCAAGCGCCTCGCTGGTGATCTGGATGACCAGCCTTTCGCCGACTCGAGCCTTGATCGCTGCGATCGCTGCCCGATAGGCTTCGGCATCCAGCAGGTGGCGCCCGTCGCGGTCGCGGACATGAACATGGATCATGGCGGCGCCGGCATCGCGCGACGCGGCGGCCACATCCGCCAACTCATCGGGCATGATCGGCAAGGCGGGATGATCGGCCTTGGTGCGCCTGCCGCCGTTTGGCGCCACGGCGATCGCGACAGGATCGGAACGCCCGGAAACAGACCGCCCTTGCTTCGCTCCGTCCTGCATGAATGCTCCATTTGTAGCTCTATTGCATATTTTGCAACATATATTGCACGATCTGGCGATCGCGTCTATGGTCGCGGAATGATCCGCGCGCCGCTCACCGATGCCATTGTCGAGGTTTTCGACGCCTTGCCCTCGCAGCTTCAGGGTGCCGCCCGCTATCTCCTCGACAATCCCGAGGATGTCGCGCTGCTGTCGATGCGTGAACAGGCGCGCCGTGCCGGGCTGCAGCCCTGGACGATGGTGCGCCTTGCAAAGCGGCTCGGCTTTGACGGCTACGAGCCGCTGCGCTCGCTTTACGCCAACGCCATGCGGCAGGGCGAGCTCGGCTTTGCCGGCAAGGCCGGCACGCAACTGGCGCACCAGCAAGAGGTCGGCGACCGGGCATTGGCGGCCGAAATGATAAAGTCGTTGTCCGGTCAGATCGCCGAGCTTGGCGAACCGGAGCGGCTCGACACGCTTGCCCAGGCAGCCGAACGGCTTCACGCGGCGCGTCGGATATTCTGCCTTGGACTGCGCTCCAGCCATCCGGTCGTCGCGCATTTCGGCTACGTCATGTCCTTCCTCGGCGAGAAGGCGGTGATGCTGGATGGCGCATCAGGAACCGGCACCGACGCCATCCGCCTGGCGACTCCCGAGGACGTCCTGTTTGTGGCCAGCGTCGCGCCCTATACGAGGCTCACCGTCGATCTTGCCCGCCGCGCCGCCGCCACCGGCGTGCCGGTCGTCGCGCTCACCGACAGCGTCGTCTCCCCGCTCGTCGGCCTGGCAACGCTGTCGGTGCTGGTCCCGACGGAAAGTCCGTCCTTCTTTCACACCATGGCGCCCGCTTTCGTCATCGGCGAGGTCCTCGCAGCGTTGATAGCAGGCAAGGGCGGGAAATCGGCGCTTGCCGCTATCCGCCGCACCGAAGATCAGCTGTCCCAACTCGACATCCACATCTCGCCGCCGCGCGGCCGGAGGAAAGCATGACCCATATCCTGCACCGCCAGATTCACGTCTCGCTTCCCGTAGCCAGTGGCGGCAAGGGCATCGAGCTCTTCGACAGTAATGGGCGCGGCTATATCGACGCATCCGGCGGCGCCGCGGTTTCATGCCTCGGCCATGGCCATCCCGATATCCTCGCCGCCATGCACAGCCAAGCCGACAAGCTGGCCTATGCGCATACCAGCTTCTTCACCAGCGACGTCGCCGAAGCCCTGGCCGACCGCCTCATCGCCGATGCGCCGGCCGGTATCAGCCATTGCTATTTCGTCTCCGGAGGTTCGGAAGCGGTCGAGGCGGCGCTCAAGATGGCTCGGCAGTATTTCGTCGAGATCGGCCAGCCGCAGCGCCGCAACATCATCGCGCGACGGCAAAGCTACCACGGCAACACGCTCGGCGCACTGGCAACCGGCGGCAACGAATGGCGCCGCGCCCAGTTCCGGCCGCTGCTCATCGAGACGCACCACATAGATCCATGCTTCGCCTATCGCTTCCAGCAAGCCGGCGAGACCGACGTGGACTATGCCGCTCGCGCGGCGCAGGCGCTGGAGGACAAGATCGTCGAACTCGGGCCTGAGACGGTCATGGCCTTCGTTGCCGAAACGGTCGTCGGCGCCACCGCTGGCGCCGTGCCGCCGGTCGCGGATTATCTGCGCCGCATCCGCGACATCTGCGATCGCCATGGCGTTCTCCTGATCCTCGACGAGGTCATGTGCGGCATGGGCCGCACCGGAACGCTGCATGCCTGCGAGCAGGATGGTGTTGCCCCTGATCTGATGACGATCGCCAAAGGGCTGGGCGGCGGCTATCAGCCGATCGGCGCGGTTCTGCTGAGCCAGAAGATATTCGACGCGTTCTCGAATGGCTCGGGGCTCTTCCAGCACGGCCACACCTATATCAGCCATCCCATGGCTTGCGCCGCGGCACTTGCCGTTCAGGAGGTCATTGCCCGCGACAAGCTGCTTGAGAATGTGAGAGCCATGGGAGCGCATCTGGCGCGCCGGCTCGGCGAGCGTTTCGGCAATCATCCCAATGTCGGCGATATCAGGGGTCGCGGGCTGTTCATGGGGGTCGAACTGGTCGAGGACCGTTCGACCAAACAGCCTTTCGATCCAAAGCGAAAGCTGCATGCGCGCATCAAGAAGGCGGCCATGGCGCACGGCCTTCTCGTCTATCCCATGGGAGGCACGATAGATGGGGTCAACGGCGACCATGTGCTTCTGGCCCCGCCATTCATCTGTGACGCGCCGGTGATCGACGCGATCGTCGAACGCCTCGACGACGCCATCGCAGAGGCGTTGCAGCTATGCTGAAGTTGGCGAGCGCCAACGCCAGGCTTGTACGCGCATAAGCGCGCGCGCCATGACATCGCACCAACTCGCTCTTTCGGGCGCCGGGTTCTTGCCGATGACCTAACCCCTCGTCGCTGTCCAGGTTAACGTCCGCTTCCTGGAACACGATAGACACCGGTGGACGTTGTCTTCAAGGCGCGAACCAGACCTCTAGCAATGGAACCGCGAACGTCGCTTTTGGGTGAAACTTTCCCGTTCCTCATCGGCCTTTGCAGCACCGAGACAAGTCCCTCACGCCCAACACCGTAGAAAATATCGCAGGATTTCCGAACGGGGGGAAAGGCGGTAGCGCTCTCCCGCTACCAACCCCCGACTCCAGTAACTTCATCACCATCCGATTTGCAGGTCGCGGGCGCATAATACCGCATTAGCCTGATGCAGCCCTTCCATCCGCGATCAACGTCCGCTTAGGCAGAAGGCATGTCGATTTCATGGGCTTTGTAGAAGGGCGGATCCGTGAAACGGTGCGCGCCAACGCCCTTGCCAATCACGCCTCAGCGGATCGAACGTGCGCTCGATCGCGTTGCCGAGATCACACGACCTGACTATCCGGCTGATTTCACGTCTCCCGTTCGCCGACCAAGTCGACCTCGAGCTTTTCACGTCAGGCTTCAGAAAGGCCGGTTTTCCCGCGTGAACGCACCTTCGGGAGGCTGTGTTCCAGATCGATCGGGCGTCCAAGTTTGCGAAATCGCTGGGTGGGCAAGAGCAAGCGTAGACCACCTACGGGACTTAGTCCGAGCTGCCGCCCCGCGAGCGTCAATCGAAAGCAATCGAACAGGCTGACCGCTTTCGAGGCTTGGCGCGCGTCACGCCACCTTCGTCATCGCTTTCCACTGAAAAATGCGGCAGGACGATTGCCTGACGCATGCGCTGAATCACCGGCCGCAACTGGCTGCCGCCCTTGCGCTTTGCCAGCCAGGCCAAATGCCCGGTGATTGTGCCTAAGCTCAATCGACTGTCACGTGACGTGGCCTTTATCGCCGGGCTGACCGGAAGATTGAAGCCCTTCCGGCCAAGGCGTCTGTCGCAGTGGTTTTGCGTGGGTCGGGACGGAAAACTCTACCTCTAGCGCAGTATGTCGGCTTCGATGGCTGCATTGACGAACGCCGCACGGGCCGCTCGCGCGTCTTTTAGCCCTTCCAGTGCCGCCAGGCAGGCCTTTCGGGCGACCATGTGTTTTTGGCCTGTGACCGCTGGCAACCGATCTTGAAGAGCGTGTTAGCCGATTTTCCCAGCGCGACCTGTACGGGCTTATCGAAATGCTGATCGTGCATGCCGCCTCCTCCCACAATCTGTCTTGGCCGGTCATCCGATCGATCGATGATGCGGTGATGCTCGCAGATGATCAAACCTTCCGCGGCAACCAACGGCGCAACGTTAAGCTGGATCGAGCTTTGGTCGAATAGCGCTATCTTCACCAAACTGAATCAGGGTGGGCAATCGCGCCACAGGCATGGCTTACAAGCCGGAAGCCTCACGCGATGTCTCCAGCATAAGGCTGGACGCTAGCCCCTGAATGCCGGCAGGGTCAGCCCCTTTATGCCGGCATCAATCGCAAACAGGCCACCCGGATTCTTCTGGCCGACGAAGTGGCTGGCTGGGCGCTTGAGCACGGCTGACGTGACATAGAGGATATCAAGATCCTTGCCGCCGAATTCGCAGCAGGTCGGCAGATCCGTTGGCAGCAACACGGTCTGCATCAGCTTGCCTTGCGGATCGTAGCGGCAGACCTTGCTCGTTACCGGTATCGTCACCCAGTAGCAGCCTTCCGCATCGACGGTGGCGCCGTCGGCAAGGCCGCCGGTCACGGTCATGTCGATGAAAGTGCGACGATTCTGGATGTCGCCGGTGGCGGGATCGAAATCATAGGCCCACACTGCGCCGCCATGGCTGTCGGAGAAATACATGGTCCTTGAATCAGGGCTCCAGGCCAGCCCGTTGGAACAGCCTATGCCATCGATCATCTTGTGCACCGAAAGGTCGGGATCGAGCCGGTAGAGGGCGCCAATATACTCGATCGGCTTGCCCGGCGCCTCAAACATCGAGCCCGACCAGAAACGCCCCTGACGGTCAGGCTTGCCGTCGTTGAAGCGGGTGTTCGGCATATGCGCTTCCGGATCGACGATCGCCTCGAACCTGCCGGTCGCTGGATCGAAGAAATGGAAGCCGCTGGTCATCGTCAGCACCAGGCCACCCTTTTCGCGCAGGCCAAGGCAGCCGAGATACTCCGGCGCCTCGAACACGTCGTCCTTGCCGGTCGAGGGATCGTAGCGGTGGATCAGCTTTTTCCAGATGTCGATCCACCAGAGAACGCCGGCCTTGGGGTCCCATAACGTGCCTTCCCCTAGTTCGGCATTTGCATCGACGACACAGGTGATCTCGACCATCTCCGACCCCTTAGCCCTTGTTTGCTCGCAACCTGCCACCGAGACCGGTGAACGTTTCGCTGCCGATAGACACAGTGACCAGGATGACCGCGCCATAGACGATGAGCAGCGCCCCGCTCGACAGATTGAGCGCCGGCAACAGACCCGTGAGAATGGTGAGCACCATTGCGCCGGCAACCGTCCCGAGATAGTGGCCGCTGCCGCCGAGGATCGAGGCTCCGCCGATGGCCACCGCCGCTATCGAGGTGAAGAGATAGGCGTCGCCCATGCCGAGATAGGCTTGACCTGAATAGCCGGTCAGCAGCATGCCCGCGAAAGCGGCGGTGAGACCTGAGATCACATAAGTCAGGATGGTGGTGCGCGCGGTCGGCACGCCGGAGAATTCGGCGACTGTGGCGCTGGTGCCGAGTGCATAGAGATGGCGGCCGAATGCCGCCTTGGAAAGCAGCAGGCTCGCCACCAGGGTCAGCACGATCCAGATCAGCGCGATGACCGGGAAGACGCCTACGCGCCCGACTGAGAGGAACTGGATCAAGGCCGGCGCCGAGGGCGTCGGCGAGCCCCCGGTCAGCACAAGGATCAGGCCTTGCAGGATAACGTTGGTGGCAAGAGTCATGATAATTGGCGGCACGCCAAAATGGGCGACCCCGACACCATTGATCAGCCCGATGAAGGCGCCGCCGGCGAGCAGCAGGGGCATGACCCAGATCAGCGGCAAGTCCTGGCCACCGCACAACAATGCCATGATGATGGCCGCGGAGTTGAGCACCCATGGCACCGACAGGTCAATGCCGGCGCCGATGATGACGAAGGTCTGGCCGAGCGCGACGATGCCGACAAAGGCCGCCAATATGACTGTCGAACGCATGTTGGAGACGGAAAGAAAACCGGGCGAGAACAGCGCCGTGACCAGAAGCAGCACGACCATGCCCGCATAGGCGAGAACGATCAGCCGATTGCGGTCCAGGAAGGCGCTCATTGGACGCGGCCCCTTGCGGCTTTTTCCGCGACGGAACTCGCCAGCACCGAGAGCAGCAGGATGACGCCGGAGGCGACCGGCTGCCAGTAGCTCGACACATGCAGCACAAAAACCAGGTTGCCAATCAAAGTCAGCACGAAGGCGCCGATCAGCGTGCCGGCGAGATGCCCGCGCCCGCCGAACAGGCTGACGCCGCCGATAACCGCCGCCGCGACCGACGGCAGGATGTAGTCCTTGCCAATGGTCGGGGAGCCGGCGCCGGTCTGCGTCGTCAGGTAGAGCGCGGCGGCTGCTGCAAACAGGCCGGAGAGGCCATAGGTGATGACATTGACCCTGGTGACCGAGACACCCGACAGGAAGGCGGATTTCTCGTTGGAGCCGGTCGCCTGGATGGTCACGCCGACACGTGTGGCGCGAAACCACAGCCAGAACAGCAAGAGGCCGACCAGCATCCAGACCGGGCTGGTCAGCCCGAACAGTTGCGCGGAGCTGAGGCCCACCCACCAGGCGGGCACGCTGCCACCGTCCGTCGGCAGGATGATCATGGCGATGCCGTTGAGGATCGACCAGGTGGCCAGCGTGACGAGGAAAGGCTGCAGCTTCAGCAGTGAGATCAGCACGCCATTGAGCGCGCCGATCAGGAAGCCGAGCACCAGAATGACGATCAGCCAAAAGGCGACGGTCGACGGATCGTCGGTAAAGCGTGTTGCCGCAATGACGGTGCCGAGGCTGATCATCCCGCCAATCGAAAGATCGATGCCACCACGTACCAGAACGATGGTCTGGCCTGTCGCGGCTAGCATCAGAGTCATCGCCGCCGCAGTATCGAGGTTAAGCTCATCCAGCGTGAAGACACCGGTTTGCAGACTGCCATAGATGACAATGATGAGCCCCAGCATCAGGCAAGCGACGAGGAACGGCGCGCGGTCCAGAGCGCGGCCACGCCAGTCAATTCCGGGCTTGGCTGAATTCATTTCGGCGGCCCTCTGCGCCATTTCCACAGGTTTCTCTGCGACGGATATCACCATGCCTCAGGCAGCCTCGCTTTCAAGCATGGCGGCACGTAAAATGCCTTCTTCCGAGATGCGCTCGCCCTCAAGTGTTGTGGCGACACGGCCGTTGCGCATGACCAGTACGCGATCCGCGACATGAACGAGCTCCGGCATGTCGCTGGAATGGAACAGGATCGCATAGCCCTTGGCCGCCAGATCGCGCATCAGCTGGAAAATCTCGCCCTTGGTCCCGACATCGACGCCTCGTGTCGGATCGTAAAGCAAGAGCACGCGTGCCTCGGTCAAAAGCATCTTGCCGAAGATCACCTTCTGCTGGTTGCCGCCGGACAGCGTACCGGCAAGCTGTTCGGGCGTGCCGGCCTTGATACGCAGAAAGTCGACCATTTCCTTGACCAAGGCCGCTTCCTTTTGCCGGCTTAGCAGCCCGTTCTCCGTAAAACGCTTGATGACCGACAGGGTCAAGTTCTCGCGCACGCTCTTTGTCAGGAGCAGCCCCTGCCCGCGCCGGTCCTCCGGCACCAACGCGATGCCGCCCTTGCCGCTCAGTGCCTGGCGCGGATTGGCGATCGAGACGGGCTTGCCCCAGAGTTCGACGGCACCGCTGGCTTTGGTGGCACCGAACAGCGCCTGAAACAGTTCGCGCTGGCCGTGGCCCTGGAGGCCGCCGACGCCAAGCACTTCGCCCTCCCGCAAGGCGAAGTCGACACCGGAGAGCCGGCTGCCGCTTGAAAACCCCTTGACCTTGAGTGCGATACGATCGGTTACCGTCGCAATGCGCTCGGGATAGAGCCGGTCGAGGTGCCGGCCGATCATTTGAGTGACAATCTCGTTGTCGGACACCGCATTGGCCTCGTGCGCGGCGATGGTGCTGCCATTGCGGAAAATGGTCAGCCGGTCGGCGATGGCGCGAACCTCGGCCATGCGGTGCGAGATGAAGATGATCAGCCTGCCCTCGGCGGCGAGTTGCCGGGTGAGCTTGAGCAGCCAATCGGCTTCGCGCGCCGGTAACGCCGAGGTCGCCTCATCGAGAATCAGGATGCGCGGGTCCTTGGCCAGGCCCTTGGCGATCTCGACTATCTGCCGCTCGGCAAGTGTCAACCGTCGCACCTCCTGCTCTGGCCGCAGTGCCGGGAAATTGTAACTGTCGAGCAGCGCGACGGTTTTGCGGCGCATCTCGCCGCGATCTATGGTGCGCAGAAATGTCCTCGGCTCGTGGCGGAACCAGATGTTCTGCTCGACGCTGAGATCGGGGATCAACGACAGTTCCTGGAAGACAGCGGCGATGCCGCGCGCCTGAGCTGCATCTGGATTGGCGGGGCGATAATCCTGACCGTCGACCAGGATCGAGCCGCCATCATGCCGGACCGCGCCCGACAGGATCTGGATGAAGGTGCTTTTGCCGGCACCGTTCTCGCCGAGCAACGCGTGCACTTCGCCGGCGCGGGCACTGAATGTCGCTTCGCTCAGGGCAACGATGCCGCCATAGCGTTTGGACAAGCCTTTGACGGTGACGAGGTCCATGGATGCGCCTTCGAAAAGCTCTCCCGGCATCTTGCGATGCCGGGAGACAGGGTCGTGGTGACAGGATGTTACTTGCTGCCTGCGGCTTCCGCAGCGGTGATCTCGACCCAGTCAGGCGTAATTGGCAGCGTCAGGCCGGGCGCCTGATCGGGGAAGGCATTTTCGCCAACCGCGATCTTGATCATCTTGGTGCCCGGATAGAGCTTGGACTCGAAGGGATCGGTGGTGACGAAGTCACCCTTGACCGAGACGGAGCGCTCCGCCGGCTTCTTGCCGGTGTCGAGAATGTCGACCGCCAGCTTGATCGCTTCCGACGAGAGATAGGCCGGGTTGGAGCCGAGGATGCACTTGGCGCCTTGCGTCTGCGCACAGGTGAGAGCAGCTACGTTGTATGAGAAGCCGACGACCGGGACGATCGGCCGGCCGGCATCCTTCAACGCCTGGATGGCGCCGGAACCATAGCCCTGTGTCATGACGCCGTCGATCTTCGGATTGGCGGCAAGCAGTGCCGCGACGCCCGACTGCTCCGGTCCGAGGGCGTAATTGCCGTTGTAGTAGCCTACGACCTTGATGTCGGGATATTTGGCCAGCACCTTCTCATAGCCTTGCTGCAACTGTGCGGAGATCGGCGCGCCGGCAAGGCCGCGGTCGAGGATGATATTGCCCTTGCCGCCAAGCTGGGTGGCCATCCACTCGGCCATGACGGAGGGAATACGGTCCCAATCGGATGCGACGGCAAACGCGCAGGGCTCGGTCACCACCTGGTCGAAGCTGATGACGACGATGCCGGCGTCGCAGGCCTTCTTGATGGTGGGGTTCAGCGCAGAGTCCGAACCGGCATCGACGAGGATGGCGTCGGGTTTCTGGCGGATAATGTTATTCAGCGAATTAATCTGTGCCTGAACGGTGTTCTCGACATTTTCGATCTTGAGGTCGACACGGCCTTTCAGCGGCCCCTTGTTCACCGAAACGGTGGCCACGCGCTCCATCTGCTGGCGCCAGTCATTGCCAACGAAATTGTTGGACAGGTAGATGGTGTAGGGCTTCTTGTCCTCGGCATGGCTCGGAGCCGTGCCGACGGCGATCGCCGACAGGGCGAGGCCCGTCAATCCAGCGCAAATTGTCTTCAGTTTCATGATTTCTCCTCCTTGCGTTTCCCGCATCAGCCGGTGACGGACTTTGCCATCTTGGTGGGCGCTGCCAGCAAATTGATACCGGTACCAATGCGCCTTGTCAATTTAAGTCAAGGCGCGCTGGAGAGGCTCAAGGCAACCGTTTTCGACGATCCGGGCCAGTGTCTGGGCACTCGCCTCGAAGCAACGATCATTTCGAGCCGGCGGCCTCGGCAGGGGTGATTTCCACCCAGTCCGGGCTGACCGGAAGAAACAGGCCGGGAGCCATGTCCGGGAAGGCATTCTTGCCGATCTCGATCTTCTGCATGGTCGCGTCGGGATACAATTCCGAGGGCACCGGATCGGTGGTGAGGAAGGCGTTGCGCAGCAGAATCTTCTTCTCAGCCGGCTTCTTGCCGTCGAGGATTTCCACCGCGAGCTTCATGGCTTCAGCCGAGAGATAGGCAGGATTGGGCGCTAGAATACATTGGGCGCCTTCGGTCTGCACACAGGTCGTCGTCGTCAGATTGAACGGGCTGCCGGTGATGGGGACGATGGGGCGACCCGCATCCTGCAATGCCTTGATTGCGCCGGCACCGTAGCCCTGGACAAAGATCGCGTCGACCTGTGGATGGGCGGCCAGCAAACTGGCGACGCCAGCCTGCTCGGGTCCGAGCGCATAGTCGCCGTTGAAGTAGCCAACCACTTCGATGCCAGGATATTTCTTGATGACCTCTTCGAAGCCACCCTGCAGCTGCGCCGAAATCGGAGCGCCGGCCAATCCACGGTCAACCAGGATCTTGCCCTTGCCGCCGAGTTTCTTGACCAGCCACTCGGCTTCGACGCGCGGCGCGCGACCCCAGTCCGACTCCATCGTATAGGCACACGGGGCGCTGACGATCTGGTCGAATGCAACGACCACAATGCCGGCATCGCAGGCCTTCTGGATCGTCGGGTTCAGCGCTTCTCCCGAGCCGGCATCGATCAGTATGGCGTCCGGCTTGTTGCGGATAATATTGTTCAGCGAATTGATCTGCGCCTGGACCGTGGTCTCAACCACCTCGACCTTGAGGTCGACGCGACCGGCTAGAGGCGGCTTCTTCACCGCTATGTCAGCACTGCGCAGCATCTGCTGACGCCAGTCGTTGCCGACGAAATTGTTGGACAGATAGATTGTGTAGGGCTTCTTGTCAGCAGCATGGCTCGGAACTGTGCCGACTGACAGAAGCGTCGTCGCGATCGCCGCAAGCCCGGCGAAAAATGCGCTTGCTTTCATGATTTCCTCCTCCCATTTATGTTGTCGGCCGCGTGAACGCCGCCGCCTATAAAGTGCCTTTCAGGCACCACCCCCTTACGGACAGATCAGGCATTGCTCGACATCGAATGTGGCCGCGGATCCACGTGCGATCGTGGTTTTGAGCAGCCCGCATCCCAGCTATGGTGCTATTATAATTTTATAAAGCTGTCCATGGCTGGCAACTGGAAATCAGCGCGATCAGTTGCCCCGATCGATGCTCTTCTAAGCCAGGTCGTTTGGCGCGTCGTAACTGATGCTGAACAGATCGGCTGGATGCCTCGCCATGGTGAACTCGACGCTCTGCTGGTCGGCCGACTGGTAAAGCATTTCCACGGTGAGGATCGCACTGCCGAGGGCGAGGCCGAGATCCGCCGCGATCACCTCGTCGGCGATTTCGGCACGAACCGTCACATGCGCTACATCGAGGCGCAGCCCGAGATGCCGCTGCAGAGAACGGAAGATGAGCACATCGGAAAAATCCTCGCGCTTCAGCTTAGCGCCGACAGCGGGTGGGAAATAGCTGGTGATCTGCGCCTTCTTCTGCTCACCAACCGAGAGGATGCCACGCAGGCAATAGCCGGCTTCGTCCTTGCCGAGGCCAAAATGCCGCTGCAGCAGCGAAGACACCTCCTTGCGATAGGATTTTACCGTGAGCTGCGCATCCTTGGTGAAGGCAGCCATGTCGGCGAAGTTCTTGAACTTCCAGCTCAGATTGACCGATGGATTGCGTGCTGTGACCACCGCTGGTTTCGCTGAACGTTTCCTGATCAGGCCGTCGGCCTCGAGATCGCGCAACGCCCGGCGTACGGTGATGAGGCTGACGCCATAATGCTCGGCGATCATCGCTTCCTTGGGTAACTCACCGCCAACCGGGAACGTCCCGTTGCTGATCGGCTCGCGCAATATGTCGGCCAGTTGCCGGTAAAGCGGCCCATTCACGCGGCCGAGCGTGCGCCTGGGAAGACTGTCGATGGTGGGAACGGAGTGGTCCATGAGCCTCGTCGCGCCTGTGTCGAAGCTTTTATAATAGCTTCCGCCGCTCGAGGCTAGGCAAGGTGCACCGCGAATAGCGGCCTCATACGAAGAGCCGAAGCGGGTTTTCCATCGCGGATTTCAGTGTGGCCAGCCACGCCGCGGCCGCCGCCTCATCAACGCTTGCTGCATCCGCCGTGAGCAGGCATTCGGCATGATCGCCCGCAGTGCTGAGCGAAACCGTCAGGCGCATCGCGCGATATGGCAGCAGCGGCATCATCAGCGGGCGGATCCCAGTTGCCGGCAGCAGCCGCAAGGACAGAGCGGCCGGTGTTTCCGCGTCGTTGCGGTTGTCGGCCAGAGCCGCGAGTCGCATGGCGCGCAACGACGTCAGGGGCATGCCCGAAACGTTCGCGAAAATTGCTTGCCGGCCCGTCAACTCCAGTGCCAGCGATGCGTCGCCAATCGCAGCGGCATCCGGTATTTCGGCTAATGTCCGACCTGCCGCTCGCAGCACAATGTCGTCGATATCGAACGTCTTTCCGACGCTCTCCAGCCCGGTGAGCAAGTCCCGCAAAGCGCCCAACGCGATCGATGCGGCAAAGGCTGTGAAGCGGGGCGCGGCAGCGGGGGCGACCACAGTCGTCGGATCCACAGGCGCTGCGGCCGGAACGAAGCCCAGCACGTCGGCGGCCAGGATACGGCCGCCCGGACCGCTGCCGCGAAGGTCTTCGAGTGGCAGTGCGCGTTGACGCGCCAGGCGGCGCGCATAGGGCGAAACAGCCAGCCGTGTGTTTGCCACCGCATTTGTCATTTCAGATATTCGGCATTGACGCAGTTGGTGAGCCTGCCGTCGGCAAGGTAGGCATGCACGACCTCGATCGATTTGAGGCGCAGGTCGCGCATCGAGGCTGGGCTGTAGAAAGCCGCATGAGGGGAGACGATCATCCGGCTGGCGATCCACGACTCGCGGTGCTGCCACGCCGCCAGAAGCGGATGGTCGAGATCGCCGGGTTCGCTCGGCAGCACATCGAGGCCTGCTCCCGCGATGGTGCCCTTGCGCATCGCCACTTCCAGCGCATCGAGATCAACGATCGGGCCGCGCGCGGTGTTGACGAGGACAAGGCCAGGCTTGGCGGCCGCGAAGGCTTCGGCCCCAAGCAGCTTCCGGGTCTCTTCGCTCAGCGGCGTGTGAATGCTGACCACGTCCGACCCCTCCATCAGCTCAACCAGCGAATGGACGCGTTCATAGCCAGTCGACAGGTCAACGCCGGACAAGAGATGCGGATCGAAGAACACCACCTTCATGTCGAAGGCTGCGGCGCGGCGTGCCGTGGCAAGCCCGATGCGGCCGAGTCCGACAATGCCGAAGGTCGCGCCTTTGTGCCGGCGCACCAGCGGCGCCTTTGAGAAATGCCAGCCTTCGGCGCCGTTGCCGGAAAGCTCCGCCCCATAGGCGGACGTGCCACGCGTCAGCGCCAGCATCAGGGCGATGGCGTGGTCGGCGACCTCGGTGGTGCCATAGTCCGGAACGTTGCAAGCCGGAATTTTGCGGGCTCCCCAGCCCACTGCGTCGATGTTATCGAAGCCGACACCGGAGCGCACCGCGATCCTGGCGTTTGGAAACTCAGTCGGGGCCGCCGCTACATTGTGGGTTGGCGAATAGTTGATGACGGCGTCGACTGTCTGGCATACGGCCGGATCGAGCGCGGCGGCCTGGTCGTTGGTCGAGCGGGCGAGGATGAGCTCGATGTCCGGATAGTGCTCGCGCTCAAGTTCGGCATCATCAGCGGCCTGCCAGTTGGCGCACAGGATCTTCATTCTAGTCCTTCGGATTTTCATATGGGAACAGATGACTATTTCTTGATGCCGCCAATGCGGCCGCCCATCGGCACCACGGCGCCGACCGGCTGGTCGATTGCGCTGAGCGTGCCGGCGATCGGGGCCTCGATCTCGACCACGGCCTTGTCGGTTTCGATCTCGGCGATCAGTTCGCCTTCCTTGACCGCGTCGCCGACTGCCTTCAGCCATTTGATGACGGTGCCTTCGCTGACGGTGAGATCTCCGAACGGCATCGTAACCGGCTCATCATCGCCGGCGGCGGCAATGGTCGTTGGGGCCGGAGCGGCCGGTTGCGGCTTCGGCGGGGCCGGCGCGGGTTTGGCAGGCGGGGCGCTCGTCAGGCCGACCGTGTACCAATGATCCGGCACCGGCGGCTTGCCGGCGATGACGTCGCGCACGCCCTGCGCGATGCGGGGCGCGTCGACCAGCATGGCGCGCTCCAGCACCGGCGCGAAGGGATGCGAGGTCGGCGCCGTGTGCAGCCGACCGGGCGGGGCGTCGAGCTCGTCGAAGGCGAGTTCGTTGATGGCTTGTGCTATTTCGCCGCCAAGGCCGCACATGGCCCAGGCTTCGTCGACGATGAGCAGCCGGTGGGTCTTGCGCACGCTGGCGACAATGGTCTCGATATCGAGCGGCATGATCGTGCGTGGATCGATCACTTCGACTTCGACGCCTTCAGCAGCCAGCGCTTCGGCGGCCTCTAGTGCTCGTTGCACCATCTGGCCGGCGGCGACAATTGTGATGTCGGTGCCGGCGCGGGCAATCCGCGCCACGCCGAACGGCACAAAATGCTCGCCGACCGGAACCTCACCCTTGGAAGCAAACAGCGCCTTGGGTTCGAGCATGATGACCGGGTCGCCTGCCCTGAGCGCCGTCTTCATCAGGCCCTTTGCATCCGCCGGAGTTGACGGCACGCAGACGATGAGGCCCGGCATATGGGCGAAGACCGGATGATAGATGCCGCTGTGGTGCGGGCCTGAACTGCGCAAGGCGCCGGCGCCGACCCGCACCACCATCGGCGCGCTCATGAGGCCGCTTGTCATGTAGCGGAGCTTGGCAGCCTGCAGGAAAATCTGCCCGGCGGTCTCGAAGGCGAAATCGGCGAACATAAGGTCCGAAACGGTGCGGGCACCGGTGGCCGAGGCGCCGACGGCGGCGGCGGTAAAACCCTGTTCGGAAATCGGCGTGTCGACCATGCGCCCGGCGCCGAACTCCTGCCAGAGATTCTTGGTGTGGGCGAAGCTGCCGCCACGCTCTCCGGTTCCCTCGCCGAAGTAGAGGATAGCGGGATTGGCGCGCATCTCTTCGGCAATACCGTCGCGCACCGCCTCCAGCCAGCCTTGCGTACGCATCTCGGAGACCGCGCGCGGCAACAAGGCAGAGGGCGGATTGATCGGATCGGCAAAGACATGCAGCCGCACCGTTGCCGGATCCGGCTCGGACGAATTGCGGGCGAAGGCCAGTGCTTCCTCGACCACCTTCTCGACCCGGGTTTCGATGGCCGCAAGCGTCTCGGCGTCGGCGACGCCGTACTCCTCGATCAGCCGCTTGCGGAACATGTCGATCGGGTCGCGCTTGATCCAGGCATCGAGCTCCTCTTGCGTCCTGTAGGTGCCGATGACCGGGTCGCCCTCATGATGACCGACGGTGCGGTATGTCTTGGCTTCGATCAGCGTCGGACCCTTGCCGGAACGGGCACGCTCGGTTGCTTCCTTCATGGCGAGCCAGACGGCGAAGACGTCGTTGCCGTCGACAGCTACCCCGGGCATGCCGTAGGAGGCGGCCTTGGTGGCGATCTCGGGATTGAGCGTGATGGATTTGAGCGGCGTCGCGGTGGCGTAGAGATTGTTCTCGCAGATGAAGACCGCCGGCGCATCCTGGACCGCAGCAAAGTTGAGCGCCTCGTGGAAGCCGCCATGATTGGCCGCACCGTCGCCGAAGAAGGCTACGCCGATATCGTCCCGCCCCTGTTGGCGGGCACTCATGCCGATACCGACGGCATGACCGATGCCAGCCGCGACGATGCCATTGGTTCCGAACAGCCCGACCGAGCGGTCGTAGAGATGCATGGTGCCGCCCCGGCCGCCGCAGATGCCGTCGGCCTTGCCGAACAGTTCGGCCATGACACGGCCGGGATTGGCGCCCTTTGCCAGCGCGTGGCCGTGGCCGCGATGGGTCGAGGTTACCCAGTCGGTCGGACGCAGATGCGCGCAGACGCCGACGCCGGTCGCCTCCTCGCCGATATAGAGGTGCAGGAAGCCTGGTGTCTCGCCCTTGCGGCAAGCGATCTGGGCGATGCTTTCGAAGCGGCGCAGCAGTACCATGCGTTCGAAAAGGTCGAGCAGGATTTTCCGGTCGGGCAGATTTGGCGCACCCTTGAAGTCCTCGCGTGCGCGCGCCGCAGAAATTGCCACCAGAGCCTCCCTGAAACCGTCTCGCGCCAGGCGGCGGAGCGCCGGCGGCGAGCTTGTTGGTCGCTCGCTTCGGTAGATAATAGATTATAATAGCATAATGTCTACTGACTCTGGATGGAGCCGCGTCGAGGCTAGATTTTCGTGATCCTCGAAGTGGCATCGGGCCGGTGGAACAGCTCCGGCCGTAAGCTGAGACCCAGCCCTGGCCCTTCGAGCGGCGCGACATGACCGTCCGCGACAGGCGGGATATCGGCGACGATCTCGGTGTACCAGCCGGTGAAATAGGCGCGCACCGCTTCCTGGTAGTTGGCGTTCGGCAAGGTCGCCGACAATGCGCAACTGGCGGCATAGACAATCGGCCCGGTACAGTCGTGCAGGGTCACCGGCAGCTCGCTGGCTTCGGCCATGTTGGCGATCTTGCGTGCCTCGCTGATGCCGCCGCACCAGGCGAGGTCGATCATGATCACCGAGGCAGCGCGTTTGTCGATCAGTTGCTTGAACATTTGCCGCGAGGCCAGTCGCTCGCTGGCCGCGATTGGTATCGAGGTGCGGCGCGCAAGTTCCGCCATCGCGTCGAGTTCGTTGTAGCGGATCGGTTCCTCCAGCCAGGCGACATCGTAGGGCTTCAGCGCCTCGGCGATGCGCAGTACCGGCGGCAAGGTCCACAGCCCATGCAACTCGACCATAATCTCCATGTCACGGCCGACGGCGTCACGAATCTTCTGAAAGGGTTCCAGCGCCTTGTCGAGGTCGGCAAGCGAAATGCGGGTGCCGTTCGAGGCCTCGGCGGCGATGTCGAACGGCCATATCTTCATCGCCCCGATGCCTTCGGATTTCAGGCTCCTGGCGAGATCGCCGGCATTGTAGCGCCAGGCCAGCAGGTCATCGTACGGGCCTTCGTTCGAATCGCCTGATTTGAGCGACCAATCTTCGCCACGCTCGAACAAGGCGTTCTTCTTTGAAGCGCGCACATGTTTGTAGCCGGCGCAAGTGTTATAGATCGGTACGGTCTTATGGGTGCGGCCGCCGAGCAGCCGCCAGACCGGCTCGCCGAGCGCCCGGCCGTAAATATCCCATAGCGCGATGTTGACGGCGGAGTTACCGCGCACCTCGGCGCCGGAATCGCGCGCGCCGACATAGACGCTGCCTAGCGTGCGGTCGTGCAGCTCGATGTTGCGCGGGTCCTTGCCCAGGAGATAGGCGGCGACATTGTCGTGGATGTAGGAGGCGACCGGACCCGGCGCCCAGAAGGTCTCGCCGGTGCCGATGATGCCGGCATCGGTGTGGACGCGCAGCCAGAACAGGAACGGAAACTCCGCCAGCTGCAGCGTTTCGAGCGCGACGATTTTCATTTTTCCTCCCCGGCTCCAGCCCAACCTAATCGGTCGGCGGACAATAGCACAACCCCGTTGACAGCCTTTTATGGTACCGGTATCAAACGCGTCAAGATGGCCACCGGGAGGGTGATCGCTTGCCTGGCGAAAATCACGATACCACACCACCCAGGGCCCTCGTCACGGGAGCTGCCGGCGGGCTTGGCCGCGAGGTGGCAATCCAGCTCGCACGGCGCGGTTGCGCAGTTGCCGTTGCCGATATCAACGCGGAAGGAACCGGCGAGACCGCCCGGCGGATCAGGGAAGCCGGCGGCGACGCCGAGACGATCGTTGGCGACTTTACGCTGGAAGGCGCGCCAGAGGCCGCCGTCGCCAAAGTGGTCGCACGCTGGGGCGGCATCGACATTCTCGTCAACAACGCCGGCTATGGGGTGATCGAGCCATTCCTCGACGCAACCTTCAAGGCCTGGACGCGCACGCTGGCGCTCAACGTCACCGCACTTGCCATGGCCTGCAAGGCGGCGGGCCGTGTGATGCGCGACCAGCGTTCGGGCCGCATCGTCAACATCACCTCGCCTGGCTCGCGTATGGCGCTGCCTGACTATACCGCCTACACGGCGAGCAAGGCTGGCGTCGATTCCATCACCCGAGCCGCTGCGGTCGCGCTCGCGCCCTACGGTGTTCTGGTCAACAGCCTGGCTCCGGGCATGATGGATACCGAGATGCAGCGCTCCACCGAGGCTGACCTTGCCCGCGCCAATGGCCGCAACGATCTGCAGGCCTTTCTCGACGAGCGAACGCGCCGCATCCCGCTCGGGCGCCGCGCAGAGATTTCAGAGGTCGCTGAAGCGGTGGTGTGGCTCTGCCTAGACGCCCCGAAATACATGACCGCCGAACGGCTCAACATGTCCGGCGGGCTCGACAAGGACTAGGAACAGGATGCTTCGGAATTCTCCACCCGGCAACGCCGATATCGGCGCACTGGAACGTCGGGCCGCACATTTGCGCCGACACATGCTGACCATGGCGCGCGGTCAGGGCCAGGGTTATATCGGCCAGGGCCTCGGCATCGCCGATACGCTGGCCGCGCTTTATTTCCACGAACTGCGATACGACCCGCACAATCTCGGCTGGGCCGATCGCGACCGATTCCTTTTGTCCACCGGGCACTATTCCATCGCTCTGTGGGCGGCGCTCGCCGAGGCCGGCATCATCCCGGTCGAGGAGCTGGTGACATATGGCGCCGACAACAGCCGACTGGAAATGTCGACGCTCGACACAACCCCCGGCGTCGAGATGATCGGCGGCTCACTCGGCCATGGCCTGGGCCAAGGTGTCGGTCAGGCGCTCGGGCTGCGTGTCGACCGTTCCGACGCGCGCGTCTTCGTCGAACTGTCTGATGGCGAGATGCAGGAGGGCTCGACCTGGGAGGCGGCCATGTCGGCCAGCCATTTCAAACTCGATGGTCTGGTGGCGCTGATCGATTGCAACGGCATCCAGGCCGACGGACCCATGGTGCTCGACATGGAACCTGTAGCCGGCAAATGGCGCGCCTTCGGCTGGGAGACGTTCGAGATCGACGGCAACGACATGACGGCCGTGGTCGGCGCACTGGGCGATGCCCGCAACCGCAACGGCAGGCCCAAGGCGATCGTGCTGCGCACTTTGCCCGGCAAGGGCGTGCCGCGCATTGAGGCCAGCGAGAAGTCGCACTTCTTCCGCATCGATATGGCGCAATGGGACGGCATCATCGCCGAGTTCGACAAAAGTGCCGAAGCAAAGCCCGGCGAGGGAACACAACAATGAGCGGCGCAAGGCTGGAGGCCGGACGCACCCTGGCCATGGGTCAGGACGAGGCCGTTGGCGGCGGCCGGCAGAGCGTGGAAGCGCCGTTCGGCCGCGCGCTGGCAAGGCTTGGCCAGAGCCGGCCCGACATTGTCGGGCTGACCGCCGACCTCGGCAAATACACCGACATCCACCCGTTCCGCGACGCCTTTCCGGACCGCTTTTTCAATGTCGGCATGGCCGAACAGAATCTCGTCGCCGTCGCCGCCGGGCTGGCCCGCACCGGCAAGGTGCCGTTCGCAACGACGTATGGCGTGTTCGCGACCCGGCGCGCCTTTGATTTCGTCGCCATCGCGCTCGCCCACTCGAACCTCAACGTCAAAATCGTTGCCGGCCTGCCTGGACTGACGACCGGTTATGGCGGCACGCATCAGGCGATCGAGGATCTGGCGCTGATGCGCATGATTCCCGGCCTCACCATCATCGATCCCTGCGATGCGACCGAGATCGACGCGGCCACCGTGTTAATCGCCGAGCATCATGGGCCGGTCTACATGCGGCTGCTGCGCGGCAGCGTGCCAGCGGTATTCGAAGCCGGCTACACCTTCGAGATCGGCAAGGCGCGGCGGCTTCGCGAAGGCGCGGATGTCGGCATTATCTCGACCGGCTTCATGACCGAGCGGGCGCTGGACGCGGCCGACGCTTTGCGCAAACAGGGCATTTCCGCCGGCGTGCTGCATGTGCCGACCATAAAACCGTTCGACGCCGAGGCGGTGGCCGAATTTGCCGGTTCGGTTGGCCGTGTCGTGACGGCGGAAAACCATGTCGTGGTCGGCGGGTTAGCTAGCCTTGTCGTCGAGACCCTGTTCGATGCGGGCATAACGAAGAAAGTGACGCGCATCGGCCTGCCCGACCTCTACATCGAATGCGGCGCGGTGCCGACCTTGCAAACGAAGTATGGCCTGACCACCGAGGCCGTCGTCGCCACGATCGCCGCTTTGAGCTAGGGTTTCGCATGAAGATCACCGAGATCGAGACTTTTTCCGTTGGAGCCGGCTGGAAAAACTGGCTCTTCGTCAAGGTGCATACCGACAAGGGTATTAATGGCATCGGCGAAGGCACGTTGAACGGCTTCATAAAGACCACCGAAGCCGGAGTGCATGAACTCAAGCATCTCGCCATCGGACAGGATCCGCGCCGGATCAACTTGCTGGCAAAGCGCATGCTGGACAGCGTGTCGCTCGATGGCGGCCACATTCACCGTACGGTGATCGCGGCCATCGAGGTCGCCTGCTGGGACATACTGGGCAAAAGCCTTGGCGTGCCGATCCACCAGCTTCTCGGCGGACAGGTGCGCAACAGCGTGCTCGGCTATGCCAATGGCTGGTATCGCACCGAGCGCACGCCGGAGGCTTTTCTGGAGGCGGCCAAGGCAGTGCTGGCGAAAGGCTTCAAGGCGTTCAAGCTTGACCCTTTCGGCACGGCGCAAGGTTTCATTTCTCGTGAGGAGTTGGATCTTTCCTACGCAATCTGCCGAACGCTGCGCGACCATCTGCCGAAGGACACGCTGATTCTGATCGACGTGCATGCGCGCTTCACCGAGATCGCGGCACTTCAGGCGGCGCAGAAATTCGCCGATCTCGACATCTACTGGTGGGAAGAGCCGACCTCGCGCGACAGGCAGGAAACCGTGCACGAAGTCGCACATCGCTCACCGATCCCCGTCGCCACCGGCGAGATGTACGACACGGTCGGCCAGTTCTACGCGCTGGCCGCGGGTGGCGGCGTCAACATCTTCCAGCCCGAGCCGATGTCGCTCGGCGGCATTGGGCCATCGATGCAAGTGGCCAATCTGGCGCTTGCCCATGGCAGCCACATCGCTCCGCATCAAAGCGGCGGGCCGGTGGCGACAGCGGTGTGCCTGCAGCTGGCGGCGGCGGTGTCAAACTTCCTCATTCAGGAGCATTTTGACGCCTTCAACGATCCCTGGACGCGTGATCTCGTCACCTGGCATCCGACCGTCAATTCCAGGAATGGCCATCTGTCGCTGCCGGACGCGCCCGGGCTCGGCATAGATCTCAACATCGACGCGATCAAGCATCACCCCTACGATCCCAACGCCTATCTCAACGTCCACGCCGAAGCCTGGGAAAAGCGGCTTGGCCGCCGCGAAGAAAGCGCGAAGCCGAAACGCGGCAAGTGATCAGGCGCTTTCGCGGTCGACAATCTGGAAACCGAGGCTGGTAATGGTGGGCACCTTGGTGTTTCCGCCTAGCCTCGCCAGCAACTGCCGCACCGAGCGCCGGCCCATCTCGTAACGATTGACCTTGACCGTGGTCAGAGGTGGAAACAGTTGGGCGGCGAGATCCATGTCGCCATAGCCGGCAATCGCGATCCTGCCTGGCACCGCCCAGCGGCGCCGGTGGCATTCCTGTACAGCTCCGACCGCCAGTGTATCGCTGGAAAAGAAGATGGCGTCGATGTCCTTGTGGCGGCTCGTCAAAGTCACCAGCGCCTCGGCGCCGCCCTGCGCCGTGATCGGCACTTCGACCTCCATGCTGCCATGGTTCTTGATGCCAAGTTCAGTCAGCGCGGCATGATAGCCGGTGCGCCGCTGCTGCAGCCGGTCGTTGCCATGTATTGGCGTCGAGACGAAGCCTATGCGCTTGTAGCCCTTGGCCGCCAGATGCATGGTCATGGCGTAGGCGGTCTCGAAGTTGGAGACGCCGACCACCATGTCGATCGGCTTGCGTCCCTTTATCTCGGATATTTCGACCACCGGCACATCACTGCTCTTCAGCAACGCACGCGCCACTTCGCTTTGCACGAAGCTTTGCAGGATCATGCCGACCGGGCGCCAGCCGAGCAGCGTGCGGATCGATTTCTCTTCGGCCTCCGGCGTGAACTCGCCTTGCACCAACAGCATTGAATAGCCGCACGCATGGCACTCGTCGGACATGCCTTGCACCTGTTCGGCGATGCCTGAATTGATCAGCGGCGGCACCACCGTGCCGATCATGCGGCCGTTGCCGCGCATACTCGAGGCCAGCCTGTTCGGAACGAAGCCCGCCTGCTCGATGGCCTCCAGAACCTTGGCGCGCGTCTCGGGCGAGACCATGTCGGGATTGGACAGCGCGCGCGATACCGTCATCGGCGCTACGCCGACGCGTTTGGCGATCTCGCGCACACCGAGGCGCTGCGGCGACTTCTTCTCGCCGTCGCCAGACTTCACCGCCATCAATGCACTCCGCAAACCATCTCGGCGCATCATAGAGGGTCAAGCGGCGGGTTTCCACTCATCGCCGGGCAGACGGCGACGGCATCAAACCGGTCGCCTTACGCGCCGGGCCGATGCTTCAGAAGTTGCGGCCGTAGCCTGCTGTCCAGCCGCCGTCGACGCCCAGCATCTGGCCAGTTGTATAGGTGTTCAGCGGATCGCAGAAGAACAGCACGGCAGCCACCGCTTCCGAGATCATGCCGGGGCGTCCAACCGGCGTGTGGCTGAGCATAGCTTTGTCGCCGGAAACCATTTTTTCGTCCTCGACCGCGCCGAGCCCAACGGCATTGACCAGGACCTTCGGTCCAAACTCCATGGCCAATGTGCGCATGCCGGCGAGAATGGATGCATTCTCCATCGAAAAGCGCGGGTGGCGACGCATCGGCATGCCGGCCGTCACCGACAGCAGGAACACGATGCGTCCGCTTCCACGCTCGGTCATGCTTACCGCCGCCTTCCGCGCATCCGCGTACAAGGATTTCGGTTCACCCGTCACCGCTCTAGGCCGCAACGGGCAGGAAATCAGCAGGATATCCGCCCCGGGGGCTTGGGAGCCCTCGACCAGATGGCCACCATTGGCCTGGAGCGCGGCAAGCGCGGCCTCGGCGACGGGGTTAAGTTCGCCATTCATGGCGAAGGCGGTGCCTGCAAGCTCGATTTCCATCCCGCACTCACATCATGTATCCCGCCGTCCAGCCGCCATCGACGGCAAGCACCTGGCCATTGACATAGCTAGCAGCCGGAGAGGCAAGAAAGAGCACTGCCTCGGCGATTTCGTCTGGCTGGCCCGGCCGGCCGAGCGGCACATGGGCGAGAAATTCCTCCGTGCGGCCGGCGAACTTGCCGTCTTCGCCGTAGAAAAGCTTTTTCGTCAGCGTGGTCATTACCGAGCCGGGAGCAACCGCGTTGGTCAGGATGCCCTTGCCTCCCAGTTCAATCGCCATCGACCGTGTGAGGTGGATGATTGCGGCCTTGGCAGCGACGAACGGGCTCTGCAGACGCATGGCCGCAAGGCCGACGACCGAGGCGATGTTGATGATACGTCCGCCCTTGCCGGCCGCAAGCATCGGTCGAAGCGCGGCGCGGCTCATGACATAGAGGCCATCAAGGTCGATGCCGGTAATGCGATCCCACTCCTCGGGAGGAAATTCATCCAGCGTAACGCGGTGCGCCAGCGTGTTGACGCCGGCATTGTTGATCAGAATATCGAGACGACCATAGCGTTGCGTGATCGTGGCGATGCTGGCATCCACCGACGCCGAGTTTCGGATGTCCACCGAGCAGGCCATCGCGTTGGGCAGCATCTCCACGACGCGCTCCGCACCATCGATATCGATGTCGGCGACAATGACCGTTGCGCCGTTGTCGGACAATCGCCTGGCGATCACGCTGCCTATCGCCCCGGCCGCGCCGGTGACCAGTGCGACCTTGCCTCCCAAATCGCAGCGCATCCGGCGTCTCCAAACAGTCTGATTATGCTATTATAATAATTGCTCAAGACGAACAAGTCTTTGGTAGCTATAGCCGCCGGCTTTAGCCGGCAGAAAAGCCGTGCTCTCCTGCTGAGCGGCGCAATGCATAGGAAGGGCCCGAATTCGGACGATCCACTGTTAACGCAGTCAATCTGCCGACCGTAGACAACAAGCCTGGCTAGGCGCGCCGTATCTTGACTACCTGCGACCCGATCTGTGGTTCGCTCGGTTGAAAACTGCGCCAAGCCGGCGGCAGGTTCTGCTCCCAACGGAAGAAATCCCGCAGCAGCCAATCTCTTTCGGGCATGGCTATCTCAGACATCGGCGGCAGAACCCGGTTCCAACCCGGCTCGCCACTGGCCGACGCGAGTACGGCCTTCACCGAGGCAGGGAACGGTTTCCTCGAAAGGATGGAGTCGCCGCCCAACAAGGCCGGCACGAGCTTGCGGCGATCGAAGGCGGTCGATGCGTCGAACATCGCGCGCATCAGACGCGGCATGGCGTTGCCGAGGCCGCATATGGTGCCGCGCGCACCCGCGGCGAGCGCTTGCGGCAGATGGGTCTCAGAGCCCGTGTAGATCGACAAGTGCGAGAAGCGGCGTATCAAGGCCTCGGTGAAATCCAGGTCCCCGCCGCTGTCCTTCACGCCGCTGATGATCCCCGGATAGGCCTCGTCCAGCCGCCGGATGACGCGCGGCGTCAGCCGAACGCCGCAAATATCCGGGAAATGATAGAGGCACAGTTTCAGATCCGCCCGCGCGATACGGTCGATGACACTCGCGTAGAAGCGAAAGGTGCCGTCATCGGTGATGCCGCCGCGATAGACGCAAGGCGGCATGAGCAGCAGGCTGTCAACGCCACGGTCGAGCGCATGATGAGCCAGCCGCGCAATATCCGGGATCGACAGCGCGCCGACCGAAACGATGAGCCGGCCAGGCGCGATACCGGCGGAAATGACGCCATCAAGTGCTTCTATCCTGTCCTCCATCGAGAACTCGGTGCCCTCGCCCGTCGTGCCAAAGAGCGCGATGCCGTCGCAGCCGGCACCGAACAGCATATCGATGTGACGGACGAGGAGTTTGATGTCGGGGTGCAGGTCGGCCGTCAGCGGTGTCGCCGCCGCGACCATGAAGCAATCGATCCTCGGCAGGGCTGGCGTCTGGATCTTCATAGGTCGGCTCGCTCGTCTGTTTGAGAGCAGTTTGCGCCCTCCGGCTCGCAACAAATGATGATTGATTGCCTATTGTCAACATTCAGCTTGACGATTTGTAGCTGTGGTGAAACCATCCGTTCGTCAGGTCGCGCGCCATCGAAGGCGACCCAACAGCGACGCAGGAGGGGAAGAGCATGAGCAAACAGGAGTCTCCATTTCTTAATCGAGCCGTTGGCCGCCGCGCGGTCGTTGCCGGCGCCTTGGGCGTCCTTGCGGCGCCCTTCGTCTCGCGACTCGCTTTCGCGGCAGGCAAGGTCATCCGTGCCTCGACGCCCGGTCCGGACACCGAATGGCAATCCAAGGCGCTGCAAGCGTTCAAGGCGGAACTCGACAAGTCGATGCCGGGTGCTTTTGACGTACAGTTGCACTACAACGGCACGCTGTTCGCACAGGGCACCGAAATCGAGGCGATGCAGCGCGGCAATCTCGAAATCGCCCTCACCTCGCCTTCGGATATTTCCGAGTTGATCCCGGAATTTTCGATCTTCACCACCGGCTATCTGTTCCGCGATGCCAAACACCTGGATGCGGTGTACGGCGGCGACGTCGGCAAGGAATTCAAGGACAAGGTGGCGAGCGATCTGAAATTGCAGATCCTCAGGAGCCAGTATCTCGGCACCCGACATGTCATCCTGCGTACACCTCGCACCGTCAACGTGCCGGCGGATCTTAAGGGCGTGAAGTTGCGCATGCCGGGTTCGGCTGCCTGGCAATTCCTTGGGAACGCGCTTGGCGCCAGCGCCACCCCGCTGGCCTTCGAGGAAGTCTATCTTGCTATGCAGACCGGCACGATCGACGGGCTCGAAAACCCGCTTCCGGACGCCATCGCGTCAAAGTTCTACGAGGTGTCGAAACAGGTCGTACTGACCGGCCACCAAGTGGCGAATGTCTTCTTCACCATGCCGACGGCGTTCTGGGACGGGCTCAGCGACGACGAGAAGAAGGCGATCCTCGCGGCCGAGGAAGTGGCCAAGAAGGTCAACGACGACGGCGTGATCGCCACCGAAAACGATGGCAAGGCGTTCCTCGAGGCTCACGGCAACACGGTGACGACCCCGGACGTGGCGGCTTTCCAAAAACATGTACTGGATGCTTTCGTCAATTCGGACTTCTCGAAAAACTGGCCCAAGGGCATGCTTGATCGTATCGGCGCTGCCTAAGCTCTGTTGATGCAGTCCTTGGCTATCGTCTGGAAGCGACTGGCGGAGTCGGTGAGCGTCGTGGCTTTTGCCGTGATGTTCGCCGGCTTCGTCGTCGGCATCGTCGCCCGCTACGTCTTCAACGCGCCGATATCGTGGACGAACGAGCTTTGCGTGGTCGCTTATGTGTGGATCGTGTTTTGGACGAGCGACGTACTGATCAAAGAGCGGCAGCACATTGTCTTCGACGTTATCTACGGCCTGTTTCCACCCCGGTCCCGACGGGTCCTGGCCGTTTTCGTGACGCTTTCCCTGGCGGTGGTGTTCCTTGCCGCCCTGCCCGGCACTTTCGACTACATCCTGTTCCTTCGTACCCGTCACTCAACGTTGCTGCATCTGCCCATGCAGTTCGTGTTCGGAAGCTTCCTGATCTTCCTTGTCGCCGTAGTCGTCAGCGCGCTTCGGCGCCTCTGGCAATTGTTCCGACCCGGTTGGGAACAGCATATCTAGGAATTTTCATGTCCTTCGCCGTCGAGGTGATGTTCGCTTTGTTCTTCGTCTGGATGTTCGCCGGTATGCCGCTCGGCCACGCCATGCTGGCCTCCGGTATCGTCTACTTCGTCATCACCGGCCGCGACATGGGCCTGGTCGCCAGCCAGAGCCTCAACGGGATCTACGGCAACTTCGTCATGCTTGCGGTGCCGTTGTTCATCTTCGCCGCCGAATTGATGAATGCGGGCAAGATGACCGACAAGATGTTCGGCTTCGCCAACCTCCTCGTCGGCCGGTTTCGAGGCGGACTTGCTCATGTCAACATCGTCGCGAGCGTGATCTTTGCCGGCATGAGCGGCAGCGCGCTGGCGGACGCGGCAGGCCCCGGCAAGATTTCCATCGACATGATGATCAAGGCTGGCTACCGCCCCGGTTTTGCAGCGGCGCTCACGTCGGCATCCTCGATCCTGGGACCGATCATTCCACCCTCCATCCCGATGGTGCTCTACGGCGTCGTTTCCAACACGTCGATCGGCTATCTTTTCATGGGGGGTGTCGGCCCCGGCATCTTTCTGGCGCTGGTCATGATGGCCGTGGTGGCGGTGCAGGCGCGGCTGCAGAATTTTCCGACGCAGCCGAAGCCAACCCGGCAAGAAGCGATTGCCGTGACACGCGACGCGGCACCGACCCTGGTGTTGCCCGTCATCCTGCTCGGCGGCATCTACTCGGGCGCGGTCACTCCGACCGAAGCGGCGGCGGTGGCGGCTTTCTGTGCCTTGCTGCTGGCGCTGTTCTGGTACCGGACCCTGTCGCCAAAGGTCCTGTTCAATGTGTTGATGGAATCGTCGCGCTCGACCGCCATCGTTGCGATCACCATCGCCGGTGCCGTGCTGATGAACTACGTCGTCGCGGCGGAGCAGATACCGGATCAGCTCGGAAGCTGGATTGCCTCGCTGGACCTCAGCCCGCTGATGTTCATGCTGCTGGTGACGGTTCTGTTCCTGATCCTCGGCGCACTGCTCGACACCTTGCTGATGCTGCTGATCGTCATCCCGATCCTGATGCCGACCGTGCGGGAACTTGGCATCGATCCCGTCTATTTCGGCGTCGTCTCCACGGTGAATATGATGATCGGACTGATTACACCGCCGATGGGCCAGCTGGTTTTCCTCATATCGGGCATTACCGGCATCAAGGTCGCGACAATTCTTGGCGAAGTCTGGTTCCTGCTTTTCATCTTGATCCTGGCGCTCTTCGTCCTCGTCTTCGTGCCCCAGATTACGCTCTGGCTGCCGGAGATGGCGGGCTACGTGCCGGTAGGAACATTCCACTGAAATACCACGAGGACGTGACATGCCCGCAATGAAGGAACTGGTCAAAGGCACCGATCGCTACCGCCAATACATTAATGGCGAGTGGGTCGATTCCACCATCAAGGAATGGATCGAGGTCGAAAACCCGGCGACACAGGCGGTGATCGCCTCGGTGCCGAAAGGCGGCGAGGACGATGCCGACCGGGCGCTGGTCGCGGCTCGCGCTGCCCAGCCTGGTTGGGAAGCCCTGCCGCCGGCGGCACGCGGACAATTGCTGAAGGATCTGGCACGGCTGATCCTGGAAAACCGCGAGCGGCTGGCGCGCATCGTCGTTGCCGAACAAGGCAAGCCGATCCATGAGGCGCGCGGCGAAATCGAGGGGGCGGCGCTCTATCTCACCTACGCCGCCGAGGAAGCGCGCCGCATCACCGGCGACATCATCCCGTCCGACGTGCCGGACGAGCAGATCTGGATCCAGCGTGTCGCCCATGGCGTCGTCATCGCCCTGACCGCCTGGAACTATCCGGCGGCGCTGATGTGCCGCAAGATGGGGCCGGCGCTGCTCGCCGGAAACACCATCGTCATCAAGTCGCATGAGGGCACGCCGATCTCGGCGCTGGAGATCGCGCAGCTCTCCTCGCAGCTCGACTTCCCGCCCGGCGTCATCAATGTCGTCAGCGGCACCGGCGAAGGCATCGGTGCGGCGCTGGTGCGGCATCCTATCCCACGTCTCATCACGCTCACCGGCAGCGTGCGCGCCGGCAAGGAGATATTCCGTGCCGCCGCTGAAGATCTTAAATTGCTGCGGCTCGAGCTCGGCGGCAAGGCGCCTTTCGTCGTCGCCGAGGATGCCGACATCGGCGCCGCCGTTCGCGCGGCCGTGCTGTCGCGCTTCGAGAATTGCGGCCAGATCTGCATCTGCAATGAGCGCATGTATGTGCATAGGCGCGTCGCCGACGAGTTCCTGGAAAAGTTCACCCGGGCGGTGAAGGCACTAAAGATCGGCGACCCTACCACATTGGTCGATGTCGGGCCGAAATTCAGCGGCATGGAACTCGACAAGGTCGAGCGCATGGTTGAGACGGCACGCTTCGCCGGTGCTGAAGTGCTGACCGGCGGGCGGCGCCTGACAGAGGGCGAATTCGCGCGCGGACACTGGTACGAGCCGACGGTGATGACCGTCACCGACAACCAGATGCGCATCATGCAGGATGAGGTGTTCGGCCCGGTCGTGCCTGTGATGACAGTGGGTGATTTCGATGAAGGGCTGCGGCTTGCCAATGAATCGAACTACGGCCTGTCGGCCTACGTCTTCACCAAGGATATGCGCCGGGTGATGCGGCTGGTGCGCGAGCTGAAGTTCGGCGAGATCTATGTCAATCGGTCCGGCGGAGACGCCGTGCATGCCCACCACGCCGGTATTCGTGACAGCGGCATCGGTGGCGAGGACGGCAAGTACGGGCTGGACGCCTATTTCCAGAAGAAGACTATCTACGTCAATTACGCCTGAGCCGTTTCGTCGGGGCGCGATCCCGTCGGCAAGGCATTGCGCCTTCGCCGCCGGGACCGTAAGGCTGGCCGTAACGGCGCGGGCGGTGCGATGAGTTTTGCCGATCAACTACAGCGCTTCGGGCTGTTTCTGCCGCAAGGCCGCGCGACAGTGGTGCTGGCAGTCACGCCGGACGAGATCGGCCGGGTCTATGAGACGGTCGATGCAGCGCTCCGGCAGCGACCCGGCTATCGGCTTGTGCTGGCAGCGGCGGCCGAAGACCTCTCGGAACTGCGCCGGCGATATCCTCATGAACTCGTGCTCCCCTTGCCCTATTCAGCGGGCGCCGGGCTTTGGCGGCGTCGCCTGGAAGCGATCCTGGTCATCGGTCCGGCGAAACTGAACGCGGAATTTGGGAAGTCCGGCGTCCTCGACAGCAACGGGCCCATGACAGCCGGGACGGTCGCTGCAATGTTGCCGCCCGGCGACTTGCCGGCCCGCCCGGTTTCCACCAGCACATTCCTGATCGACCTGCTGGGTGGACGTCGTATCGCTTCGCTGGCCGACCTCAAGACGCGGCTCGGCAATCCACGAGCAATAGTCTGTCTTGGCAACGGTCCATCATCCGAGGATCCGAGACTATCGGACTATCGCGACGCCACGCTGTTTCGCGTCAACTGGAACTGGCGCGGGCGCGGCCGGATGACGGAGCCCGTTGTTGTCTTCACCGCCGATCCCGACCTTCCCGGTTTTGGCCGGCGGCCGATCATCACCTTTCCGACCGTAGCGATCGGCCGTCCGATCCTGATGCGCCATACGAGAGCGATGCGACCTCCGTCCGCCGGCTATGTTTTCCTCGATACCTTCGATCCACCGCTCGCGGATCTGTCTGGACCAATGATCCCGACCAACGGTGCTTTGATGATTGCCGTTGCTGCGGCACTTGGAGTCGAACGGATCGTGATAGCCGGAATGGACCTCTACCAGCACCCGGACGGACGCTATCCCGGCGATGCGGCAGCGTTTGACGGCTACTCGCGCGAACACAGCGCCGAGATCGACCTGGCGTTGATCCGCACCGCTTTGGGCGGTTTCAAGGGCGAAAAGATTATCCTCAGCGACAATCTGCGCGCCGCGCTCCAAACCCCTGGATAACCGGCCTTGTCGTACTGTAGCTGGCGCCCTCAGGACGCCTTTTCGCGGATGGGCTTGGCGCTGCCGCCTTGCTTCAGCAGTTTCGCCAGCAGCTTGACCTCGGCATCGTTGTGATTGCGCGCCAGCTTTTCGGCCCGGTCGGCATCGCCGGCGATCACCGCCTCGATCAGCGCCTTGTGCTCGGCAATCAGCTCTTCATAGTCGTTGGGCAGAAAGCCCGATTGCACCATGTGGAAACGAACCTGCTGGACGATGAAACGGTGTTGTTCGGCCAGGCGCTCATGCCTGGCGAGCTCGATGATCGCCGCATGCAGGTCGAAATCGATCCCTGTTGCGTCCTGGAAGCGGGCCTCGCGAATGGCGTGCAGCAGGTCGTCGGCAATGGCACGCAGGCGCATTCCATCTATCTCGGTAACGTTGGCCGCGGCAAGGCGCGCGCCCAACCCTTCCAGCGCGCCGCGCAGCGTGTAGATTTCCCAGGCGTCGACAGTAGAGGTGCCCGAAACCTCCCAGCGGGTGAAGGCCACCTGCTGGACAAGACCTTCATTGGCCAGTTGTGCCAGTGCCGAACGCACCGTGCCGCGGCTGACTTCAAGTTCCTCTGACAGTTGGGTCTCAAGTAGCCGTTCGCCGGCCGGCAGCACGCCTTCCAGTATGTGGGAGCGTATCTGGTCGGCGGCCCTGCGGTCGAGCAGACGCTTTTCAGACTTGAGACTTGTAAGCTTCGTCATCAATCGACTCATGGCCAACGGTGCAATCTACATATTCCGGCGCCTTGGCCCACGCAACCGGCATTGCTGACAATTAACGATAGCTCATCGCTGTGATGAAATGCTGTTTGGCACCAAAGTCGCTCGGGATGAGAGAGCCTTGGAGGTGGCACATAGATTTATGTTTGTTGATTGCTGACAATCAAGCAAAAGTATGTTTTGATTGCTTCCCCAGGAGTGGGCAATGGCAGAAGTGAAAAGTGTGGTTCTGCAACTGAAGCCCGGCGACGAGGTGGCCGTGGCGCTTCGCGACGTCCATGCCGGCGAGAGCCTGCTGCCGTTTGCCCTGCTTGCCACAACCGCTATCCCCTTCGGTCACAAGGTGGCGCTGCGACCGCTGGAACAGGGAGAGGTGATCCACCGCCTCGGCCAGCCTATCGGTCTGGCGACGGCCGCGATCTCTGCAGGGGGGCATGTCCACCTTCACAATATGAGTTTCGAGGCATCGATGGCAGGGCGTGCGATCGGCACACGGCTATCGAATGCGCCAGCCCGGTCGCCATCGGATATCCCGACCTTCGATGGCTATCTTCGCGCGGATGGCAAGGTTGGAACACGCAACTATGTCGGCGTCCTGACCTCTGTGAATTGCTCGGCGCTGGTCGCGCGCATGATTGCAGATCATTTCCGTGATCCCAGCCGGTTGCTGCCCTACCCGGGCGTCGACGGGGTCGTGGCGTTGACCCACAAGTCAGGTTGCAGCGTCGCCGATGGCTCGATGTCGATGAAAATGCTGCGGCGGACGCTCGCGGGTTACGCGCAGCACCGGAACTTTTCCGGCGTGCTGCTTGTCGGGCTTGGCTGCGAGGACAATCAGATCGACCAATTGATCGACGAAGAGCAACTCGAACTCGGCGACGACTTGGCCAAGCTGGTGATGCAGGAAACCGGCGGAACTCGCTCAAGCATTTCGCGCGGCATCGAGATGGTCGAAGCCATGCTGGAGAAGGCGGCGAAGAAGCAACGCCAGAAGGTCCCGGCGAGCGAGATCATGGTCGGGTTGCAATGCGGCGGCTCGGACAGCTTCTCGGGAATTTCCGCCAATCCCGCACTTGGTGCCGCGGTGGACCGTCTCGTCGCCTGCGGCGGTACGGCGATCCTGGCGGAGACACCGGAAATCTATGGTGCCGAAAACCTGTTGCTGGAACGCGCCGTGAGCAACGAGGTCGGTGAGCGGCTGATCGGGCTGCTCGAATGGTGGGACGACTACACCAGCCGCGAACCGCAAGGTTTCGACAACAACCCTTCGCCAGGCAACAAGGCAGGTGGATTGACCACCATCCTCGAGAAATCGCTGGGCGCGGTGGCGAAGGGCGGCACCACCAACCTCGTCGAAGTCTACGGCTATGGACGTCCAATCGACAAGCGCGGCCTGGTGTTCATGGACTCGCCCGGTTTCGATCCGATGTCGGCGACCGGACAGGTCGCGTGCGGCGCCAATTTGATCGCATTCACCACCGGGCGGGGCTCGTGCTTCGGCTGCCGGCCGGCGCCCTCGATCAAGCTCGCCACCAACTCCGAAATGTATGCCCGCATGGAAGAGGACATGGACATTAATTGCGGATCGATCCTCGATGGCGACAGGTCGATCGACGAGATGGGCGAAGCGATCTTTCGCGAGATGATCGCCACCGCTTCGGGCAAAGCCACCAAGAGCGAACTGCTCGGCTATGGCGACGACGAGTTCGCGCCATGGCATGTCAACGCGTGGCTATAGGCCAGGAATTCGGAGGGACACTATGCCGACAATCAGCGTCAGGCTGCTCAAGGGACGCAGCATCGATCAGAAACGCGAATTCGTCGAGGTCGTGACGCGCGAAGCGGCTCGCATCCTCAAATGCGGGCCTGACGTGATCGACATCATTTTCGAGGATGTCGAGAAGCACGATTGGGCGGTGGGCGGCAAGCTGGCGTCCGACAAATAGCGTGCCAATGATGCAGTCGGCTCGGCTCAGCGTCGATATCGGTGGCACGTTCACCGATCTGGTACTGCTCAGAAGTGATGGCCTCACCTTCTCGGCCAAGGTCAGCTCGACGCCGGCTGCACCCGAGGACGCCGTCATATCGGGCATGGTCGAAATGCTGGCTGTGGCCGACATCCCTGCCGCCGCCCTCACTGAGGTTTTGCACGGGACGACCGTCGGTTCGAACACGCTGCTGCAGCAACTTGGCGCCCGCACGGGGCTGATCACAACCAAGGGTTTTCGCGACGTGTTGGAGATCGGCCGGCTGCGCACGCCGGGCATGTTCGACCTGACCTGGGATAAGCCGGAACCGCTAGTTGCCAGGCGCTACCGGCTGGAAGTGGCCGAGAGGACACTGGCGGACGGCACCATCCAAACTCCGGTTGTCGCCGGGGACGTGCTCAGGGCAGGCGCCTTCTTTCGTGACGAAGGCATCCAGTCGGTCGCCATCTGCTTTCTCAATTCTTACAAAAACCCAGAGAATGAACGCAGCGCGGCGCAAATCTTCTCGCAGGCATTCGCCGAGATCGCGGTGACGGCCTCCGTCGATGTGCTGCCCGAAGCGGGCGAATACGAGCGTACCTCGACGGTGGCTGTGAATGCCTACGTGCTGCCGCCGCTCAAGGGATATCTTGAGCGTCTCGAGAACAAATTGCGGTCGGCGGGCGTCACCGCGCCGCTGTTGATCGGCAATTCCAACGGCGGCCTGTCAGCCTCCGCCACCGCGCAGAGCAAGCCGGTTTTCTTTATATCGTCGGGCCGTTCTTCAGGTGCCGTTGGCGCCGCACGCCTCGGCGCGGCTCTGGGCGAACCCAATCTCGTTGCCTTCGACATGGGCGGAACGACGGCATCAGCGGCACTCGTCCACCGTGGCGTACTGAGCCGCACGCATGAATACGAGTTCCGCGCCGGAATGTCGGTGCCATCGCGCTTCATCAAGGCGGGTGGCTACATGATGCGGGTGCCGACGGTGGATGTGGCCGAGGTCGGCAACGGCGCCGGTTCCATCGCCGCGATCGACGCCGCGGGCCTGCTCACTGTCGGCCCGATTTCGGCGGGCGCCGATCCCGGTCCCATCTGCTATGGGCTGGGTGGCGCACGGCCGACGGTAACGGATGCCAATGTCGTGCTTGGCTATCTGCCGCCGCGACTGGCTGGCGGCACGCTGAGGCTGGACGTCGAGGCGGCGCGCCTAGCGATCGACAAGATGCTGGGAAGCCCACTCGGGCTCTCCGCGGCAGCGGCGGCCTGCGGGATCCGGGAGATCGCCAACGCCAACATGGTTCGCGCCATCCGTGCCGTGACGGTCGAGCGAGGTCTCGATCCGCGCGACCTCACGCTGCTTGCCTTCGGCGGCTCGGGTCCGGTGCATGCCTGCGATCTCGCCAGAACGCTCGGCATCACACGGGTTGTGTTTCCGCCGTCGCCAGGGGTGTTCACGGCAATGGGCATGCTGGCCGGCAGCATCGAACATCACGAGTTGCGGTCGGCGCAAACGAGGCTCGATCTGCTGGGGTATGAAGTGGTTGAAAGGTTGCGGCGCGAGATGCGCGCGGCCGCGACCACGGCGCTGACAAGACAAGGCTATGCGGCCGAGACGGTCGGCTTCAGCGAGGCGATCGATCTGCGCCTCGAGGGACAGGACGCGTCGCTGTCCATACCGTTCTCCGGTGCGTTAGACGCGGCTTCCCTGCGGCCGGCGTTCATCGCGGCCTATCGCGACACCTACGGCTACACGCCAAACGACGCGGTGGAAGCGGTGGCGCTGCGGCTACATGCTCACGCGCGGATATCGGAGCCGCTCGATTTCACCGCACTCAAGGCCGCACGAACCGATGTCGGTGCGCGTGAGGACAGGCGCATGGTGCACTTCACCCGTGACGCGGCAATCGAGACGACGATCGTACCACGAGGGGCAGTGGTGTCGGCGCTCTCGGGACCGGTGATCATAGAGGGCGCGGACACCACTATCGTCGTTCCGCCCCGAACGCGGGTCGAGCCAAATGCGACCGGCTGCCTCATCGCGACGCTGGACGCTGCTCGATGACCGCCATCGATCCCATCACTTTCGCGGTCATCAAGTCGGGGCTCGACACCATCGTCGACGACATGGCCTACGCGGTGATGCGGACCGCGCGCTCGCCGATTGTGCGCGACGTTCTCGATTATTCGGTCACGCTCTGCGACGCCCAGGGGCGGATCCTCAGCCAGGCCAAAACCGTGGCGCTGCATCTGGGCGCCGTGCCAGACGCAATGGACGTGATCGTCGATCGCTTCCGCGACGACATGTTCCCCGGCGACGTGATCGTGCTCAACGATCCCTATGACGGGGGTATGCACCTGCCCGACATCTTCATGTTCAAGCCGATTTTTTCCGAGCAACGCCTGATCGGTTTCTCCGTCGTGATTGCCCATCATTGCGATGTCGGTGGCCGGGTGCCGGGCTCGAATGCGTCGGATTCTACCGAGATTTTCCAGGAAGGTCTGCGGATCGCGCCGATGAAGCTCTATGAGCGCGGCCTGCCCAACAAGACGTTGTTCAAGATCATCGAGAAGAACGTGCGGCTGCCGGCTCTTGTGCTCGGCGATCTCGATGCGCAATACGCCACCTGCAACATTGGCGAGCGCGAGATGTTGCGGCTGTTCGAGCGGTACGGCGAGGAACTGGAAGCCTATTTCGACCGACTGATCGACTACGGCGAGGAACTGACGCGCAAGGCGATCGCCGGCTGGCCGGATGGCGAGTACGCCTTCATCGATTACATCGACGGCGATGGCTTCTCGCCCGCGCCGATCCCGATCGTCTGTCGGATCACGGTGAAGGGCGACCATCTGTGGGTCGACTTCGCCGGCTCGTCGCCGCAGGTGAAGGGCGCGATCAATTCGACGCTCTCTTTCGTCAAGTCGTCGACCTATCTCACGATCCGCTGCGCCCTCGACCACGACGTTCCCAACAATGCCGGCGTCTATCGCTGCATCACGGTGACGGCGCCGGAGGGATCGATCCTCAATCCGAACATGCCGGCTCCGGTGGCGGCGCGGGCGCTGACCGGCTACCGCGTCGTCGACACGGTGATGGGGGCTCTGGCGCAGATCGCGCCGAAGCGGCTGATGGCGGCAGGCGAAGGCGGCAACACGGTGGTCGCCATCGGCGGCTATCACGGACCTGAGCGAAAACCGTTTATCCTGGTGGATATGATCAACGGTGCCTGGGGCGGCAGGTCCGACAAGGACGGTATCGAAGGCATCACCAATCCCAGCCAGAACATGTCGAACCTGCCGATCGAGACGATCGAAGCGCGCTATCCCGTGATGATAGAGGAGTATGCGCTGCGGGAAGATTCCGGCGGCGCCGGGCAATTTCGTGGTGGGCTTGGACTGGTGCGGCAATATCGCCTGCTGGCGGACACGGCGGTCCTGCAACTGCGCGCGGACCGGCACGAGCATGCGCCCTATGGGCTGTTCGGTGGCCAGCCGGCCGCAAGTTCGAGGAACCTTCTGATGCAAGATGGCGAATGGCGCGTGCTGCCGGCAAAGGTGACGCTGGAGATCGGCAAGGACACCGTAATCCGCCATGAACAGGCTGGCGGCGGTGGTTGGGGCGATCCGGCAAGCCGCGGCCGAGACTCCATCGCGACCGACCTGGCCAACGGCAAGATCTCAACGGCGCGCGCCATGGCCGACTATCGTTTTGAGGGAGAGCCAAGGACAGACGGCGACGACACTTCAACCTGACTTTCAACACACACAATGCCGGCCAACGTGCTCGCAAAAACTGGAGATCTGGACATGACTTGGACAGGCGTATTTCCCGCTGTCACCACGAAGATGCAAGCCTCGGGAGCCATCGATATCGAAGCCACCCAGAACAGCATCGATAGGCTCATTAAAAATGGCGTCTCCGGTGTGATCGTGCTGCCGATGCTTGGCGAAAATGCCACGCTCACCCAGTCCGAACGTGACACCGTTGTTCGCGCCGCGAAAGAAGTGGTGGCCGGAAGGGTGCCCCTGCTGTCAGGCCTTGCTGAACTGTCGACCGACAACGCGGTCGCCGCGGCCCGCAACTACCAACAGCTGGGGGCCGAAGGCCTGATGGCCTTCCCCAGCCTCGCCTATCGCACCGACCGCCACGAGACCGTAGCCTGGTACAGGTCGGTGGCTGAAGCGAGCGATCTTCCGGTCATGATCTACAACAACCCGATTGCCTACAAAGTTGACGTTGATGTCGAAACGCTAAAGGCGCTGGTCGACGTACCTGGCATCGTGGCCGTCAAGGAAGAAACCGGTGACATCCGCAGGGTCACCGACCTGTTTAACGCCTTCGGCGATCGCTTCGATATCTTTTGCGGCGTGGACGATCTGATCCTTGAAAGCCTGGCGCTGGGCGCCATTGGCTGGGTCTCCGGCATGACGAATGCATGGCCAGCCGAGTGCGTATCCCTGTTCAACACGGCACGCGGCGGTGACTTCGCGGCGGCACTTCCTTTGTACCGGCTGCTGACGCCGGCGTTCCATCTCGATACCGACGTCAAGTTGGTCCAGTACATAAAACTTGCCGAGCATCTGGTGGACGGCGCCCCAGAGCATGTCCGAAAGCCACGCCTCCCGATCACTGGTGAGGAACGGGCGAACGTCGAGGAGATTATCAGGCAGGCGATTTCAGATCTATCATGCTTGGCCGGTCGCAAAGTTGGAAGGGCTGATGTGGCCGCCAGTGATGTCTGTGGCGAAGTGCAAAGCAAAAGCTAGCCCTTGAATGCCGGCAGAGTGAGGCCCTTGACGCCAACGTCGAGCGGGCACAATCCACCCGGATTCTTCTGTCCGACAAAGTGGCTGGCCGGGCGCCTGAGTACTGCTGAGGTGGCATACAGGATGGCCCTGCATTAATGCGGCTGTTTGCGGAGACTGGCGACACCGTTTTTTGATGGCGCGCGCTGGATTCAACACGGTTTGAGTGGATGACCGGCAGGAAGGCGCCTATGTAATCGACAGTTTGACCGGCCACGTCGGAGGGCAGATCCCGATGGGCGTCGGACCCGCCAGTCAAGCCATCTTGGCATCATTTTGCCGGAGGACGAGGCAAAGGTCATTATCGACACAAATGCAGGCGTTTATCGCCGATACGGAAACCTCACAGGTATCAAGGTGCGTGCGGCGCTGGCGGTGATTAGAGATCGCGGTTACGCGTTCGACGATGCTGGTCGCTGGCATTTCGGCGCTCGCAGTTCCCATTTTGCCTCGCGGAAGAGATGTAATCGCTGCTATTGCAATAAACATGACGAGTGCGCGACTGGCTCCGGACCGTTTGGTATCGCTGGTTGGATTGCTGCATCGAGAGACCCGCCAAATTGAAGAGGCGCTGAATCCCCTCGAAGGTTCTCGCATCGCCTCAGCCAGGTAACTGCGACCAGGAGGCGTGAACTGCTTTGGACGCAGACAATACGCTTTGCGTACCAAATGTCTGCTCACCGACTAGAGAGCCTGAGCGGCCGACTTGAGGCGCGAAGCAGACCCGCCCTTCTGCACGCCATTCTAGGCCAAAGCACTCTCGCTCTTCGAACCCACTTTACAACCATCCTGAAAGTGAGTGCAGATGGGACCTGTTAGGCAGAGATGGGAACGCTAGATAAAGGAGAACGAGAAACGATCTGGGACGACAACCGCGGAGCGGCGAAAATCGCCGCCGGAATTACGCTATTGCCGCCGTTTGTACCCTCACTCCCACTCGATTGTTTAATCAGTGTGTAACCCATTGAAATCTCTGTCAAATATTTCTTTGTGCCGTGCAAATACCGACACTAGGACCATCAAAAAATTACGCTTTTGATTTTAAAGGGAAAATCGCCACAAGAAAATATTTTGTGGTTTCACCAACTATCGGGATCAATCGGGCGATTTTTGCACTTTTGTGCGTTCGACAACGCACCCAAACCATCTCGAACAGTACCGTCACCGCTCCACCTAGGGCATCTTTTTCGGCGCAAAATCAATGATCAGTTGGGCTCGGAAGTTGCCAGAGGACCTTGATTTGTTGGCTTTTCGCGGGCCAAAATCAGAAGTCTTCTATCGTTCCGCATAGTTTCACGACCGCCAAAGAGCCGAGCTTGGCGAGTCCTCCGTCTCCTTGCGCCGGTTCCAGGCATTCACTTTTGTCTACGTTGCTCGAGCTCGGTGACGATCTGCTTAGCCAATTGCCGCACAGCCAACCCTTTTGTCAGACATACCAGCTTTGCCGTTTCCTCCAGCTCCTCTGCGGCAAAAACAGCATCGCGAAAACTGCGCCCCGAGACCACCGGACCATGATTGGCCAGCAGGACGGCGGCATGTTCATGGGCCTTGGCCAACACCAGCGGCCTTACGTTAGCAGAGCCTGGGTGGGTGTAAGGCAAAAGCGGCACTCGGCCGACGCGCATCACCACGTAAGGCGTGATTGGCGGAATAGCATCGTCAGGGTCGGTGTCTTCAAGGCAGGAGAGCGCCGTGGCGTAGGTCGAGTGAAGATGCACGACGCCGGCTGTCTGCGGCCGCGCCTCATAGAATGCCATGTGAAGCGGAATCTCCTTGGTCGGGGCATCGCCCGATACAGCAACACCTTGGGCATCCAGTTTCGACAGCCTGGCGGGATCGAGATAACCCAGACAGGAATTGGTCGGCGTGACTAGGAAACCATCGGTAAGCCGAGCCGACAGATTGCCGGACGAGCCGGCAGTGTAGCCGCGCATGAACAGGGACTCGCCCCAGCGGCAAAACTCGTCGCGAAGCTGCTGTTCTTCCAAGGTCATGAGGCCCTACCTTTCAGGGTAGCGAGTGCACGTTCGAAAAAATCGTCGGCGCCGAAATTGCCCGACTTCAGCGCTAAGACCAGCCTCGGCTTTCCGTCGAGAATGAGTACCGGCACTCCGGTGTCGATCTCCGGCCCGACCTCGAGTGCTGCCGCTCCGAACGCCGAGGCAACCGCGCCGGACGTTTCGCCACCCGCAACCACGATCCGCCGGAAGCCGGCAGCCACTGCCTTGATAGCGAGCTCGGCAAAGATGGTGTCGAACGATGCCGCCAGCCTTTCGCGTCCATATTGGGCTTGGGCTGCAGCCACCTCCGATGGTTCCGCGGTCGAATAGACGAGCGGGCCTGTATCCTTGTGGCTGACGAGAAAATCGAGGCAACTCGCGACGGCAGCACCCGGATCGAGCGCGTCGGCGGCATCAAGACGCTTCGACGGGTGACCGCCGTCATACGCGGCAATCTGCCTGCGTGTCGCCGAAGAGCAACTGCCGGAGAGAATGAAACCAGGACCATCGCTCCCCGCGAACGGCTGCCGATCCATTGCCGGTTGGATGCCAAAATTGCCGGGCAGGCCCATGGCAATGCCGGATCCGCCTGTAACCAGCCTGTGGGTCCTGACTATCCGGCCCAGCGCCAGGAGATCGTCATCCGAGATCGCGTCGGCGACGATCAGTCTTTCGTCGTTGTGCTTTGCCAGGCGCAAGGCGGCCTGAGCGTTGCCCGAACGCAGGCTTTCCAGAGAGAGATGGCCGACCTTGAGCGTGGTCTGCCGCGCAAGCCATCGCCTTATGTCGGGATCGGTCATCGGTGTCAGCGGGTGGTTTTCCATGCCAGACTCACTCAGCAGGCGGTCGCCGACGAAGAGATGGCCGTTGTAGAGCGTCCGGCGATTGGCAGGGAAAGCCGGGCAGACCAGCGCCAGTGTCGTGTCCAGTTCCACGAGCAGCGCTTCCGCGACCGGTCCGATGTTGCCTTGCGGCGTGGAATCGAAAGTCGAGCAGTATTTGAAAACGACCTGCTCGGCGCCGTTGGCAATCAGCCATCTGCAGGCAGCGAGCGATTGGGTCACCGCATCGCCGGCGTCAATCGAGCGCGTCTTCAGCGCAATAACCGCGGCGTCGATCTCAGTCTTCAGTCTTCCCGTCGGCGTGCCGACATACTGAACAGTGCGCGCACCGGCCTTGGCGAGCGTGTTGGCGATGTCACCGGAACCGGTGAAATCGTCGCCGATGACGCCGATCTTCATGCGTCGTGGTCGCCCATCTCATGATCATCAGCCTCATGATCACTTGCCCGCTGGCGCCAGAACATCGTCGTCAGCTGATCCAAATGTGACCGCATTGCCTGTTCGGCGCGATCGGGATCGCGCGCAACGATCCCATCGTAAATGGCGCGATGCGCCTCATACGCCGTCTGCTCCTGACCGTCGGCGGCCAGCGTCACAATGCGCTGTTCCTTGAGCCATTCGGAAATCTGGTCGTGCAGGGCGACGAAGACGAGGTTGCGGGCAATACGGGCGAGTTCGAAGTGAAAGGCGATGTCGGTGCTGGTGAAACGGTCACGGTCGCCGATCGCCAGCCGATTGGCTTCGAGCGCCTCACGCAACGAGGCCAGATCTTCTGACGTCGCCGTCCGGGCGGCTTCCCGGGCGAGGCCAACCTCGAAGAACATGCGCGCGCCCTGAAAGGAACGCTGTCCCAATTCCGTCGACAGCATCTGCCTGACCGCAGGTGCCATGCCGGTGAAAATATGGCTGGCGGTCGGCATCAAGACTTTGGCGCGAGCACCATTGGTGAGTTCGACGAGGCCGGCCTTCTGCAGCGAGATCAGTGCTTCACGAATGGCCGGGCGGCCGACGCCGAAGCGCGACTGCAGGTCACGCTCGGGCGGCAACTGGTCTCCCGGCTTGAGTTTGCCGGAGAGGATCTGTCCCTCGAGATGTGTTGCCACATGCTCGAAGAGTTTCTTTCGTTCTATGACAAGAGGGTCGACCATAGACCTTTCATACCATCATGCTTGACAACCATGCAACAGCTTGCAATGCTGAAAACACAAGATTGAAAAAAAGCGGGAAGACAAGGCCGGGCTCCATGAGCATCGGCTAGCACCGGTTTGGGCGCCCTCAAGGCAGCTCCGCCCCCTGCAAATCAACTTGCTTTTGAGGCGGCGATTGCGATCGCCAAGGGAGGAAGATGCATGAAAATCGCCATTCTGGGCGGCGGCGGAGCTATGGGCGGGATATTCGGTGGATATCTGGCCCGCGCCGGCAATGACGTCACGCTGATCGACGTCTCCAAGGCGGCCGTGAAGGCGATCAACGACAACGGACTGACCATCGAGGAAAAGGATGGTTCGCAGCCGGTGATCAAGGTGCCGGCAAGCGACAATCCTGCAAGCGTCGGAGCGGTCGATCTCATCATCAATTTCGTCAAATGCTATCACACGGAAGCGGCCGTTCGGGCTGCGGCACCCATGATCGCCAGGGATACAGCCGTGCTCAGCCTGCAGAACGGCTGGGGCAATGCACCGCGCATCGCATCCATCGTCGGCGAAGACCGCGTGCTAGTCGGCCTGACCTATCATGGCGGCACGTTGCTGGCGCCTGGCCGGGTGAAGCACCCAGGCTCCGGCATGACTTATATCGGCGAGCTTACCGGCAAGCCGAGCGAGCGCCTTGGCAAGGTCATCGAGACGTTCTGTGCGGCGCAGATCGAGACGACGCAGTCCGACAGGATCCTGGACGAGGTCTGGAAGAAGCTGGCGCTGAATGCCTGCACGCTGCCGGTCGCCGGGTTGTTGAATTTCATGTCGCACGAGCTCGTCGCCTTCGATGACACCAAGCATCTGATGGCAGCCATTCTCAAGGAGGTCGTGGCCGTGGCAAACGCCGAAGGCATCGCGCTCGACTATGACGAGCGCTGGGCTGCGATCACCGGCCTGCTGGAGAAGGCGATCGGCGGCAAGGCTTCGATGCTGCAGGATGTCGAAGCCAAACGGCAGACTGAAATCGAGGTCATCAACGGTGCCATTGTCGATGCAGGCAAACGCACTGGCGTGGCCACGCCTGTCAACGAAACGATGGTCTGGATGATCCAGGCAAAGCAGGCCCACTACCTCCAGGTTAAGGCTCAATAGGGCTATGGCGCCGCGGCTGGAAATCGAAGGCCTTTCCAAGTTCTTCCCCGGTGTGCGGGCGCTGGACGACGTTTCGATGAGCGTCGAGGGCGGTGAGATCCGTGCATTGCTCGGCGAAAACGGCGCCGGCAAATCGACCCTCGGCAAGATCGTCGCCGGTGTCTATACGCGAAATCAGGGCACCATCCTGGTCGACGGCGCCGAAATCGCTGACCTCGACGAGAAAGCAGCGGGCGATCTCGGCATCGGCATCGTGCATCAGGAAGGCTCGCTCGTTCCGCAGCTTTCTGTTGCAGAGAACATCTTCGCCGGCCGGCAGCCTACGCAATGGCTGGGCCAGGTCGATGTTCGCACTATGCGCGATCGTGCAAGGGTGCTTATCGCGCAGCTTGGCGTCGCCATCGATCCGGCATTGAAGGTGTCGACCCTTTCGCCGGCGCAGGCCCAGATCGTCGAGATTGCCAAGGCGCTGTCGCGAGACCTCAGGATTTTGATTCTCGACGAGCCGACCGCGGCATTGACCCTTACCGAAACCGAGAAACTGTTCGACGTGGTGCGCCGGCTGGCGAGCAATGGCGTTTCGGTGATCTACGTTTCGCACCGCCTTGCCGAGATTTTCGCGCTTTGCCATTCCGTGACCGTGCTCAAGGACGGGAGGCTTGCCGGAACACGCCGCGTTGCCGAAACCACGACGGACGAATTGATCCGCCTGATGGTGGGACGCGACGTGCATTTTTCGCGGGCGGCGGCGGGGCGAAAGATAGGCGACATCGTGCTTGATGCCGAAGCCATTGACGCGCCACCGCTTGTACGGTCGGCATCGATCACCGTGCGGGCTGGCGAGATCGTCTGTCTTGCCGGGCTTATCGGGTCTGGCCGCAGCGAATTCTGCGAGGCGATATTTGGCGCACGCCGACGGCGTGGCGGCTCAATCCGGATTGGCGGAAAGCCTATCGATCCGAGAGGTCCGTGGGACGGCAAGCACGCCGGCATCGGCATGGTTCCGGAAGACCGCAAGGCAGCGGGTCTGTTCCTTGGCATGGACATCGTCAACAATGTTGCCGCGACGGTTCTTTCTAAGGTTTCCTCGGGCGCCAATTTCTCCAACCGCAAGGCCGAGGCGCTGGCCAAGAATTTTGTCAACGAGCTGCGCATCGCGACGCCGAGCGTGCGCCAGATCGTCGGCAATCTCTCCGGCGGCAATCAGCAGAAAGTGCTTCTGGCCAAATGGCTGGCGATGGAGCCGCGCCTGCTGATCGTCGACGAACCGACACGCGGCGTCGACGTTGGGGCACGATCGGAAATTTACCGGCTTCTGCGAGCGCTCGCCGACAAGGGCGTCGCGCTGCTCGTTGTGTCCTCGGACCTGCCGGAGGTGCTGGCGCTTGCCGACCGCATCGTCGTGATGGCGGAAGGCAGGACGGTTGGCGAATTGCCAGGCGACGGGGCAAGCGAGGAACACGTGCTGCGGCTGGCTACCAGATACACGGCTTCGGTTGCTGAAGTCCGCAAGGAACCAGGAATGGCAGAGGCATGACGATGCAGATGACGCAACCGATGGCTGAGAATGCCGAACACAGGCGCGAAAACCTTTTCGTGCGTATCGTGCGGCGCCTTGCCGATTCCAGGGAGTTGACGCTGTTCGTGCTCGTCATGGCGCTCGCGCTGGCGATGAGCATCGTCTACCCGAACAATTTTCCCACCGCTTCCAACATGCGCGCCGTGTTGCTCAATCTTGCCCCGGTCGGCATTCTTGTCTGCGGCATGATGCTGCTGATGATCGGCGGCACCTTTGATCTATCGGTCGGGTCCACGCTCGCCTTCTCCGGTGTGTGGGCCGCGGTCGTCGCCGGTTGGTGGGGCTGGCCGGCCGAGGTTGCGGTTCTGGTCGGCATCCTGGTTGGTGCGCTGTGTGGTCTGGTCAATGGTTTGATCGTCACCCGCATCGGCATCAATGCACTGATCGCAACCCTTGGCACGCTCACCATCTATCGCAGCCTGACCTATGTCACCGCCGGCACCGGCGTCACCCCGATCACCGATGCTTTCGCCGAATATGGCCGCGCCGCCGACCCGCTGCTCAGGATCCAGTCGCCGTTCTGGGCGATGCTGGTGCTGGTGCTCGTCGGCGGCTGGCTGGTGGCGCGGACGCGCTTCTTCCGGCAGTTCTATTTCATCGGCGGCAATCCGCGCGCAGCCCAACTCTCGGGCATTCGCGTCGACCGCCTCATCCTGATCGGCTTCGTCATCATGGGGGCGCTGGCGGGTCTTGCCGGTGTGCTGGGTGCGGCGCGTCTCAACAGTGCGGTCGTCAACGCCGGCGTCGGCATCGAACTCAAGGTCATCACCGCCACGGTGCTCGGAGGAGCGAGCCTGAAAGGCGGCGAAGGCACGATCCTGGGTGGCATTCTCGGCGTGCTTTTCATCGCATTGATCGAGAACGCCATGATCATCAATGCGATCGGCGTGTTCTGGCAAGGGCTGGTGGTGGGTCTGGTCCTGCTGTTCGCCGTTTCGCTCGATCGTTTCAAGACCAGCGGCCGCGCCTGACTTTAGGCGAGGACGGGAGGAGGCATTCGGACAACCGGATGACACGCAGGAACTGAACACACAAAAACATCAGGAGGAAACGGGCATGAAATCGATAATGAGAACGATACTTTCCGGTGCAGCGCTTGCGGCCACCGCATTGCTCTACACTTTTCCAGCCGCCGCGCAGGAATCATCCTTCGGGCCGGCCGACGCCAAGGAGACCTACTACTGGATCTCCAACAAGGCCAACCTGCCGCTCTTCGTGCAGTATGACTATGTCGGCATGAAGCGGATCGCTGAAGAACTCGGCGTCAAGGTGATCGTCGCCGGGCCGACGGACTTCGACGTGCCTGGCTTCATCTCCGCTGTCGACCAGGTCTGTGCGCAGAAGCCGAGCGGTGTCTCCGTCGTCGGCGGCTGGGATCCGTCACTGACCGAATCCGTCAAGAAGTGCATGGAGCAAGGCGTGCCGACGGTCGTCGATGACGGCGATCTGCCCGACTCCGGCCGTCTCGCCTATATCGGCACGAACTGGACGCAGGTCGGCGTCGCCCAGGCCAAGAAGCTGATGGAAATGCTGCCGAAAGGTGGCAAGGTTGCGTCGATGTCGATCATCAACGCCGGCAACATGCGCGAAGCGGTGGCCGGCTTCAAAGCCTATGTCGAGGCCAATGGTGGCGGCAAATACACCATCGTCGCCAATGAGGATGACGGTGGCGACGCACAGAAGGCGGCGCAGGTGACGGCGGCGATCCTGGCCGCCCATCCCGACATCGCCGGTCTTGCCGGTTTCGATTCCGAATCCGGTGCCGGTATCGTCACGGCATTGCGTGAAGCCGGCAAGAACCCCGGCGACATCAAGGTGACCGCAATGGAGCAGACGCCGGACTTCTTCAAATCTGCGAAAGAGGGCTGGGTCGATGGCATCGTCGTGCAGAACCGTGAGCTCTTCATCTACTACGCAGTCAAGCTGCTCCACGACTACAACACCAACACGTTGAAGTCGGCAGGCCTCTCGTCGAAAGACGGCGGCCGTCCGATTCCGGACTCGCTGGATACGGGCGTGATCCTGATCACCAAGGACAATGTCGACAAGGTGCTGACCGCTCTGAATGTGAAATAGGCTGAACGCGGACATCGCGGAGTCTTGGTTCAAGGCTCAAGCAGCGTCCAGCGGCGTCATCTCGCCGCCGCCGGACGGCCAATTCAAACGTCATCTGGCAAGACCGAAACCATGTCGAACACCGCAGCAATGAACGAACCGCAGATTCCGGAAGACGTGGACATCCACGATCCGGCGTTCGTGCGCGATCCGTTCGCCGCGTACGATCGGTTGCGTCGTGAGTGCCCGATCGCCCGCTCCAACAAACATGGTGGCTTCTGGCTGATGACCCGCTACGAGGACGTGCGCGCCGGCGCCATCAACTGGCGCGACTATACGTCGAGTGTCGCGGGCGTGACCGCTATCCCGGTCATCACGCCGCGCACCGAACCGATGCTGCCGATCGAGATCGATCCGCCGCGCCATTCCCGTTATCGCGCCCTCGTCAATCCGGTGTTCACGCCGGAACGGGTCGCGGAAATCACGCCGCGCATCAAAAACCTCGCGCGGTCCATCCTCGATCGCATGGCGGAGAAAGGCAACGCCGACGCCGTGGCCGAATTCTGTGTGCCGGTCGCGATCGCTTCGCTTGCCGCCTTCACCGACGTGCCGCTGGCTGATTCCGAACGTTGGGTCGGCTGGATCACCAAAATGTTCGACGTCAGCGATCCCCTTGCCGGCGCGGCTGCGAGCCGCGAACTCGTTGCCTATATCGACGGGCTGATAGCCGCACGCCGGGCGGCGCCGACGGGCGACTTCATCAGCATGCTGATGGCCGCCGAGATCGATGGCGAAAGTCTCGACGACGGTCAGATACGGTCCTTCATGACCGTGGTTTTCGGCGCCGGTTTCGAGACCACCGCCGACGGCCTCTCGGTCATGCTGCACTGGCTCGCCGAAAATCCGGGCTGCCTGGCGCGGTTGGCCGCCGAGCCGAGCCTGATCCCGACGGCGATCGAGGAATTCCTGCGTTTTTCCGCGCCGATCCAGATTTTCGGCCGCAACGCCGCGCGCGACCTGTCCGTGCACGAGCGCCGAATAACGGCCGGCGACATCGTCGCATTGGCCTTCGGCTCAGCCAACCGCGATCCGACCGTGTTCGAGGCGCCAGACGAATTGCGCCTGGACCGAAAGCCGAACAGGCATCTCACCTTTGGCGCAGGGCCGCATCTCTGCGCTGGCGCCGGTGTCGCCCGCATGGAATTCGCAGTGACGCTGGAGGCTCTGATCGAGGCCGGAATTGGCCTTGCGCTCGACCTGGCGGTCGCGCCGCGCTGGAAGACCAGGGGCGATCGACGCGGTTTTGCAAGCTTGCCCCTGCTCATCGAAAAGAAGAAGGCGGATTGACCATGACCCACCCCACCACCCGCATGCGCTTCCATGGCGTCGCCGCTTACGAAATCCTGACGCGCGACGGACTGCGCATCCTGTGCGATCCGTTCTTGGACCAGAACCCCGGCGCGGCGACCAAGTCGACCGACTTCGATCATGTCGATCTCGTGATCGTCAGCCATGCGGCCTATGACCATCTCGGCGACACCGACAAGATCGCCGCGAAATATGGCTGTCCAGTCGTCTGCGGCGGAGAGGTGAAAGCCTGGCTGATGGATCGCGGCATTCCGGCCACCCAGATCCGCGCCACCACCTGGGGCATCCGGGTCAAGGTGGCAGGTATCGAAATCCAGCCCCTCGAATGCCATCACTGGTCGCAAATCAGGCTGAAGGATAATTCCTTCATTTCCGGCGTGCCGATGGCTTTCATCGTCTATGCCGACGACAATCTGCGTTTTTACCACTACGGCGACACCGCGATCTTCTCGGATCTCAAGCTGCAGGCCGAGCTCTACAAGCCGAATGTCGGCTGCATCGGCATCGCCAATCCGCAGGAGATCCTGCATCTCAACCCGATGCCGGGCGAAATGTTGACTGGCGAGATGAGCCCGTATGAAGGCGTGCTTGCCACGCAATGGCTTGGCCTCGAGACGGTGCTGCCCTGTCACTACATCAAACTCGATGGCGACAAGGATGTCGCCGAATATATGATGCACCATCGCGAAGCAAAGGCGCGCGGCGAAGCGATTGCCGATCCCTATCTGCTGCGTGCCGGCGACTGGATCGAGTTCGACCGCGACGGCAAGGTCGTGCGGCCGGCCAAGGCGGCCTGAGCACATGCGTGCAGCGATCTTCGACGCACCCTTTTTGATCCGCATGGCCGAGGCGCCGAAGCCGCAGCCGCGAGACGGAGAGGTGTTGGTTCGGGTGAAAGCCGCCGGCCTTTGCGCCGGCGACCTTTACATCTACACCGGCAAAAACCCTTACGTGACCTATCCCCGTATCGGCTGCCACGAAATTGCCGGCGTCGTCGAAGCCTATGGTCCAGGCACCAGCGGACCGGCAATCGGCACACGCGTCGTTGTCGACCCTTTCATCGGTTGCGGCCACTGCTATCCCTGTCGGATCGGCAAGCGCAACTGCTGCGCCAACCTCACCATTGTCGGGGTTCACAGAGAGGGTGGCTTCGCCGATTTCGTGACGGCGCCGGTGCAGAATCTCAACATCGTGCCGAAAACGCTCACCGACTTCGAGGCGGCCTTCGCCGAGCCGGTGGCCATCGGCGTGCAGGGCTGCCGGCGCGGCATGGTCACCTCAGAGGATACCGTGCTGGTGCTCGGCGCCGGACCGATTGGCCTTGCGATCGTCGAGGTGGCCCGTGCGGTTGGTGCAAAGGTCTACGGGACAGATCTGTCGGCCGAGCGCCTGTCCACGGCAGCCGACCTCGGCGCCATACCAATTGCCGGCGGTGCCGGTCTTCTGGAACGCGTGCTTGAGATCACCAAAGGCGAAGGCATGCCGGTTGTCATGGAGGCGACGGGAGCTGCGACAATGATGGAAGAGACGATCGATCTCGTCGCCGCCGGTGGACGCATCGTCATTCTCGGCCTGGTCAGGAAGGGCCAGGGCATCACCTATCCCGGCCTCGATTTCACCCGCAAGGAAGTGACGATCCTCGGCTCGCGCGCCTCCGTCGATTGTTTCCCAGAAGCACTGGCCCTGCTTGCCTCCGGGAAGATCCATTACCCGAAGATCGCAAGCTCCTTCGCGCTCGGCGAAGCCCCCGGCGTCTTCCAAAGACTCGCTGACAATCCAATGGCCTTGCACAAGGCCGTGTTCATTTCGGAGAACTAGATGAAGCTTATTACTTTCTCCCATCGCAAGGGAGGCCATGCCCATCATGCCGGCGTGCTCGACGGCGATCACGTCGCGTGCCTGACTGAAGCCGGCATCGCCGGCAGCGTCATGGAGATCGTACTTGGCGGCAAGGCGATGCTGGATGCGATCCGCGCTGGCGTCGCCAAGGCGCCGCGCTATCCGCTGGTCGACGTGACGCTCGAAGCGCCGATCCGACCGGGCAAGGTCCTGTGCTCGGGCATCAACTACAAGGGCCACGCCGAGGAAAACCCCAACGCGAAAATGCCGACTGAACCGTTCTTCTTTACCAAGCTGCCGACCTCGGTGGTTGGCCCGGACGTGCCGGTGGAAAAGCCTGTCAGAACCGAGCAGATGGACTACGAGGTGGAGTTCTCGGCCGTCATCGGCAAGAGACTGCACAAGGCTGGGGAAGCCGAGGTGATGCCGGCGATCTTCGGCTACACGCTGCTCAACGACATTTCGGCACGCGACGTGCAGTTCAAGGACAATCAGATCACCATCGGCAAGAACTTTGCCGGCTTCTCTCCGATCGGTCCCTGCATCGTGACGGCTGACGCGATGCCGCATCCCGACAATGTCGCACTGAAGACGCGGCTGAACGGCAAGACGCTGCAGGACGGCAGCACCTCGGACTGGCTGTTTTCGCTGCCGCTGCTGATTTCCTTCCTATCGCAATACATTCCGCTCGAACCTGGCGACATCGTATCGACGGGAACGCCGGCCGGCGTTGGCATCTTCCAGAAGCCGCCGATCTTCATGAAGGCCGGCGACATCGTCGAGATCGAAGCCGAGGGCATCGGCATCCTCAGAACTCCGATCGTTGCGGGATAGAAAATGGCGAGGGGGGCGATCCGGATCGGCGTGATCGGCTGCGGCTTCTACGCGCAGAACCATCTGCATGCGTGGAAGGACCTCGCGAGCGAAGGCGCCGTGCTTGCCGCTGTCTGCGATGTCGACGCCGGCAAGGCGGAAGCGGCCGGCCGTGCTTTCGGCGTGCCGTTCTATAAGGACGCCGCAATCATGCTTGCAAGCGAACAGCTTGACGCCGTCGACATCGTCACCCGGCACGACACACACCGTGCGCTCTGCGAACTGGCGATTTCGCGCGGCATCGCAACCGTCGTGCAGAAGCCGTTCGCACCGACCTGGGAGGACTGCGTCGCCATCATCGAAGCAGCCGAAAAGGCCGGAGTGTGGCTGGCGGTTCACGAGAATTTCCGCTTCCAGACGCCGATGCGCCATGTCCGCCGCGTCATCGACAGCGGCGCCATCGGCGCGCCGAGCTGGGGCCGCATAATGTTTCGCACCGGCTTCGATGTTTATCGCACGCAGCCCTACTTCTACGACGAGGAGCGCCTGGCAATCGCCGATGTCGGCATCCACGTGCTCGACCTCGCACGCGTCTTCCTGGGCGAAGTCGAGCGCATCTCGTGCGAAACCCAGCGCCGCAATCCGAAGGTGCGAGCCGAGGACACGGCCACGATGCTGCTGCGCCATCGAAGCGGCGCCGTCAGCGTCGTTGAATGCACCTATGAGGCGCGGCGCGACCCCGATCCGTTCCCCGAAACGCTGGTCGAGATCGAGGGCGATAACGGCTCGATCATCGTTCTCCCGGGGTCGCGCATGCGGGTTACCAGCAATGGGACGACGATCGAGCAAGACATTGGCTCACCGCTGCGCTCGTGGACCAGCGATCGCTGGCATGTCGCGCAAGAGGGCGCGTTCGTTGCCTGTCGCCATTTTCTCGATTGTCTCAAGCGCGGCGTGCCCGCCGAGACGTCGGGAAGCGACAATCTCAGGACTTACGCTCTGGTTGACGCCGCATACCGCGCGGCGGAGGAACACCGGGCGATCCTCCCGGCACAGTGGAACGCATATGTCACCGCCGTCTCAAATGATCGGAGGGCGCAATGACATCGGATCGGCAAAAGACGTCGAAAAGAACGAAGGAAAGCGGGGGCGCCTTTGCCTTCGCGATCACCGTTGTATTCGAACTGCTTGAAGGGGCCTTTCCCGAATTCCATCGGCTGGTTGCCGAGAACGCGGCTCTTTCCGTGAAACTGGAGCCAGATTGCCTGCGCTTTGATGTGCTGACGCCTGCGGATGCGGCAGGTCCAAAGCATGTCTTCCTCTATGAAATTTATAAGGATCGCGCAGCCTTCGACCTCCATCTTGCCTCGGAGCATTTCCGCCAATTCGACCAACGTTCGCGCGACCTCGTGATCAGCAAGACCGTTCTCGCGTATTCCGTGCAGGAAAACGCCAAGATCAGGGAAACGACGTGAGCGGCAATTTGAGTGCGTTCGATCTGTTCGGCACGGACGAGCTGGTTGCCGAGCGCCGGATCCTTACCGCGGGACCGCTGTCAGCCATCCTCGAAGGGGGCAATCTTCGCACGATCTGCTTCGCCGGTGTGGAAGCGGTGCGTGCGATCAACTATCTGGCGCGGGATGCGTCCTGGGGAACCTACAAGGCTGAACTTTCGAATATGCGTATCTCGGAAGGCGATGCCGCGTTCGAGGTTGGTTATGAAGGACTTTGTGCGGGTCCGCAGGGTAGCTTTTCCTACCGGATGAAGATTGCCGGCAACGCTTCCGGCGTCCTGACAATGGAAGCGGAAGGCGTTGCTCTCACCGATTTCCCAACCAATCGCACCGGATTCGTCGTCCTGCATCCATCGGAGGCTGCCGGCGGGCGACTGACCATCCGACCCAGCGACGGCGAGATCGAGGAGACGACATTCCCCGAGACGATCAGCCCGGAGCAACCGGCCTTCGACATTGCCGCGCTGACCCATGAGCCGGAACCTGGAATGGTCTGCACCGTCACCATGGAAGGCGATGCCTTCGAGATGGAGGACCAGCGCAACTGGACCGACGCCTCGTTCAAGACATATGTCCGCCCGCTGTCGAAACCCCGCCCTTATGTTATCCCCAAGGGGTCGAACGATATCCAGCGTGTCGTTGTCTCCATTGAGGCCAAGTCATCGGCGTTGCGACCCCGAGCCGCCGACAGGGCGACACTGACGCTCGGTGGACCTGCTGGACGGATGCCGTCCATGGCTTTGTTTCTCGATCCAGATGATCTGCCCGCAGCCGTGCCCGCGGCATCCCTGCTTGGGCCGGCACAGGAAGTCATTGTCCGCTTCGACAGCGCGCGTGGACATGATGCGCAGATGCTGACAAAGGCATTCGGCCTCGCCGCCTCGATCGGAGCCCGGTTAGCGATCGAGGCGATCTTCGATGCAGTCGACCCGCCAGCCGAGGCAAAGACTGTCGTCGATGCAATCCGTTCGTCGGGCGTCGATCCCAGCGCCATCCTGATTTCGCCACGGCGCGAATTTAAGACAAGGGCGTCGAACCTGTTGCCGTCGAACGAATGGCCTATCAGCAATCTTTTGGATGCTCTGAAGGCGACTGGCATTGAAGCTGCTGTCGGAGCCGGGACGCCTTCCTTCTTCACGGAATTCAATCGAAACCCACCGACCGGCGACGCCGATTTCGTTTTCTTCGGCAACGCTGCCGTCGTCCATGCCGCCGACGATCTTTCGGTCATGGAGACCGTGAGCGTCTATCCATCTGTCATCGCCACCGCGCAACGTCTGTGTCCAGGAAAACCGATCTGGCTTGGCCCATGCACGATCGGCATGCGCCACAATCCCTACGGCCAGGTTGTGGCCGCAAATCCTGCACTTATGCGCACGCCTGCTGCCGGCGTCGATCCACGACATGGCGCGTTGTTTGGGGCGGCGTTCGCTGTCGGCGTGGCGGCTCAGGCTGCCGCCGCCAGGGTGGATCGTCTCATCCTCGCGGCCCCCACGGGGCAGTTCGGATTGCTTAACAATGCCGGGGGACGCCAGCCGATCCAGGCAGTCCACGCCGAACTGGCGGCAGCGTCGGGCGCCGAACGCTGCGAAGTTGCGGTCGATCGCTCCGGCATCGCGGCTGTCGCCTATCGCACCGGCGAGAGCACCCGCATCCTGATCGCAAATCTCACTGCTGAAGATATCGAGCTTTCGATCCCACCGGCTATCCAGATTGTCGGTATCATCGAGCCGTCGGCGAAGATGGAGGCATTGCAAAGCAAGCCGTTAATTCTGGATCGCTATCGAACGATAATGCTCACTGCACCCGCATCGATATGAACCCCGCGCATAGCGGCGCCGGAATAGAGTAATCTTGCTCCTTCGCTGAATTCGCCAGCGGTAGGCCAAGCGAGTATCGCAGTGTACGGGGACGGCGAAATTCACTCATTGCCGGCTGAAGCGTTTTCAATTGCCGTTCGTCGCCAAAGCTCATCAACTCGCCGCTTAGGATCGAACCTCTGCGGGGAAGCATGCGAACAACGGCCAGGGTGCGCAGGGTGCGCGACGGCAGGCTGGAATTCTCCAGAGAGTGGCTACAACTGCGCAATCCTCATGCCCCGATCGAGGTGCTGAGCGAAGAGCAGATCGAGACCATCCACGACGCCTCGATGTCGGTGCTCGAAGATGTCGGTATGCGGATCCAGGACGAGGAGACGCGCAAGCTCTTCGCCAGCGCCGGCTTTGCCGTCGATCACGCCACCGAGCGCGTCGTCTTCGATCGCGAGGGCCTGCTGGCACTGGTCGCGAAGGCGCCACCGGTCGTTACCGTGCGTGGCCGCGACCCGGCGAAGAAGCTGTTCATGGGCCAAGGCCAGGTTGCTTTCACAGCGGTTAGCGGCCCGCCCTTCGTGTCCGACCTCGACCACGGCCGCCGCGCTGGCACGTTTCGCGACCAGGAAAACTTCCTGAAGATGACGCACATGACCGACGTGCTGCAGATCGAGGGCGGCACCAGCGTCGAGGCCCAGGACCTGCCCGCCGATACCCGCTATCTCGATTTCTACCTGGCCTGCTGCAAACTCTCGGACAAGCCGTGGAAGCCGCTGACCATCGGCCGCCACCGCGCCCGGGACGCCATCGAGATGGCCAAGATCTGGTATGGCGAGGACGAGGACAGCCTTGCCGCCAACCCCGTATTCTTCGTCAACACCAACACCAATACACCACTGGTGCTCGACGGCGAGATCGCGCAAGGCGTGATTGAATATGCGCGGCTAGGTCAGGTCGTCTGCGTGACGCCCTTTGGCCTTGCCGGTGCGATGGCGCCCGCCACCGTTGCCGGTGCGCTGGTGATGCAGAATGCCGAGACCCTAGCGTGCTGCGCGCTGACCCAGATCATCCGCCCCGGCTGCCCGTACATCTACGGTGGCTTCATCTGCAATGCCGATATGAAGACCGGATCGCCGGCCTTCGGCACACCCGAATTCACGCTCGGCGCGCAAGCCACCGGCCAGATGGCGCGCCGCTATGGCTTGCCGTGGCGCTCGTCCAACGTCAACGCATCGAACGCGCCGGACGCGCAGGCGGCCTACGAATCCATGATGTCGCTATGGGGAGCGCTGACCGGTCACGCCAGTGTCTTCAACCATGGCGCCGGCTGGCTGGAGGGCGGCCTGGTTGGCTGTTACGAGAAGTTCATCCTCGACATCGAGATGGTGCGCATGATGTGCGCCTGGATGACGCCGCTCACCGTCAACGCCGACACGATAGGCCTCGATTCGATCAAGGAAGTCGGTCCCGGCGGCCACTTCTTCGGCACCGCGCATACACTCGCCCGCTACGAAAACGCCTTCTACAAGCCGCTGGTTTCCGACTGGTCGAACTTCGAAAACTGGCAGGACAAGGGCAGCCCCGACGCCGCCCGCCGCGCCAACGGCATCTGGAAGCAGATGGTCAACGAGTATGAGGCGCCAGCCATCGACGCGGCGGTGATCGAGGAACTCGAGGACTATGTCGCGCGGCGCAAGATCGAGCTCGAAGCGCTGCGCTAGATGCTTCCTCCCCTTTTTAAAAAAAACCGAATGGATGTCTGACGGAATGGATACACATGCCCGCGTGGTGGTGATCGGCGGTGGGATAACCGGCTGCGCCATCCTCTATCACTTGGCCAAGAAGGGTTGGAAGGATGTGGTGCTGCTGGAGCGCTCGGAACTGACATCGGGCTCTACCTGGCACGCCGCCGGAAATCTGTTCTCGCTGACCAGGCCCTCCAACGCCCAGCGGCTGCAGGTCTACACGATCAACCTCTATCCGGAGATCGAACGCGAGAGCGGACAGGCTGTCGGCTACCATCCGACCGGCGGCATGCATCTGGCGGCATCGAACGACGAGGTGACGACGCTGGCGATTGCGCGGGCGCGCGCCCGGCGCAATGGCGTCGAGGCGGAATGGATCAGCTTCGAGGAAGCCAAGGACCGCGCGCCGGTTCTCGACACAAAAAGCCTCAAGGCGGTGCTGTGGGAGCCGATCAAGGGCCATGTCGATCCCTCCTCGGCGACCAATGCCTTTGCCGCGGCGGCGCGCAAGCTCGGCGCGAAGATCCATCGTCACACGCCGGTGACGGCGACGACGCCGCGCACCGATGGCGGCTGGGACGTCGAAACGCCAGGCGGCACGATCCACGCCGACTTCGTCGTCAACGCCGCTGGCCTGTGGGCGCGCGAGGTTGGCGCGCTGGCCGGCATAAAGCTGCCGCTGCTGCCGGTCGAACATCACTACCTGGTGACCGAGGCGATCCCCGAAATCGAAGCCATGGACCACGAGTTGCCGACGATCGGCGAGAGCGAAGCCGGCTATTATTCACGCCAGGAGGGCAAGGGCATCCTGCTCGGCGCCTATGAAAGCACCTGCCACCACTGGGCCTTCGACGGCACGCCGCTCGACTTCGGCCACGAGCTGCTACCCAACGATCTGGCCCGCATGGATCGCAATTTCGAGGTGGCGATGGACCGTATGCCATGCCTCGGCGAGGCCGGCATCAAGCGCGTCATCAACGGACCGATGATCTTCTCGCCCGACCTTGGGCCGCTGCTTGGACCGCATCCGGAGCTGACGAACTATTTCTGCGCCTGCGGCGTGATGAGTGGCCTGAACCAGGGCGCCGGCATCGGCAAGGTCATCTCGGAATGGATCGTCGACGGCGAGCCGGAGGTGGACGTGAATTTCTGGGACGTCGCCCGCTTCGGCCGCTGGGCCGGCAAGCACTTCACCTTCGAACGGACCAAATATTACTACGAAAACCGGCAGGAGCGCCCCTACCCGCATCTCGAATGCGCCGCCGGCCGGCCGTTGCGGACATTTCCAGCCTACGCCGCACAGAAGGCCAAGGGCGCCGTCTTCGGCTTCAACAATGGCTGGGAGCAGCCGCTGTGGTTTGCGCGGCCTGGTGACGAACAACGCGACATTTTCGGCTATGCCCGCCAGACCTGGTGGAAGACTGTCGGCGAGGAATGCAAGGCGGTGCGAAGCGCTGCTGGCCTGTTCGAGATATCGACCTTCGCCAAATATCGGATTTCGGGCGATGCCGCCTGTGGCTGGCTGCGGTGGCTGCTGGCGGGGCGGATCCCCGAACGATCTGGAGCTGTCGCGCTGTCGCCGATGCTGTCTGAAAAAGGCCGATTAATCGGCGACGTGACCGTGTCCAAGCTTGACGACGGCAGCTACCTCCTGCTGGGCGCTGGCACCATGCAGGGCCAGCATATGCGCTGGTTCGACGCCCACAAGACACCCGGCATCTCGGTCGAGAACCTGTCCGACAGCTGGAGCGGGCTGATGCTCGCCGGGCCGAACGCGCGGCAGATTCTGGCCGGAGTGACACACGGCGATGTGTCGAACGATGCGTTTCCGTTCCTGTCGGTCAGGCGCATGGAACTCGAGGCGGCAACCGACGCGATCGTGCTCAGGGTCTCGTTTTCGGGCGAGCTCGGCTATGAGATCTACACGCCTGCAATGTACCAGGCCGGCCTCTACAATGCGCTTTTGCGCGCCGGCGCCGACCTTGACCTGGTGCCGGCCGGCAGCCGGGCACTGGCCAGCCTGCGCGTCGAAAAAGCCTTCAAGAGCTGGGGCTTCGATCTGGCGCCGGACTACACGGTGATGGAGACCGGCATGGAGCGTTTCGTCGACTGGAAACGCTCCGGCTTCATCGGCGAGGAAGCGGCGCGCAAACATCGTGCGCAGGGCGCCGCCGAGCGCTTCGTTACCTTGTCCGTCGATGCCGGAGACGCCGATTGCAGCGGCGGCGAGCCGGTGTTCCGCGACGATGTCTATGTCGGTTACGTCACGTCGGGGGCTTATGGCTACGCGACGAACGAAAGCCTGGCACTCGGTTATCTCAGATCGCACATTGTCGATAGCGGCGCCGGCTTCGAGGTCGAGATCAACGGCAAACGCCGCGCCGCGTCGGTTTCAGACGGCCCGCGCTACGACCCGCAGGGGCTGCGCATGCGGGCGTGACGAAACTACCCAAAAACCCAAATCTTCCACCGCCTCTTGAAACCCCCTATAGGTGCCGCACTGGAGCGCTCGGTTCCGGCGGGTGGAGGAGTTAGCAAGAATGGCAAGGCGGTTACCTCCATTTGCCGCGCTGCGGGCCTTCGAGGCGGCGGCACGGGCCGGCAGCCTGGCCGATGCCGCCGAAGAATTGCTGATTTCGAGCTCCGCCGTCAGCCACCAGATCAAGTCGCTGGAGACCTTCGTCAGTGCCAAGCTTTTCCTGCGTGAGCAGACCGGCCTGAAGCTCACCGAGATTGGGGAAAAATATCTGGAAGGGCTGGGCGACGCGCTCGACCGCATCGAGGCGAGCACGTTGTCGGTGATGCAGGACACCAAGAATGGCGGACTGACCATCCATCTGTTCCAGTCGTTGGCGCAGATGTGGCTGATCCCGCAACTGGACGATTTCCTGTCGTCCAACCCCGAGATCACAGTCAAGCTGATTACCAAGCCGGACGACATCGAATTTTCCGGCTCCAGCATCGACATCGACATTCGCTATGCCATGACGGCGCCGGCGGAACATATGTGCGAGAAGCTGATCGACGAGGTTATCGCGCCGGTGGTCTCGCCGGACTATCTGCGCCACAACGGGCCGATCGAGACGCCACAGGACCTGCTCGGGCGGCGACTGATCGGCTGCGAATACGTGCCGCATGAATGGGATTTCTGGTTCGAGAAGATGGGTGTTCCAGGCTCGAACCAGGTCCCGAAGCTGATGTTCGATTCCCGCTCGCACGCCTTGCTTGCCGCAAGCGAAGGCATGGGCGTGGCGATGAACCGGCGGCCCTATGGCGATCTCCTGCTGAAGCGAGGCTCGCTGATCGCACCGTTTGCCGAAGACGTACCCACCGGGGGCGCCTATTACTTCATCGCACCCAAGCGCTCGGCCGGTCTCGCCCGCGTCAAGCATTTCAAGGCCTGGCTGCTGTCACTCAGCACCAGCCTTCGCAGTCACTGACGGGCTCTCGCCGCCGCTCGGAAATCAAATTCATCGGCAGCGAAATTTTATTCGATTGAGACGCTATGGACACGCCCCTACGGTCGCCAAGAAAAGCGGGGCGATCTTGCGAAACGGCGGTCAGATACTCATCAGCGCTCTGTTGCAAAACAGCTGCAAGGCCGTCTTCGGCGTGCCGGGTGAAAGCTATCTGACGGCGCTCGATGCGCTGTGGCAGCGCGCCAATTTGGTCCGCTACATCACCTGTCGTCACGAAGGCGGTGCCTGCTTCATGGCGGCTGCCTACGCCGACGCCACCGGCGACCCGGGCGTCTGTTTCGTCACCCGCGGTCCGGGCGCCATGAACGCCGCGATAGGCCTGCATGCGGCCTATCAAGGCTCGACGCCGCTCATCCTTCTGGTTGGGCAGATCCCGACCGCGCATCGCGACCGCGAAGCCGTCCAGGAACTCGACTATCGCCGCGTCTTTGGTCCGATGTGCAAATGGGTGGCGGAAATCGATCATCCGTCGCGCATCCCCGAATATGTCAATCGGGCCTGGCGGACGGCGATTTCCGGCCGCCCCGGTCCCGTCATTCTGGTGTTGCCGGAAGATGTGCTCAAGGCCGAATCCGACACACCCGACCTGAAGCCGGCGATGGCGACGCCTGTCGCGCCGCTGGCTGCCGACATGGCGGCGATCGAAACCATGCTGGCGCGCTCGAGGCGGCCGCTGCTGGTGCTTGGCGGTGCCAACTGGACCCAAGCCGGCCACGAGGCCATCATTCAGGCCTCGGAGAACATCGGCCTTCCCGTCGCTGTCGGCTTCCGCCGCCAGGGGCTGTTTCCTCACGATCATCCAAACTACATCGGCAACCTTGGTTTCGGTGGTGCGCCGATGCCCAACGACTATTGCCGGCAAGCTGATCTCATCCTTGCCGTCGGGTCCCGGCTGGGTGACGGCACGACGCTGAAATTCTCGCTGATATCATCGCCTGTTCCGCACTGCCCATTGGTGCATGTGCATCCGGGTGCCGAGGAGCTTGGCAGGCTCTATCAGGCCGACCTTCTGGTGCAGGCCGACCCCAACGCTTTTGCACTTGCCCTGGCGGCCATCGTTCCGCCCGGCGGCAATCCGGGGCGCGCGGCGATCTGCGCTTCGGCAAGGCAGCGCTACCTGGCCATGCTCGATCTTGCCGTGCAGGCCGGTCCCGTCGACATGGGCGCGGTGATGCGGTTCCTGAGCCTGCGGCTGCCGGCCGATGCCTTCATGACCACAGGTGCCGGCAATGCCTCCGACTGGCCCAACATCCATTTCCGCTATCGCCGGTTTCGCGGCGCGCTGGCGCCGGTGTGCGGCGCCATGGGCTTTGGCGTGCCGGCAGCGGTTGCCGCCAAGATCGCCGATCCCGACGCGCCCGCCATCTACATCGGCGGCGACGGCGACTTCCTGATGAATGGCCAAGAGTTCGCGACCGCGATTCAGTACGGCCTCGACCCGATCTTCATCATCGTCGACAACCGTTCCTACGGCACCATCCGCATGCACCAGGAACGCGCCTTTCCGGGCCGCAATTCCGGCACCGGTCTCACCAATCCAGAGTTCGCAACCGTGGCGATCGGCTATGGCGGCCACGGTGAAACGGTGGAAGCGACCGACGATTTCGAGCCGGCGTTCGAACGCGCGCTGGCCAGCGGCAAGGCGGCGGTCATCCACATAAAGGTTGGCGCCGATCATCTTGGGCCGAACATGACGGTGTCAGCCTTGAACAGCCGGCGCACCGTCAGGCAACGCCTATCGAATTGAATGTGGGAGACTTTAACGTGACTAGCTTTTCCGAGTTTGCCGGCAGCCTGACATACCACGCCATTCCCGAAGAGATGCGTGCCGTGCTGAGGCGCAGCTTTGCCGACACGCTTGGCGTGGCTGCGGTGGGCTCGACCACGGAGATCGCGTCGATCACCAAAAAGATCGCCGATCGGCTGTGGCGTTCCTCGCCCGAAATCGCGGCCCGGATGATCTTCGACGGGCGCCCCGTCAGCCCGGCTGGTGCCGCCTTTGCCGGCGCCTTCACCATCGATTCCATCGATGGACATGACACCACTAGTCCTTGCAAAGGCCATGCAGGCTCGGCCGTGTTTCCGGCCCTGCTCGCCGTTGCGGATTCACTCAGGGCCTCGGGGGGCGCACTCTCCGGCCAAGAGCTGATGGTCGCACTGGCCGTCGCCTACGAGGTTTCCTACCGCGCCGGGCTGACCCTGCACGCTACCGTGCCCGACTATCACACCTCCGGGGCGTGGGCCGCAGTCGGCGTCGCGGCCGGTGTTTCTCGGCTGCTCGGGCTCGGCCAGGAGCAGACGCGCCATGCCGCGGGCATTGCCGAGTATCACGGTCCGCGCAGCCAGATGATGCGCTGCATCGATTTCCCGACCATGCTGCGCGACGGCGTCGGCTGGGGCGCTCCATCCGGCGTCATGGCGGCCTACATGGCGGAACTCGGTTTCACCGGGGCACCGGCGATTACGGCCGAAGGCGCAGCTGCTGCTCCCTGGTGGAGCGATCTCGGACAGGCGTGGCGCGTCGTCGAAGATACCTCGTACAAACCCTACCCGGTCTGCCGCTGGGCCCATCCATCGATCGATGCGGCGCGCGACCTGATGCGTGACAACAAGCTTTCCAGCAAGGATGTCGCGCGCGTGCGCATCCAGACCTTTCACTATGCGGTGCGGCTTGCCGGCCACAATCCGAAGACGCTGGACGAGATGAGCTATTCGATCGCGTTCCCGGTCGCGACGATGATCGTGCGCGGCAAGATCGGACCGCAGGAGTTGCTGCCGCAGGTTCTAGGGGATGAAGAGATCCGTCGTATTTCCAATGCCACCGAGTTGGTCGAGACCGAACACTACACCCGCATCAGCGTCGGCAAGCGCTGGGCCGACGTGACGCTCTACCTGAAAGACGGACGCGAGATCATGTCGGAACCGCGCACGCCGAAAGGCGATCGCGACAACCCGATGAGCGACGACGAGTTTCACCAGAAATATGTGACCTTCACCGACGGGCTGATCGGCAAGGACCGGGCCGACGAGATGGAAGCGATGGCGCTGTCCTTCGATGCTCTGGACAGCAAGGGGCTTGGCAGGCTGATCGATCTGACGGTCGCGCCGCTCGACCGCTGAAACCTCCAAGGGGCGGACAACCGCCATCGCAGCGATGCGCGGAATTATTCTCAGCCTGCGGTGAATGCTTTTCGATCCTGTTGGGTGCCGCCCAATGTCTACGATGGGCCAACAAAGTCGCTGCAAGCAACAGCGCGTGAGGGACTGAAACCAATGGGAGAACGCAGTGACAATGTTCAAGAACAATGGCGGCCGCATTCCTGATTTCGTCACGGCGATGGCCGAGAGCGCCAAGGCCGGGGCGGTCGACCGTCGCGAGTTCCTGGCGATCGCCAGCGCATTCGGGGCAACGACCGCAGCGGCCTACGCAATGATTGGCCTCGCCGCGCCGAGCGTCGCGCGGGCCGAGGAGCCGAAAAAAGGCGGCGTGCTGAAAGTCGCAACCAGCGTCAAGGAACAGAAGGATCCGCGGACGTATGACTGGTCGGAAATGGCCAATGTCACCCGACAGACACTCGAGCCGCTGGTCAAATACACCAACGAATTCACCTTCAAGCCGATCCTGCTCGAAAGCTGGGACATCAACGACGACGCCACCGAATACACGCTGAAGGTTCGGCGGGGCGTCAAATGGAACAATGGCGATGATTTCAACGCCAACGATGTGGTCTTCAACCTGACGCGCTGGTGCGACAAGTCGGCCGCGGGCAATTCGATGGCGGCGCGGATGGGCGTGCTCATCGATGCCAAGACGGGCAAGCCGCTCGAAGGTGCCATCACCAAAGTCGACGACTACACGATCAAGCTGAAATTGCCGTCTTCCGACATCTCGATCATCGCGGGCTTCTCCGATTATCCGGCGCTGATCGTGCACCGCGACTACGAGAAGATGGGCAGCAATTTCGTGAAGAATCCGATCGGCACCGGACCGTTCGAACTGGTGTCCTACGATGTCGGCTCGAAAGTCGTGCTGAAGCGCCGCGTCAACGGCAAATGGTGGGGCGGCGAGGCTCATCTCGATGGCATCGAGTTCATCGACTACGGCACCGAGGCCAACGCGATGATCAGCGCCTTCGAATCCGGCGAGGTCAATACCAACTACGAGACCACGGCGGACTATGTCGACATTCTCGACAAGATGGGTCTGGTCAAGCACGAGGTGGTGACGGCCAACACCATCGTGGCGCGCACCAACGTCAACAACAAGCCTTACGACGAACAGAAGGTGCGTCAGGCGATCCAGCTCGCCGTCGACAATGCGACCGTGCTGAAGCTTGGCTATGGCGATGCCGGCACACTCGGCGAAAACCATCATGTCTGCGCCATCCATCCCGAATACGCCGAACTGCCGAAAGTGTCGCGCGACATCGCCAAAGCCAAAGCCTTGATGACCGAGGCCGGCCAGATGGACTTCGAGCACGAACTGATCGGGCTCGACCAGGACTGGCACAAGAACACCGCCGATGCGATCGCTGCCCAGCTCCGCGAGGCCGGCTTCAAGGTCAAGCGAACCGTCCTGCCGGGCTCCACCTTCTGGAACGACTGGACGAAATATCCCTTCTCGATGACCAACTGGAACATGCGCCCGCTTGGCGTGCAGGTCATCGCGCTGGCCTACCGCACCGGCGAATCCTGGAATGAGTCTGCCTATTCCAACAAGGAACTAGACGAGAAGATCGCCAAGGCGCTGACCGTCGCTGATGTCGACAAAAGGCGTGAACTGATGGTCGATATCGAGAAGATCCTGCAGACGTCCGGGGTCATCATCCAGCCCTATTGGCGGAAGATCTATAACCACTCGTCAAAGTCGGTGAAGAACTATGGCATCCACCCGACTTTCGAACAGAATTTCGAAAACGTCTGGTTGGACGAAACCACCTGACATCCGTGCGAGCGTGGCGCTGTGCATCACCAGCGCCAGCGATTGCGCCGGTTCAGTGTTTCAAAATCTGACCGAGGAACAGCTTGGTCCGGCATGTTGGGGGTTGCCGAAGAAGCTGTCCGGAGTGCCATCCTCGATAATCTGGCCGGCATTCATGACGCTGTCCATCATGACGGCGGACAATCTGACGCCCCAGAAGGCACGCATTCTGCTCGGCCTCGCGCTGACATGCCAATGGCGCGGTGCCTGGCGCTGTCCAGGGCACAGCCGCTTCCCGCACGAGATGATTGCAGCGGCCACGACACCCCTGGAGATGGCGTCTTCAAGCGCCGCGACCTCCGCCGGCGTGCCCATTCCCGGCGCGAAACCGGCGAGCACGATGCCCTTCGCACCGGCATCAGTGAAGGCATTTGTCGCCGTCCCGTCCGCGCCGGCGTAGCTGTGGGCAATGTCGACGCGCGGCATGCTCTCGATGTCGGCGACGGAGAATTCACTATCTGCCGTGTGCAGCCTCTATTGTTTGCCGAAGAGGTTGGGAGTCCGGCTGGCGGCTCCAAATGGGAAATGTGCCGAATAGCGGGGGCGACCGAGCTGTCGAACAACAGACCTTAGTGAAATTCAGCGAATATTCGCGACATATTGAAATCGCAGTTCGCAGGCCAGAGTGAACGTCCGGGGTGGTGGCGCTTGTTCCGGCTGTCGATTTTTGGCGAACAGGTCAGGAGTACCGACTCCGACAGGCCTGATTCCTCTCAACTGGTTGATAATAAAGACGTATCGTCTCGGGGGTTCAAAACCCCGCCGCTACCATATAGCCTGAACTTGAAATTGCGGCTGCCATTGCGGGCCGCAGCCTGCTCAAAAAGGAGATGCCGTCATCAGATGGCATCTATACGGTTACGCGCGAGCTTCATGACCGGCGATCCGGCGAGATCATCGGCTACACGGTTGTTTTGCGTGCCGACGCGGTGGATCAGCGCATCCGTGGCATCATGCTCGTAGAGATTTGAGGGCCACGCTGCCGACCGCGTGATCCGGGCGCTGGGTGGCTTGCCCGAAGTCTCCAACATCCACACGACCAACGGCCGCTGGGATCTGGTGGTCGAGCTTGGAACGGCCTCATTGCCTGATTTCGATGCTGTGCTACGGCGCATTCGGCTCATAGCCGGGATAATGGGCAGCGAAACCTGTTTGCTCCTGGCGACGCCGCGGACGACCCGAGCATGACTGACCTAGCTGTGGCGGGTTGTCAAAGGCAACGGATTTAGCAGGTTCGATTATTGCGCATTGCCTCCCCCATCCGGTAGGCGCTCGAGAAGGACGCGCACGTCGTGCGGCAGCGTCTCCGGTTGGGGAGCGGTCAGCCCTAAGGTCGTGCAGGTCTATTGCGACTGCGATCAAATACTCGTTCAGTTGATGGCCCTCGCGGGCCGACTGGTGCCGATCATACCAACCGCAGATGATACGATCAGCCACCATGGCAGCAACTAGCGCAATCGCCAAGCCGGAGGTGAGACCGAGCCCGGCGCTCGCATTGCCGAGCGCGATGTAGACCTGCCTAGTCTTACTGATGGAGAAATTCGCCGGGCATTGAAGCAGGTGGAGCAAACCGGAAAACAGCTAAGCCTCGTCGATGGCGAAGGACACGGCACCGGCCGTCTTGTCTTGGTCCTAAAGCCTATGCCAACGCGGGTCACTCTGATTTTGCCCATCTTTGCTTGCCATTAGCGCCCCAGCTTTCCCCGGTGGTCGGCTCAAAGAGGATTAGAATATCTTGGACGCGATGTTGTATCCGATCCAACCTTTTTACAGAACACGCGCGACAGCCCGCAGGTCAATTCCTTTTTCTTCCATCCCTGACAACTAACATGCCGTTGCCCACCGGCGCGCCGAGCCATTTATGCAAGCTCGTCACGAAGATGTCGCAGTCGAGCTTTCGGAAGCTGAGCGGCATCTGGGCGAAGGTCTGCGCTCCGTCGACCACGGTGATGATGTCATGTTCGCGTGCCAGGGCGCGCAGATCCTCGCAGATCCTCGACCGGCAGAAGCCGGCCGTTCCAACGGTACATATTGCCGACATCGCGCCCAATCTTCCACATCGTCATCAGCTCGTCCTGCGCGAATGGCCGGAGAACTAGGCGAATAAATGCCACGGTGAATGCGGCCAACCACTCATACCCGCGGATACTGCTGCCCGCGGGCGTGAGGGAACCCTCAACGTGTATGAACCGTTAAGACGATTGCCAGGGAGAATCGCCATGAATAGCGCGGACCCGACCCACCGAATTCAGCCTGAAGTGCGCGCCGCAATTAGCGCCTTCCTCAACGAGGTCCAAAGAGACCCAAAATCATTTGCTCTCTCGGAAGCCCTAGCAGCAATAAGACAGATCTTTCCTGAACTGGAAATCTCCGACGCCGATCTTGCCGACGCCATCGCGAGCGAAGCTCTGTCGGCTGGCGTCGGCATCGAGTTCGACGTGCTTAAGACGCGTAAGGCGCTCGAACGGAGGGCGATCGAGCGATGGGAGAATGAAGGCGGCGCTAGCGGAAGGAAGAAGAACACAGATCGGGCTCAAAGCGACGCGGCGCATCGAGCTAAAACCACTGACACCAATGGCACGAGGCGACGGGCAAACGAATCTAAGGAGCGGCATCGGTTGATCTAGCCAAGTCACTTCTGAACCGCTCCGGGTTTTCCGGAGGCCGTTTCGTTTGAGTCACGCGGCTATGGCTGGTTCATCCAGCATGGCGTAGTAGCGTTCCTCGGCTTCGGCCGGCGGGATGTTGCCGATGGGCTCCAGCAGCCGGCGATTATTGAACCAGTCGACCCATTCGAGCGTAGCGAACTCGACGGCTTCGAAGTTACGCCATGGTCCGCGTCGATGGATCACCTCGGCCTTGTAAAGACCGTTGATCGTTTCGGCGAGAGCATTGTCGTAGCTGTCGCCGACGCTGCCTACCGAAGGCTCGACGCCGGCCTCCGCCAGGCGCTCGGTGTATCTGATAGAGACGTATTGGCTGCCTCTATCGCTGTGATGGATGAGCCCGCCTCCCTGCACGGGCGGCCGATCATGGAGAGCCTGTTCCAGGGCATCGAGAACGAAGGCTGCATGCGCCGTCCGGCTCACCCGCCAGCCGACGATCCGGCGGGCATAGGTGTCGATGACGAAAGCCACGTAGACGAAGCCGGTCCAGGTCGCGACATAAGTGAAGTCGGAGACCCACAGCATGTTCGGCGCCGGAGCATGGAACTGGCGATTGACGTGATCGAGAGGGCATGGTGTCGCCTTGTCGCTCACCGTGGTGCGGATCGGCTTGCCGCGGATGATGCCTTCGAGGCCCATGGCCTTCATCAGGCGGGCAACCGTGCAGCGGGCGACATCGAAGCCCTCGCGTTGCAACTGCCGCCAGATCTTGCGAACGCCGTAGACGCGGAAGTTCGCCTCGAACACGCGTCGGACCTCATCCCTCAAAGCCTCATCCCGCTTCACCCGAGCCGACAGCCGGGAGGGATCGATGCGCTTGGCGACATGGTCGTGGTAGGTCGACGGGGCGATCGGCAGCACCTTGCAGATCGGCTCGACCCCATGCGCCTCGCGGTGATCGTCGATGAACGCGATCATGGCTTGAACCGGCGGTCGAGCTCCGCCTGGGCAAAATACGCGGAAGCCTTGCGAAGGATCTCGTTGGCCTGGCGAAGCTCGCGGTTCTCGCGTTCCAAAGCCTTGAGTTTCGTCGCCACATCCGTAGGCACACCGACTCGCACGCCACTGTCGCGCTCAGCCTTCTTCACCCACTCATGCAGCGTCTGCGCCGTGCAGCTTATCTTGGCGGCGATCGACGAGACCGCCGCCCACCGCGAGGCATGCTCGCCTTCGTGATCCAGAACCAGCCGCACCGCACGGGCTCGCACCTCGGGAGAGAACTTGTTGGTCGTCTTGCTTGTCATGGCTCCACCTTTTCAGGAGTTGATGGAGTGGATGCCCCTCCCGCCGAGCCAGCGGCGTGGCAGAATTGCCATCGCAGAATGGGCTGCGGACAACAGGAGGAACGACATGAACAACGTCACCATCATTGGCATCGATCTGGCGAAGCGCGTCTTCCACGCTCATGGCGCTCACGCCGACGGCGGCGTCGCATTCCGGAAGAGAATGGCTCGCTCTCAGGTCCTCCCGTTTTTGGCCCGACAGCCAACCTGTGTGGTCGCCATGGAGGCCTGCGCGAGCGCACACGAATGGGGCCGGGCAATTCGGGAGCTGGGCCACGAGGTGAGGCTCATCCCGCCCAGCTACGTCAAGCCTTATGTAAAGCGCCAGAAGAACGACACCGCCGATGCCGAGGCCATAGCTGAAGCGGGATCTCGACCAACGATGCGGTTTGTGGCGGTGAAGACGGAAGAGCAGCAAGCGAGGTCGATGGTGTTCCGGACGCGCGACCTCTTGGTGCGCCAGCGCACGCAACTGATCAACGCCTTGCGCGGTCATCTTGCCGAACACGGCGTCATCGCACCGCAAGGTCCGGCTCACCTGAAAACCTTGGCTGCCGCGATTGATGCCGCCGAATCTACGATGCCCCAACTGGTTATCGACGTTGGTCGCGTCTACTTGGAGCAGGTCGATCGGTTGAGCTGCGAAGTTGCCGAGCTGGAGAAAATCCTCCGCCGCGAAGCCCAGTGCGGGGAGGATACACGCCGCCTTCAGACCATGCCGGGAGTCGGCCCGATCACGGCCATGGCGGTGGAAGCGTTTGCGCCCCCAATGTCGACCTTCAAGCGCGGCCGTGACTTTGCCGCTTGGCTCGGACTTGTGCCTATCCAGCACTCGACCGGTGGCAAGCAGCGGCTCGGCCGAACGTCTAAAATGGGCCAGCGGGACATCCGACGGTTGCTGATCATCGGCGCAATGTCCGTCATCCAGTGGGCCTCCCGCCGCGGTGCGCGGCCAGGATCATGGCTCGCCCGAATGCTGGATCGCAAACCGCTGATGCTGGTTGCCATGGCGTTGGCCAACAAGATGGCTCGCTCGGTATGGGCGATGTTGACAAAGAAAGAGGATTACCGGGATCTTGGCAGCGCGGCAGCATGAGCATGCACTCGGCGACTGCGAGGCCATGATGGGCGGCATGTGAGGAGGTCGTGAACGTCAGGGGCAAATGATCGGTCTGATCGGGATCAGGAAATGCACCGAGGCTCCAAGAGCGAAAAGCTCGTCGAGTTGATTTGCGCCTGATCCGCGTATCTCCATGACGGCCAGCGGCACCTCCGACGCCGCATCACAGGCCTGACACATGACCGCACCCGATCACATGCTCGAAGACGCGAAAGGCACTTGCATGAAACGGGGCATCCACACATGGAGCCTCCGATCAACCCGGGGCGGTTCACTTCCTTAAGCCGCCTCTTTCTTCCGCCGGCGTTCGTTGCGCTTGGTAGCCAGGGGCGGTCGCCGATCAAGAACTCCATCAACGCAATAGCGCCCGGTGTCTGACTCGAACTACCTCACTCTTTAAGACGTCATCGCTCACTACCGCGGACAGCTGAGCGAAGAGACGCTTCGCAACTGGCGTTGCATGTGGATCTTCAGCTCAGCGTCGTAACACTGGGCGAGCGCGCCACATGGCGTCTTCGTACTGGGCTCATATGCTCAATAGAAAGGCCGGTCTCGATTTCCGCCAGCCAGCTTTGCGGGCGGCCGCTTCAGAGCAAAACCACCGCTCCCCCTTCCAAAGGCTTATACGTGTCTGCCAGTAGTATTCCTGTCCGGGGAACATGGTAGATGCGCTCGCCTGTGTTGTAGCTGATATTGCCCTTGATGTTGCAGCCTACGAGAGGTGGGCCGATTTCAAGGGTCAGCAAGCCGGCCAGAAATGCGCCGCCCGCAAAGATGGACACCCACCACGACGGGCTGCCAGAACGACGACGGCGTTTGCCGGCGGTACCCTTGCGCCACTGTCCAGAGCGATTGTCGTAGGGGTGCTTGTCCACGCCCTCTTCCCCCAGGGCAGAATGCGACCTCTTGCCGTTTGTCCAGACGCGGCTAGTTCACCGGCCCTGTGGAGCGCCAATGCTTGAATGTGGCACCGTGCTTTCATCCCTACCGCCCTGAATTCCTGTATGCTTGGTGCAAAGGAACGACCAAAAATGGCCTTCACTGTCATCTGGTACGGAAGACAGGGCATCGTCGACAAGGAGACGTTCGACGCCGAGAAGACTGCGAAAGACCATGCAATCAAGATGTTCCAGACCCGAAAAGGTGACGATGGAATCGTCGCCGTTGAAGTTCGTAACGACAACGGCGCTGTGGTCTTTAGCCATGCGGAGAGCTAGCGATGGCCATCCGGTCTCGCGCAGTCGCTACCCAACCGTAGGGGCGGCTTCACCGGCCCTGTAGAGCCCTACAAGATCCAAGGGGCGGTCTGGGGACTTCCTTCACCGTTTGCAGAAGCACCTGATTCAGAGCCACCAGTGCACGGTGGCGATCTGAACTGGACGAAATTCTCGGCTACTCTGTTAGCTTGATTTGCCTGCCGGCTGAATGTCGACTTTGACCCAAGCGGACATCGGCACTCATGCCACGACCACCCTACGCGGTAGCGACGCACCACCTCCACGATGCGGCATTGGGGCGGAGAGCCAGCGGTCGGCCTCAATATGTGCTTAGGCTCGGCGATCACGACTCACCGAAGTCGACGACGGTCGCTAGGTCGCAGATCATCTGAAAGTGGAACATCACGGGCCGGCCGTCCTGCGGATCAATTCCGAAGGAATGCGTCATGACAGGCTCGAAGGCGCCGAGCGCATCCTGCTCCGCGTTGAGCTTGTCCCAGTCCTCGTAGCGGTGCTCCGCGCTTGCCTTGTCCATCTGCTCCCCCATCCGCCGGATATCGCAAATGACAGCAGGAGCGGCAACGGCCCGGCTACCACAGGCGAATACGCGCCCGGGAGCGGTCGACCCGAACTATGCGCAAGACAGGCATATCTTTCGCAGCTAATGTTCCAGCGCTGCAGGGAGACAACGGCCGATGAAGAGCCAAGAAATTCTGGCCAGCACCACCCGTCTCGGCCCGGTTCATCTGCGCGTCGTCGACATTCCAGCCGCCTTACCGGTCTGGCGTGACGTGGTCGGCCTCTCGACCCTGACCAGGGACGGCGGGATCGCCGAACTCGGCGTCGACGGCAAGATCCTTATTGTGCTGCCTGCCGGGGCAACAACCGTCCTGCCGTCAAAGTCCCGCGATCTTTTTCATGTCGCCATCCAGGTCACGACACGCAAGGAATTGGCCCGAGTCGCCGCCCGGCTGCGGGCCTCCGGCCTGAGGCACAGCGCCCAGGATCACCTGATCTCGGAATCCCTTTACGTTTCCGACCCTTCCGGCAACGGGATCGAGATCTGCTTCGACACACCCGGGCGCTTCGCTTCCAGGGAAGAGATGGCTGGCGGCGGTGTTTCGCTTGTCGCCAAGGACGGCACAAGGCATTCCGGGCTCGAACCTCTGGATATCGATCGATTGCTGCAGGAGCTCGACCCGGCGGACCGCGTCAAAGTTCCGCTGGCGGCGGATACCTTCATCGGTCACATTCATATGCGCGCACGGTCGCCCGAAACGCTGATGGCGTTCTACCTCGGAGTGCTTGGCTTCAGGCCACATATCCAGTCTGCAACGTTTGGCCTGTTCGACTGCGGCACCGAGGAACGCACACACATGGTGGCGTTCAACATCTGGGCTCGCGACGAGCTGAAGGAGCCACCGCTCGGCGCGGCGGGTCTGGAGCATTTTACCGTCGTGATTCCTACCCGGGAAGACCTCGCGGCCGTCGCGCGACGTCTCGGCGATGCGCAGGTGCCCTCGCTGCAAACGGAGGGGGCGCTGGACCTCTCCGACCCTGAGGGAAACCGCCTGGTGCTCGCAAGCGACTGATCTGGCTGTAGGCCTGAACGGGGGGACAATGGCGATAAGGGTAATCGGAACGGGCTTTGGCCGGACAGGAACGGATTCGATGCGCGAGGCGCTGACGATCCTTGGCTTCGGCCCCTGTCACCACATGTCCGAAGTCATGGCCAATGAAGGCCAGAAGCGGCTTTGGCGTGCGCTGGCGCAGGGCGCGGCACCAGGCTGGAACCAGCTGTTTGCCGGCTACGCGTCCTGCATCGACTGGCCCTCGGCGCACTATTGGCGTGACCTGATTGAGTTCTATCCAGACGCCCGGGTCATTCTGACATACCGATCGCCGGAAAGCTGGTGGAAAAGCTTCGAGAAAACGATCCTGGCAGGCATCAGCCGGAGCACGGATCAGGAGTCGCTGGGTCTTGCCTTGATCTCCAGGCAGGTCTTCGGCGGCCGGCCGCACGATCGCGCTAATGCCATAGCCGTCTACGAGGCCAATGTAAGGGCGGTCATTGCGACAGTGCCGCCGGGTCGGCTGCTGGTCCACAATCTGGGAGATGGGTGGAAGCCGCTCTGCCTGCATCTCGGCGTGCCGGTGCCGGACCAGTCCTATCCCAATCGCAACAACACCAAGGACTTTCAGTCGGCTCTTGCACAGAACTAGTCTGACCGTCTGCAAGGGGTGGAAAGCAGACCTTCGGATCAAAGGACCGGTGACCGTGATGCGCTCACAAGGAGACGTTCGCTGCTGTCCGGTTGTGCAAGCATCGTAAATTGCACCGTTACTAGGGCAGCCCGGCGGCGCGGAGGGCCTCGCCGAGAGACCGGGAGCGCCGGCGCGCAATTCACGCCTGAAAATTGCCTCGCTCTCGGCCCGCCCGTGTCGATGAATTTGCGACCTCAATCTGAGTGACCTATGTCAAGCAATGCAACATCTCAGTTCGTTGACCGCCAAGCCCCCGCATGGATATGCCGACAAAGAACTCGATGCCTTTGTCAAGTTGGTTGTTTCGAAGGGCGAAGTTTCCCACTATGGGCTGCTTGAACGCATCAAGGGTGCGCGGGGCCTAGTCATGCTCTATGACGGTGAGAAGCTGGTCGGAACTGCCGCGATTATAAATCCAAAGCCGGACTATCGAACCGCCGTCTTTGCCAAGTCGAAATCAAATGCTGACGCCGCCGCCTACCCAGTCGAACTAGGGTATGTGGTCGTCGCAGAAAGCCATCGCCGTCATAAATTGGGCTGGCGTCTCGTCGACGCGGCGCTGTCATTCGCAAGCGGATCAGCCGTGTTCGCTACAACACGCAGCAATAATGCCGCCATGCGACGAATCTTGCCGGCTCGCGGTTTCACGGCCAATGGGTCTCCCTACCCGTCCACTGAACATCCCGGTCAGGAAGTTCATCTGTTCCTACGTGGGTAAGCGCCCTGAGGACCGAACCTGGCCCTATAACCCGAGCACGCGCTCTTGTTCGACTTGCGGCAGAAAGCTTAGGATCCCTCGAGGAACGACTGCAGCGCCAACCGCGCCGATCCGCCGGTAACGTGCAGAGCCTACGAGGCGCAGCATGGCTAACCCCTCGCCCCTCATGCAACTGTCGTGGCTGATTGATAGGGTGAGCAAATGGTCAAATTTCAGCCCGATGGCTGGCGCACCGTCACACCGAGAATCGTCACCGACGACGTCAGGGGCTTGGTCGAATTTCTCAAAACCGTATTCGACGCGACCGGCGAGTACCGGACTGGGGCGCCGGCAGAGATGAAGATTGGCGACCCTATCGTGATGGTCAGCGGCGATGGCGAACGCGAAGCAATGCCGGCTTTCCTCTATGTGTATGTAGAAGACGCTGACGAAACGTACCGGCGTGCAATCGGTGCGGGCGGAGAGTCGATTGAGGAACCCAAGGACACGCCTTATGGCGACCGACGAGCGATGATGCGGGATGCGTGGGGGAATAGATGGCAGATCGCGACACATCGGGAAGACTTGTCAGTCAACGAAATTTGAGAATACATGCGCGGATGCTGACTTGTTCCGGTTGGGATGAGTCCCCGTCCAACCGCTCCGCCCTAGCGTGTTAACCCTAATCAGAGGCACGGACACATCAATCTTCTTTAGCGGACTTTTTCAAACCGGCCAGCATCATCGTCCAATTTTTCTTGAGTTCGGCCTTGGTCTTTTCGTCAACCTTGGCAGCAGGACCCATGTTGATCTGCCCCACGTCACCCTTGTCTTCTTCCCGTCCGAGTCGAGCGCAGCGGAAATCGATCTAGCTCGGATCACTCCTGGCCTTAAAGCGTGCTGCCTCTTCCGAACCGCGGGTGGCGTCGCCGGCGCTGTAGGAATGTGCACCGGCGCCGGCGAGCTTGCCGCCATCGACGATCAGATATTCCTCACGGATCGGCCGGCCTTCGAACCAGCATTCGAGAATTTCGCGGGTGCCCGCGGCGTAGCGCGCCTGGGCGGAGAGCGACGATCCTGAAATGTGCGGCGTCATGCCGTGATGCGGCATCGATCGCCACGGATGATCCTTGGGAGCCGGCTGCGGGAACCAGACGTCGCCGGCATAGCCAGCGAGTTGGCCACTCTCCAGCGCGCGGGCGATGGCGTCACGATTGCAGATCTTGCCGCGCGCCGTGTTCACCAGATAGGCGCCGCGTTTCATCCTGGCGATCATCGTCTCGTCAAAGAGGTTTTCCGTCTCGGGATGCAGAGGTGCATTGATGGTGACCACGTCGCAGACGCCGACCATGGATGCGGGGTCCTTGTGGAAGGTGACGCCAAGCTCTTTCTCGACCACCTCAGGCAGGCGGTGGCGATCGGTGTAGTGCAACTTGACGTTGAACGGCTTCAGCCGGCGCAACACCGCGCTGCCGATCCGGCCGGCACCGACGGTTCCGATCTGCATGCCCTCGATATCGTAGGAGCGTGCGACGCAGTCGGCGATATTCCAGCCGCCTTTCACGACCCACTGGTAGGACGGGATGTAGTTGCGCACGAGCCCCAGGATCATCATGACCACATGCTCGGACACGCTGATCGAATTGCAGTAAGTCACCTCGGCGACCGTGATACCGCGGTCCATGGCGGCCTGAAGATCGACATGATCGGATCCGATGCCGGCGGTGATCGCAAGCTTCAGTCTGCTTGCCTTAGCTATGCGTTCTTCGGTCAGGTATGCCGGCCAGAACGGCTGCGAGATGACGATTTCAGCGCCGACGAGTTCGCGTTCGAAAACGCTGTCGGGACCGTCCTTGTCCGCAGTCACAACCAGGCTGTGCCCGGCGCTTTCGATAAATCTCCTGAGGCCGAGTTCGCCCGATACGCTGCCGAGCAGAACCCCCGGTTCAAAGTCGATGGCCTTCGGCGTGGGAAGTGTCTGGCCGCCGGGATAGCGGTCGAGCTTTGGCAGGCCGTCCCGCGCATATTTTGTCGGATAACCGTCGACCGGATCGTCATAGAGGACGCAAACGACCTTTGCCATTGTGTATCTCCCTTCGTCTGACAACGAAGAGGAAAACGCTCTGTTGTTAACGCTGCCGGCCAACGATGGTCGGCACGGCGATGCTCTGTTGAATTGCTGGTGGGGAGCAGACTCATCTGCCGGCGCTTCCTCATTCGGAAAGTTGTGCGCTATTGCGTATTACATGGAAGACCCGGGCATGGTTTCAAGTGCTGCGGGCGGCACTGGTGCAGCGTTCGAGTTCCTTTATTTCAGACCGCGCGCACGCTCTGCTGACAACAAATGCTTGATGCGGACACTTCAGAATTGCCGTGGTTGGGCACCGTGCATCATGATCACTGACAGGCTCCGACTTCGCAGGCCTCAAGGGCTTCTGCATCCCCTCAAAGATTGCAAACAACCTGTTAGTCAGCGCTTATCAAGCAGAGGAATCTCGCATCGCTTGCCGCTCAGACGGTATTGCCAAGCCAGTTCGCAACGCTCACCGAAGTCACACTTGGAAATGGCGAAAGTGACGAGACAGACAGGCAGCTTATGCAAGTCCTGATCAAGTTCGAGTTGCGGACGCACTAGCCAGCGCTACAAGGCTAGCCTTTCCACAATGCGGGCCGTTTGTTACCTTTTTACAGAAGATACGAAAACGCCGCTCGACCGGAAGGGAGCGGCGTTTACCAAGTGTGGTGTCCTACCCTAGACGAAACCCCGATTTGGTCGGGGCCGTCGGACTTGAACCGACGTTTCCAGCTTGTTCGCTATCAGTCTATAGGTGGTGTTTTCCTGTCGTCCTTGCAAGCGCCATCGGCGCAGCTTTGCAGGGTGTGCAAGGACAGTCGGAGTCGATACAATTGCATCCGAATTCCGTAATTGAACGACCGCTGCTTTCCGGCTTCCGTGACGCGCACACTCGCTGGTTCTGCCGTCAGCAATGTCATGAATCGACCTGTCGCGTTCGACGCGGCTCGGAACGCCGATGATGCAACGATATCCTGACTCGCAGTAACGGCAGACGCTGGCCCTGTCGCCTAACTGCTCCGTCACTGTTTTCAGTGGAGCGCGCAAGCCCGCGCCGAAAAATACTAGAAGCCCCGCCCCTGCGGGGTTTTTCGTTGGGGGAAGCGTAGCGGCGACATCGACGGGTGATCCGCAGGAGAGGGAGCAGCGCCAGAGATCAGCGATGCGGCTTGGTCGGCACAAGACGACGGCAGGCCAACCTCACCAAGCCACTCGTCGTAGTGATGGTTTAGGGCCAACAACAACTCGTCTGGATGATCCATGCCGCTTTGGAACAACTCGATGATTTGACGGCCAAGACGTTCCCTGGCCGGATCGCCCACTGCTATCCCGGCCTGACGGCAATAATCATCGACCACTGTGGCCAGTATTGAAAGCTGCTTTGAGTCCGCTGAGTCATTGAACGTCATTATCGCTTCTCCCTTTGTTGGGCGAAAGCGTGGTGGTCTCTTCCACTCGCCGGCTTGCCGGGAAGGTGCAGGCGACCATCGATATATAGTGTGCCGGTTTGGTACATACGACTCAATTTGAACTCGTTGGCAGCCTTCATGACGATGAAGGCCGGACTGTTGATCAGGTCGTGCGCCCTGAGCAGACGATAGACCGAAGCCTCATCGACGCTCGCCGCCGCCGGTATCGGCGTCATGAAGTTCGAGCGGGAATACTTCACCATGCCCTCGACCTTGCCCTTGTCGTTCCCCTTGGCGGGAGCGCACTAGCCGAAGAAGCTCTTTGATCAGTGATCCCACAATATCTCCTGGAGCATTTCCTCGACCGAGTACGGCGAAATTCCAAGTTCTCCAAATCCCGGCATCTCCGGCGATGACACGTTGTCGACCTGCATCAGTTCCACTTGATTCCGAGTGACAGGCGGGCTCGGGAGCATTTCGGCGAACCAAGCCAGCGCGTGCCAAGCGGCAAATGGGATTGGAATCAGTTTGGGCTTAAGACCGGCTTCGTGCGCAACGGCTCTGAGAAATTCCTTGTAAGAATAGACGCGAGGACCGCCGCACTCGTACGTGATCGCATGCGTCTCCGTCCCCTGCAGCGCTCTTGCGGTCGCCTCTGCCACATCGCCCACATAGGCCGGCTGCAATCTCGTCAGGCCGCGACCGAACATCGGATAGATTGGAAGCCGGCGGAGAAGTTTGAGGACAATGGTGAGAAACGCGTCATCCGGTCCGAACATCACCGCCGGGCGGATGATAGTGGCGTCAGCAAACGCTGCACGCACCACCAGTTCGCCTTCGCCACGCTTACGGATGTAGAGCGACGGCGAGGCAACATCGGAGCCGATTCCTGAAATGTGAGCGAGCCGTTCGACGCCAGCTCGGTGTGCTTGGGCTGCAACCCGCCGGGCTGACTCGACATGCACGGAATGAAAGGTCTCCTGTCCCTGTTCGACATAAAGACTGACCGCATTTACAACACCGTAAGCACCGGCAAGTGCATCGGCGATCGCCCGCTCATCGTGGATATTGGCTTCGACCGATTGAAGTTGCGGATCATCAGAACCAAACAGCTTCTTGGCCCGTTCCGGATGTCTTGATGCGATCCGAACGAAAAACTCACCATCGCGGAGATGCCGAACAACGCGGCGGCCGAGAAACCCGGTTCCACCGAACACGGTGACGACGCGATGGTTCATGGCAGCCATGGCTTAGACTTTGTCAGCTCTTGTCGGCCGTCTCGACCCGGCGGTTCAGGTCACGTGGGCGGCACGCCTACTGACCACTATCTATCACCTGGGCTACCTCGTACAGATTGGGATCGATCTCGTCCGTCAACTGATCGAAATGACCCCACTCCTTCCGGAATTCCGGCGATTGATGAGCCGATCGCAAGAGATCGCGATTCTGCCATTGGACGTAGTTGACGATGCGCCGCCCGTCGAGGCTGCGATGCAGGCTGATTGAGATGAAGCCAGGCTGGCGCGCCATAAAGCGCACCCGCTCGGTCATGACGGACAATGCCTCGGCCTGCTTGTCCGGTTCAGAATCGACGATGGTGATTTGGGTGACGGGTTGGTTGTCGGTTCGGATCTGTGTCATGGAAACCTCGCTAGATTGGCGATGGATCTGCCGTGTCACTGCTGGCGGTCGACGGGCCGGCCCGAGCGATCGAGCACCCGATCGATCTTGCTCGCCATGATGAAATCGTTCTCGTGCAGTCCTTTGATCTTCTTGGTGCTCAGGGAAACCGTCACATAGCCCCAGCCGAAGCTGATGTCGGGGTGATGGCCTTCGGTTTCGGCGAGCTCACCTATCTCCTGAACAAGGGTGAGCGCGTCCCGGAAATTGCGGCATCGAAAGCTCCGTTGGATGCGGTGGGCATCGTCACCCAGCTCCCAATCTGGAGCCTGTGCCTGGAAGCGTTGGGCTTCATCACGCGTGAGCGGCGGGACGCCGCCGCGACAAGGCGTACATGTTTTCTCGGCAAGAGTGTCGGTCATGTTCTTGTCTCCAAGACCATTTTTAGCAGCAAAAACGACAGCGACGAGCGCCTATCGATCGATCTCCCCGAACACGATGTCAAGCGAACCGATGATCGCCGAGATATCGGCTCGCATGTGCCCGCGTCGCTGGCCTTCCGGCGTCCTGGCTATAGTTTCAGGCGCCGCTCAGTAGTCCATTCCGCCCATTCCGCCCATACCTCCTGCGCCACCCATAGCGGGCGCATCCTTCTGCGGAATGTCCGCGATCATTGCTTCAGCGGTGATCAGGAGCGCGGCAATCGAGCCGGCATCCTGCAGGGCCGTCCGAACGACCTTGGCGGGGTCGACGATACCGGCCTTGATCATGTCGACGTAGAGTTCGGTCTGAGCATCGAAACCTTGATTGTGATCCTTGCTGTCCATCAGCTTTCCAACGACGATCGAGCCTTCGACGCCGGAATTCTCGGCGATCTGGCGGATCGGCGCCTCGAGCGCCCTCAGCACGATCGAAATGCCGGCCGTCACATCGGCATTGGCTCCCGTCAGCCCGTTAAGCGCCGACCTGGCGCGCAGCAGCGCCACGCCACCACCCGGAACGATGCCTTCTTCCACCGCCGCACGCGTGGCGTTCAGCGCGTCGTCGATGCGGTCCTTCTTTTCTTTGACTTCCGTCTCGGTCGCGCCGCCGACGCGAATGACGGCAACGCCGCCAGCCAGCTTCGCCAGCCGCTCCTGGAGTTTCTCCTTGTCGTAGTCGGAGGTGGTTTCCTCGATCTGCAACTTGATCTGCTGGACACGCGCCTGGATGGTGGCTTTTTCGCCGGCGCCGTCGATGATCGTGGTCGTGTCCTTTTCGATCAGCACGCGCTTGGCCCGCCCGAGCATGTCGATGGTGACGTTCTCGAGCTTGATGCCGAGGTCTTCGGAAATCATCTGGCCGGCGGTGAGCACCGCAATGTCTTCCAGCATGGCCTTGCGACGGTCGCCGAAGCCCGGCGCCTTGACGGCCGCGACCTTCAGGCCGCCGCGCAGCTTGTTGACCACAAGGGTCGCCAGCGCTTCGCCTTCGACGTCCTCGGAGATGATCAGCAGCGGCTTGCCGCTTTGCACCCCGGCTTCAAGGATCGGCAGCATCGCCTGCAGATTTCCGAGTTTCTTCTCGTGAATGAGGATGTAAGGGTCCTCCATGTCGACGCGCATCTTCTCGGCATTGGTGACGAAATAGGGAGAAAGATAGCCACGGTCGAATTGCATGCCTTCGACGACGTCGAGTTCGGTCTCGGCGGTCTTGGCTTCCTCGACGGTGATGACGCCGTCATTGCCGACCTTGTCCATCGCCTTGGCGATCATGGCACCGACCGACGCGTCGCCATTGGCGGCGATCGTGCCAACCTGGGCGATCTCGTCCGAAGATTTGACTTTCCTGGCCCGGGCTTGAACGTCCTTCACCACGGCAGCCACAGCAAGATCGATGCCGCGCTTGAGGTCCATCGGGTTCATGCCCGCGGCAACGAATTTGGCGCCCTCGCGCAGGATGGAAGCGGCCAGCACCGTGGCGGTGGTGGTCCCGTCACCGGCAAGGTCGTTGGTCTTCGAGGCCACTTCGCGCACCATTTGCGCGCCCATGTTCTCGAACTTGTCGGCAAGCTCGATTTCCTTGGCGACGGCGACCCCGTCCTTGGTGATGCGCGGCGCGCCATAGGCGCGGTCAATGATGACATTGCGGCCTTTGGGGCCGAGCGTCACCTTCACGGCATTGTTGAGGATCTCGACACCGCGCAGCATGCGGTCACGGGCATCGGTGGAGAATTTGATTTCCTTGGCAGACATGATTTTACGTCCAGTTCAGCCTAGAAATTAGGAGAGCGCAAATCGCCCGGTCAGGCGGCTTTCTTGCCCGCTTTGGTCTTCTCGACGATGCCCATAATGTCGCTCTCCTTCATGATCAGGAGATCCTCGCCGTCGATCTTGACCTCGGTGCCGGACCATTTGCCGAACAGGATGAGATCGCCGGCCTTGACGTCGAGCGGGATCAGCTTGCCGCTCTCGTCACGTGAGCCTGGGCCGACGGCGATCACTTCGCCTTCCTGGGGCTTTTCCTTGGCGGTGTCGGGAATGATGATTCCGCCCTTGGATTTGGTATCGCCTTCCGCGCGCCGAATGACGACGCGGTCGTGGAGTGGTCGGAATTTCATTGGGGTTCTTTCTGCCGCCGCACATAGAGCGACTGCAACACTTAACATAGCCCCTTTGGCACTCGAATGATAGGAGTGCCAAATTTTCCAGGCTTGCCTGGCGACGCGTCGGCGCGTTCATTCACCTGCCGGCAATCGCCCTGCAGAGTTCGGCGCAACAGATGGTGCAGCTCTGCCCAGCAGACCTTGCCGCCGCTCTCGAAAAGGACCTTGGATAATCATGACCGCACCATCCCCTCATGCAACGCAGCCTTCCCGCGTGGGGAGCGCTTGCCTGCGCTGCGGCGGCGGCTTTCCATGCGAGCCGCTTCAAAAATGATGCTGCGAAACGGCGCCGGCTTTATCCGACGAACGCCTCACGCATCCGAGCGAACATGCCGGGCTGTCTCCCTGCAATCGCCGCACGGATGTGACGGGCGGCCGTTGCGGCGTTCACCGTCGCGCCGAAATGGCAATAGCAGATGATCTCATGCAATTGCCTGTCGGTCAGTTCGAAGAACCGCTTCGCTCCGCCGTAGTTGTCGTTTTCCAACCCGGCGGCGCGCAGGACAGGATCCTCGAAAGCGATCGAAATCGGCGTGTCGTGGCCGCGCATGATCGCGCGCGCATTAGCCGGCTGGTACTCAGTCTGAGGCAGCGTCGAGAGGCGCCGGTCAGGGTTCCGTTCGAGGAGCTCCGCCCAGCGTTCAAGACGTTCGCTGCGCGACATGGTCTGGCGCGGGTAGGCCTGATCGATCTCGGCGACGATCTGCAGTTGCTCGATCGTTTGGTGCTTCATCTTGGCCTCCTATTCGGACGATAGTTGGTCCACCCATATCCTTCTTATGCCTGCAGCCAGCGTGACTCCAACGGATCGTGAAGTCCAATCACGATGATGCCTGGAGGGCTTCGTTCACGCAGATGTGGAGGCTTCGCAAAGATCCGGCCATAATTTGGCGAACGCGGTCAAATGCGCGGCTGTTCGACGATGTCGGTCTGGAGTCCGTGCCGATCGATGGGCAGAGTCTGTACTGGAGTGCCCCGGCTCCATTGCTGGCCGGGGCAGAGGGATCAAGGGAGTGGCAGTTTAGCTTCGAAACCGCCGAAGGCCGGGCCGATGCGAGTTCTCCGCCCGGTCGTTGGGACCCTTGTGGCTCCAGTGTACGACTTCCGGCATGACCTGGCGCCTGGCTAAGGGCTGTTGATATTCATCTGGAGCTTATGATGGCGGCGGCGAGGTGAATGAACGCGGCAAAGCTCTTGTCGGTTTTGTCGGCACGCATGGCGATGC